>CAKZJB010000049.1 GCA_936940865.1 uncultured Asticcacaulis sp. | reverse complement strand
TCCCTGTCGCGCAACGGCTTTTCCCAGGTGACGATCGAACAGATCATGGCCGAGGCCGAGCTGACGCGCGGCGGCTTTTACCACCATTTCGGCAGCAAGGAGCAGTTATTCACCGAAGTCGTCGCCTGCTACGTCACCTGCAACCCGCTGGCGGTCGAGGCCAGGAACGGCGGGATCGAATACACCAATGCCCGCTTCGTGGCGCGGCGGCTGATCGACCTTTATCTCAGCGACATGGTCTTCGACGACGTTTCCCAGCATTGTCCGCTCTACGCCCTGCCCTCCGATGCCAGGAACCTGGGCGAGGCTTCGCGTGAAGCGTATACCGACCTGATCCGGGGTATGTCGCAGGCCTTCCGCGCGGCCCTGGCCGGCCGCGACGACGGCGATGCCAAAGCGCAGGCCATCATCGCGCTCTGCGTCGGCGGCATGGTGCTGGCGCGCACCACCGCCGATGTGGCTTTACGCAAATCGCTTCGGGCGTCGGCCCATGCCCAGGCGGTGCGGATGCTCGAAGAATAGCCGAGAAAATAGGCTTGTGCGACGGCGCTTTGACGCTATTCAGAAGGCGCTGTTTTCCGGAAACCAAAGTGCCCGACTTTACGCTCGACGACCTGATTACCTGTTATCGCAACGGCGTTTTCCCCATGTCGGATGCGCGTGACGACGAATACCTGTTCCTGGTCGATCCGCCGATGCGCGGGATACTGCCGCTTGAGGACTTCCATGTCTCGTCGCGCCTGGCGCGCACGGTTCGCCGCGATGACTATGCCGTCCGTGTCGACACCAGCTTCCAGCAGATCATCGAGCTGTGCGCGGAGGCGGCATCGGACCGGCCAACGACCTGGATATCGCATTCGATCCAGGCGCTTTATCAGGCCCTGTTCGCCCGCGGCCTGGCGCACAGCGTCGAGGTCTGGCGCGAAGACCGGCTGATCGGCGGCCTTTACGGTGTATCGATCGGCGGCGCCTTCTTCGGCGAAAGCATGGTGTCGCGCGAGACCGATGCGTCCAAGATCGCCCTGGTCCACCTGGTGGCGCGGCTGAAGGCCGGCGGCTACCACCTGCTCGACTGCCAGTTCCAGACCGAGCACCTGAAACAGTTCGGCGTCGTCGAAATCCCCAAGGCGCGCTATCTCGACCTGCTGGCCGACGCGGTCGATCTCAAGGCCGATTTCTACGCCCTGCCCCGCAAAACGTCGGGCAAGGATGCGCTGAGGGTTCTTGCTGAAAACTGAATGCGTGGCGTGACACTGTGCACGCCATGATCTATAGTTGCGGCGGGGAAGTGCATGCGGAGCTTTAGAGCCGGTCAAAACTGCCGTTCGAATGCCTGTGTCAAAGGCACCGCGCGGATGCGCACGTCATGATTGGCACAGCCCTCCTCTGCTTCTATCGGACGGTTCAGCGACATCCGCTTTACGCGGCGCTCAACCTGCTGGGCCTGAGCTTCGGCATAGCCGTCTTTATCATTCTTAGCCTCTTCGTCCGGTTCGAGACGAGCTACGAGCGTTGGCTGCCTCATGCCGGGGAGATTTACGAAGCCACGACGCAAATTCGGGGCACCGGACAGAAGGCTCGGCCGCCGACCTTTGGCAGCGCCGGCCTCTTTCTAGATGCGGTACACAAGGAATTCCCCGACGTGGTCGGGACGCGGATCGCCACCAGTTACATGAATGTCCGGAAGGGAAGCCGCACACTCGAAGAGACCGGACAGATGGTCGACGCCGATATCTTTAAGGTCTTCGATATAGATCTTATCAGCGGAGACAAGGCCACCGCATTGAAAGGCCCGGACAGTGTCCTGATTTCAGAAGACATTGCCCGCAAATACTTTGGGACGACCGGCGTTGTCGGCCGGACACTGGACATGGCAGACGATGGCTATTACGCGACGCCTTCGATGGGCGGCCTGCGAACATGGCGCATAACCGGCGTCATACGCTCGCTACCGAAAAACTCCAGTCTTCATTTCGACTTTGTCCGTCTCCTCACACCGTCACGAATAGCCACTGAAATATACTGGAATACCTGGTCGGTTGCGCGGCAACGGAACTTTGTACGCCTGCCGTCACATCGCGCCGCCGATGCCATCAATACCAGGCTTGATGCCATCGTCCGCTCAAAAGGAGAAATACTGCGTGCCCGCGAAAAGGGCATCCTCAGCGCCGCCCAAATCCATGTCCGCCTGATGCCGCTGGTCGACGAGCACCTGGCCGCGCCGCAGGCGCGTGCGGGCGTAATCGCCATCACCGCGGCCGCCGCGATTGCCCTGGGCATCGCTCTTATAAACTATGTCAACCTGTCAACCGTCCGTGCCGGAGTTCGCGCTCGCGAGGTGGCCTTGCGCAAATCCGCGGGCGCCACGACGCAAAACCTGCGTGTGCAGTTCATTACCGAAGACTTGAGCGGCATAGGCATAGTTCTCATCATCGCGATGAGTCTGGTTGAGCTTGCGCTACCGACGATCAACCACGTCGGCTCACTGTCCCTGAAACTTGACTACCTTACCAATGCCGGCTGGCTTCTGGAACTTTGCAGCCTTGTCTTGGGAGCCGGCCTCGCCGCCTCCGTGTATCCGGCCTTCGTTCTTTCACGTAATCCTGCCGCGACCTCTCTCGCCTCGTCCCGTTTCACACAGTCGCCGCACCAAAACCGGGTACGCGAAGCTCTGGTCGTCCTGCAATTCTTTGTTGTCGGCAGCCTCTTTATCGTTCTGGCCGGGTTAATGGCCCAGCTTCAGCATATCGAGACGTCCAATCTCGGTTTTAGCCGGAACGGCATTCTCACTACCGATTCAATGATCAGCCAGTATGTCACGCCGGACGACATCGAATTAATCCAGAGTCGTTGGCGGCGTATTCCAGGCGTTGTAGGGGTTGCTGCCGGCAATGTCCCCGGCCCGACTCATCTTAACGGCAAGGTCGTTGTCCGTCCCCAGCGCTCCAACAGCCACCAACAGATTGTACAATTCGAAGGAACGGCGGGCGACTATTTCAAGACCTACGGCACGTCGCTGATCCTCGGGCGCGTGGTGTCAAGCATTGACAATACGGATCTTGATCCGCGCCGTCCGGCCCCTCTCCAAACGACCGTCAATGTCGACATCAACCAGGTCGCTGTCTCTGCCTTCGGCTACAGGTCAGCCGCCGAGGCGCTGGGCCAGGATCTGCTATATCAAAACGGGCGTCTTCACATCGTAGGTGTGGTCACGAGCCAGCGCATGGATAATCCCGAAATGGACATTGTCCCAACCGTCTATCTTTATCGAGAAGCGGCCAGCCAGACAGCATCGACTGTGATCCGTTTTAACCAGGTATCCGAGGCCGATATGCGCCGGCGTCTCATCGAAGTCTGGCACCAGGTAAAACCCGACGTGCCCATTTCCATCACGAGCCTGCGCGATGCTCTCAATTACTATTATGCCGACGACCGACGCAATACCCGGCTGATGGCCGTAGGCAGTCTGGCCGCCGGCTTCATCGGTGCTATTGGCCTGTTTGGCATGTCTGTATTCACTGCCTCCAACCGTTCGGTGGAGATCGGCATCCGCAAGAGTCTGGGTGCGTCCGGCGGGCAGGTTACTTGCATGCTTATCATTCAATTCCTGAAGCCGGTCGTTGTCGGGAACCTGATGTCCTGGCCGGCTGCATATGGCATCCTGTCGTCGTGGCTGCGACAATTCGATGACCGCACGGCCATCAGTCCATGGTTCTTTGTGGCAAGTCTGGGATTATCAACGATTATTGCCGTCATCACGGTCGGTACGGTCGCGTTGAAGGCGGCAAGCGTACTCCCCAGCAAGGCGTTACGACAATTTTGACTACGACGACGTGCCCGGAAGCGGCTTGCGGCAACCGACGACCCAGGCGTCGTAAATCGGATGCTGCAGCGGGTTCAGCCCGGGAGACGAGGCGTAGGTCCAGCCGTGGAAGATTTCCTTGGACTTGGTCAGCGTCCCGTTGCTGGCGGTGACCGAACTGGTGCGCACCTGCATCCAGGCCATGGCATCCTGCATGGCTTCATCGTCGGCGGCGGTCTCGCATGCCTTGACCAGATAGATCAGGCCCTTGTAGCGGACCGGCTGGCCAATCGGCGCTTCGAAGCGCACGCTTTCCGAAGAAATCTTGTCGAGCGCCTCGATGATGGCCACCGCATAGCGGGGACGCTTTTTCGGCACATAGGGCGTTTGGGAACTGGAAGACGATGCCGCCGCCTGCTGCACGGGCGCGGCCGCTTCGGTCCGCGCCGCCGATGAAGACGACGCCGCGGCGCTGCTGCGCGCCGAGGCCGAGGACGGCGAGAACGGATGCAGTTCGGTTTCGGGCTGGGGCGCCGGCGTCACGTAATCGGGCACATCGGCCTGCTGCTGCGGCCTGGGCGTCTTGACCGTATCGGCCGCCGCCTTGGCCTTCTTCTTGTTGTCGGCTGAATACGGCTTGTACTCGACGCCGTCGACATAATAGGGCTGTCGATCGTAATCGGCATTGTCGACATAGTGCGGCACCTTGCCGCTGTCGTCATGCCGCGACGGCGGCGGCACCTGGGCGACAGCCGGCACGATCAGGCACAGGGCCAGCCCCGCCACGGCCAGGGCGGCGGGACGAAGGCGCGGATTGTGCCGGATCGCTTTCATGTATTTACGGGTTCCAGGCCTCATAGTCGCCGGTCGAGGGCTGGCGCTGCTGCGACTCGGGGTTGTTCAGGGAGCCCTGCGGATAGGTTGCGAACGGCGTGCCCGACATGTTGGGCAGATGCGGCTTTTCCCAGGCCTTCTTCGGCAGCGGCTGCTCTGACGGCGGGGTGTCGTAGATATAGTGCATCCAGCCGTGCCAGTCGGGCGGAATCTTCGACGCGTCGGCATACCCCTTGTACTTCACCCAGCGGCGCTTGCGGCCCTTGTCATAGGACTGCTTCGCCGTGCGGTCTTCATAATAGCGGTTGCCGAACTCGTCGGCCCCGACATAGCGGCCGCGCGTCCAGGTCGTCCAGATCGTACCGATCGTGCCGCTACCGGCCCACCAGGTGAATAAATTTGCCAGCAAGGTCTCAAATCCCAATTACACGGCGGGGCAAGGCCCGCCAGACTTGTCGGCGCGACTATAAAGACGCGCTTCGGGCAGGTAAAGCGCCGCCCGGTCACGCCCGTCAAAAATTTTCAGACGACCGCGCAGGTGCCGATCCAACATATTGTGGATGGCTTATGCACAGCCCACCAGATTTATTGAAACTTCGCGCGACGCACGATAGCCTTAACCGAATGCCCCTGATTCCGGAAGCGCCATGGTGTATCTTACCCCCAGCCTCAGCCGTCTGATCACCACGGGCGACCTCGAATCACGCGTCATCGAACGCGCCGAGACCTTTACCGAGGTGATCTGCCCGCGCAGCCTGACCTCGACCCAGGCCGAAGCCTGGCTCGACTGGGCGGACGCGCGGCCCACCGACCTGCCGTCCGGCACCTGGGCGCGCAACGGCGACGCCGACACCGATGCCTTCGGAGGCGCGACCGCCGACTATGCGCATCGCCTGTCGCAGTGGGGCCTGCGCCTCGGGCATTTCAACGACCCTGAAGAAGCGCTGGCCTTCGCCGAAGCAGTCGAGGCCACGATGTTGTCGGGACTGGCGGCGCCCGCCGCGGGGCTGGCCGCCGGTCACCGCATCCACCCGACCGCCGGCGACGTGGTGTCGAAGCCGGCGGAAAGCCCCCTCATTCACCTTGACGATCATGCCGGCCGTCAGGCCCTGAACCGCATCCTTCGCGACGCCCGCGCCCAGGCCCTGCAGGCCGCGACCCAGGCCAGGCTGGCCGAGGCGCTCGACGCCATAGCCTCGGCCGTGCAGCGCGCCGAGGGCGAGCATCGCGCCAGTCCGCGCCACAACCCCCTGCTCGCCCGGGCGTGCGCGAACGCGCGCCGGCTGGGGGCCAGCGACAGCCTTATCGCGCGTCAGATCCAGCTCGGCCAAAGCGGCGCCGACAGCCCCTGGGGCCAGGGCCAGAGCGTCGCCGCCGGTCACGTCCGTCATCGCGCCGTCATTGCCGAGCGCGACCTTGTCGGTGCCGGCGATCCTTCGGCGGTCATGCTGGCCGAGGCGGCCATGGAGACGCCCGGCCTTCATCTTGTCTTCTCCCCGCTCGACGCCGAGGCCGTCGAGGCCCAGAACGTCGCCGCCCGCGCCGCCATCAACCTTGAACGGTTTGTCGGCGAAGAAGGGCTGTTCAACGTCGAGGCCCTGATCGATTGCATCAGCCTTTGGGTCCAGGCCCTTGATATCGAAGCGTCTATTTCCTATTCGGCTGAGGCCGTGGATGCGCATGCCCGCCACGCCACGCGGCCTCTGGGCCTGACCATCGCGGGCCTGGCCGAAGCCGCCATGGCGCACGGCCTTTCCCTGCGCGACGCTTCGGGCCTCGATTTCGCCGCGCACGTCACCGCCCTGTTCGAGGCCGCCGCCGTCCATGCCTCGGCCCGCCTCGCCGCACGGCTCGGCGCCCATGACGGTTACGCCGCCATCCGTTCCGAGGAACTCGATCGCCTCAGCCGCAATCTTTATGAAACGACGGCACTGACCGGCGTTTCGGAACTCAAGAGCCACGCGCTCGAGCTGGCTCAGACGGCGCTGAAACTCGCCAAGGCGACGGGCCTGCGCAACGGTCAGGTCACCGCCCTGTTCAACGACGCGGAACTGTCCCTGCGGCTGGGTGTTGGTCTGGGCGACGCCGGGCTCGACGACATCCTGACCGTCATGGAAAGCGACGATGGCGTGCTGCTGCCGACGCTCAAGGTCTGCGTCATCCGGGGCCTGCGCGCCTCCGGCGCCGACTGGCGCGCCGTACGCGATGCACGGCTGGGCCACCGCACCCTGATCGAAGCTCCCGGCGTCAATGTCGGTACCCTCAAGGCCAAGGGGCTCAGCGACTTCGAAATCGGCCGCCTGCAGGATGCCGTGGGAACAGCGAATTCCCTGCGTGAAACCATGACCGTGCTCGATCCCAGTCTGGTGCGCGACCTGTGGGGCATCGATGAACACGACCTCGGCGATCCCGCCTTCAACCTTCTGGAAGCGTTGGGTTTTTCGCGTGACGAGATCGCCGCCGCCGACGCCTTCATTTTCGGCAGCCGCGATCTCGACGCCGTCCGCGTCAACGATGCGGTCGCCTGGTCGCTGGTCGCACCGCTCAACGTCAAGGGCCGCCTGATCGTCCGTCAGCGCCTGGAGACCTTCCTCGACACGCCGTCGACCGCGCCGGTCGCCGTCGCCTGGGACCAGGGCGCGACCGAAGCCATGCATCTCTATTCGCTGGCGGCCAATATGGGGCTGCGCGCCCTGTCGGTAACACGGCCCGAGGCCCCAGCGGGCTTTGCGCTCGACATCCCCGAGGTCGAAGACGCGCCGCGCCGGCCCGCAGCCGTAGCGGAACGCGAACCGCAGGGGCCGCGCGTCGTCGAAAAGGTCATCGAGCGCGATCGCTCCCGCCAGAAGCTGCCCGACCGCCGCAAAGGCTATATCCAGAAGGCGGCCGTCGGCGGTCACAAGGTCTATATCCATACCGGCGAATACGGCGACGGAGCGCTCGGCGAAATCTTCATCGACATGCACAAGGAAGGCGCGGCCTTCCGCTCGCTGATGAACAACTTCGCCATTGCGGTGTCGATCGGCCTTCAGTACGGCGTGCCGCTCGACGAATTCGTCGACGCCTTCGTCTTTACGCGCTTCGAGCCGGCCGGCCCGGTCACAGGCAATGACCGCGTGCGCTCGGCAACGTCGATTCTCGACTATATCTTCCGGGAACTGGCGATCTCGTATCTCGACCGCGACGACCTGGCCAATGCCGACCGGGACGCGTTGAATGCCGACGGCCTGGGCCAGGGCGAAAGCGTGCCCGACGACGCCCTGCCCGCTTCGCGGCTGATATCCAAGGGCTTTGCGCGCGGCACGACCGACAATCTGGTCGTGGTGCCGTTTGGCCGACCGCGAGAGCAGTCGCCCGAAAACCTCAAGGCCGTCGAGGAAGACGCCGAGAACGGTTAGAATTCAAAGGGATCCACAGATTTCACAGATCATTCAGTGTGTTAATCTGATATTCGTGCATGGCTACGAATGACGCTGCGCTTAGCGCGAAGCGCTCTCGTCACCGACTTATGCAGACGTTGCCAATAAGGCACTGAAAATCTCAGCAATCTGTGTAATCTGTGGATCACTTCCTCCACCGAGGCACCGCATTTGCAACAGTCCGACCAAATTCAGCGAAGGTGTCCCCTTATGAAACGCATTCTTCCGGTCGTCGCGGCCCTGGCTCTCCTGTCATCGCCGGCATTCGCCCAGAACGCCGCCCAGGTCGATCGCGCCCAGAACGGCGCGTCCTGCCCGCGCTGCAACCTGTTCCAGGCCGATTTCAACAACCGCGAACTCAAGGGCAAGAACTTTGCCGGCGCGCGCCTGCGCCAATCGGACATGGGCCTCGGCATCTTCAACGGCACCACCTTCGCCGGCGCTGACCTGCGCGACATCAACGGTTCGGGCGCCCTGTTCGGCCGCGTCAGCTTCGCCGGCGCCAACCTGACCAATGCCAATTTTGTGGGCGCCTATCTGGAGCACGCCAACTTCAAGGGCGCCATCCTCGACGGCGTCAACTTTTCCGGCGCCGAAATGTCGACGGCCGTCGGCCTGACGCAGCGCCAGCTCGATCGCACCTGCGGCGACGAAAGCACCGAACTGCCGCGCGGCCTGCGTATCCCGCGCTGCCAGGCGCGGTAACCCGTCCGGTCAAATGAAAAAGCCCGCCCTTGCAAAAGGGCGGGCTTTTTTGTCTTCAATGCGATCCTCAAACCTTGATCGGCAGGGCCGTGCGGATATGCAGTTCCTTCAACTGCTTGTCCTGAACTTCGGACGGCGCGCCCATCATCACGTCCTGGCCCTGCTGGTTCAGCGGGAAGGCGATGACTTCACGGATGGCCGTCTGGCCGGCGAGCAGCATGACGATACGGTCGATGCCAGGCGCCAGGCCGCCGTGCGGCGGAGCGCCGTACTTGAAGGCGTTGAGCATGCCGCCGAACTGGCTTTCGACGACGTCGTGGCCGTAGCCCGCGATCTCGAACGCCTTCAGCATGATTTCCTGCTTATGGTTCCGGATCGCGCCCGAGCACAGCTCGTAGCCGTTGCACACGATGTCGTACTGATAGGCCAGGATGTCGAGCGGATCCTTGGTCAGCAAGGCTTCCATCTCGCCCTGCGGCATGGAGAACGGGTTGTGCGAGAAGTCGACCTTCTTTTCGTCCTCGTTCCATTCGAACATCGGGAAGTCGACGATCCAGCAGAACTTGAACTGGTCCTCGTCGACCAGGTTCAGATCGGTGCCGACCTTGGTGCGCGCGGAACCGGCGAACTTGTAGAAGACCTTGGGATCGCCCGCCACGAAGAAGGCCGCATCGCCCTGCCCCAGACCCAGCGAAGCCATCAGGGCGGTCGTCGGCTCGGCGCCGAGGTTCTTGGCGATCGGGCCGCCCCAGCCGCCCTGGTCTTCCGACCAGAAGATGTAGCCGAGGCCCGGCTGGCCTTCGCCCTGCGCCCACGAATTCATGCGGTCGCAGAAGGCCCGGCTGCCGCCCTTCGGCGCCGGCACGGCCCAGACGGCATTCGACGGCGTCTCGAGAATGCGCGCGAACAGGCCGAAGCCGCCGCCGCGGAAGTGGTCGGAGACGTCCTGCATCTCGATCGGGTTGCGCAGGTCGGGCTTGTCCGAGCCGTACTTGGCGATCGCTTCGCGGTACGGGATGCGCTGGAACGGATAGGACGAGACGCGCTTGCCTTCGCCGAACTTTTCGAAGACGCCGTGCATGACGGGTTCGATGGCGGCGAAGACGTCTTCCTGCGTCACGAAGCTCATCTCGACGTCGAGCTGGTAGAATTCGAGGCTGCGGTCGGCGCGCAGGTCTTCGTCGCGGAAGCACGGCGCGATCTGGAAGTAGCGGTCGAAGCCCGACACCATGAGCAACTGCTTGAACTGCTGCGGCGCCTGCGGCAGGGCGTAGAACTTGCCCGGATGCAGGCGCGACGGCACCAGGAAGTCGCGCGCCCCTTCCGGCGACGACGCCGTCAGGATCGGCGTCTGGTATTCCAGGAAGCCCTGATCGATCATACGCTGGCGGATGTCGGCGATGATCTGCGAACGCAGGACGATGTTGCGGTGAAGCGTTTCACGGCGCAGGTCGAGGAAGCGGTTCTTCAGGCGGATTTCTTCGGGATATTCCGGCTCACCGAAGACGGGCAGCGGCAGTTCGGCAGCTTCCGACAACACCTCGACGTCGGCGACGACCACTTCGATCTCGCCGGTCGGCAGGTTCGGATTGATGACGTCGGCGTCGCGCGCGATGACGTTACCGTCGACGCGGATGACGCTTTCGGCGCGCAGGCGCTCGACCTTGGCGAAGCCCGGCGACGACGGATTGAACACCAGTTGCGTCAGGCCGTAATGGTCGCGCAGGTCGATGAACAGAAGGCCGCCGTGATCGCGCTTGCGGTGAATCCAGCCCGACAGGCGCACGCCTTGCCCGGCGTCGGACAGGCGCAGGGCGCCGCAGGTGTGGGAGCGATAGAGATGCATTGGGTAAACCCGGAATCTGAGCTTTGACAGGGTGAAACTTTCGGGCGGAAGGGCACATGTTGCGTGGCCGATGTCAAGACGAAAACACCGGTTTTGCATCCACAGAAGCCGCTCCGGCGTCCACAGGCTTGGCACAGGCGGGACGATTGTCATTTGCCTCGGGCTTCCCTAGATTCTTCACATGTCACATCAACTGCCCCTCGACCTCAAGGCGCCCGACCGCTTCAGCCGAGACCGTCTGGTCACGGACGGAGCGCTTGCCGCCCTGCTCGACGTGGTGTTGGCGCCCTCGACCTGGATTTCGCCGCAGCTTTTGCTTTTCGGACCCTCCGGCAGCGGAAAGACGCATCTGGGGCATGTCTTCGCCGCCGAAACAGGCGCCACCTACCTCGATGCGGTGGATACATTTGGCCTGAACGCCGCGGCGATCACGACCGGCGTGGTGGTGGACGACGCGGAGCAGGCATCGCAGGAAGCCCTTTTCCATCTCTACAATCACCTGCAATCGATCGGAAAACCCTTTGTTCTTGCGACAAAAAAGCACCCTCGCGAATGGCAGGTCTCCGTTCCCGACCTGGCGTCGCGCCTGATTGCCATACGGCTGCTGCCCGTCCCCGAGCCCGGCGAGGACCTGCTGGAAGCCATCCTGCACAAGCTGTTCGCCGAGCGCGCCATCTCGCCCTCGCCCGACGCCATCGCCTACATCGCCAGCCGCATGGACCGTTCCGTCGCCGCCGCACAAAAAATTGTCACGGAACTGGAGCACTATGCCAACGGACGTGCATTCAACCGTAGCCTCGTCCGGGATTTCTTCGACGACAGCATGCGCTTTCCATTCGATGACGAAAACGGCGTGTAAAAGCAGCGCGAAATCCTGAAATTTAACCATTCCAAGGAGAAACCGCGTTATAGTGGCGGTTTCGTCCTCCCCGACACGCTTGCGACCGCCATGACCGAAGCCACCGCTGCCCGCCCCGTAGACACCGCCGATTCGGCCGAACACGCCCTGGCCGAAGCCCAGGCCGGCCTGAGCGAGGCCGTTCCCGAGGTCAAACAGGTCGACCTGGCGGCGCTGGAGCGCCTGGGCGGCGCCTTCTACATCAATCGCGAACTGTCGTGGCTGGCCTTCAACAAGCGCGTCATCGAGGAAGCGGAAAATCCGCGCCATCCTTTGCTGGAACGTCTGCGCTTCCTGTCGATCTCGGCCAACAACCTCGATGAATTCTACATGGTGCGCGTCGCCGGTCTGCAGGGCCAGGTGCGCGAAGGCGTGCGCGTCCTTTCCGAAGACGGCCATACGCCAGCCGAGCAGCTTGAGTCGGTCAACCGCGTCGCCAGCCAGTTGATGGCCAAGCAGCAGGCCATCTGGCTGCAATTGCGCGAACAGCTGAGCACCGAAGGCCTGATCGTCCTCGATCCCAAGGACGTCAACAAGACCGACAAGGCGTGGCTGGAGCGCCAGTTCGAGACCCAGCTCTTCCCGGTGCTGACGCCTTTGGCCATCGACCCGGCGCACCCCTTCCCCTTCATTCCGAACCTCGGCTTCTCGATCGTGCTGAAGCTGACGCGCCGCTTCGACAGCAAGGCCATGTATGCCCTGGTGCCGATCCCGACCGGCGTGAAGCGTTTCTGGGAAATCGAGCCATCATCGCGCCGCGGCGGTGACGCCGCCCCGGCCCGCCGCAAATTCATCAGCCTCGAAAATTTCGTCTCGCTGTTCCTCAACCAGCTCTTTCCGGGCTTCGACATCACGGCGCGCGGCCTGTTCCGCATCCTGCGCGACTCCGATATCGAACTGGAAGAAGAAGCCGAAGACCTGGTGCGCGAGTTCGAGGCCCTGATCAAGCAGCGCCGCCTCGGTTCGGTCGTCCGCGTCGAGATCGATTCCGGCATGCCCGACGACCTGCGCAGCTTCATCGTCGAGCAACTGCACGTCGCTCCGCAGGATGAGGTCCAGATCAACGGCATCCTCGGCATGGCCGAGTTGTCGGCCCTGATCCCCTCGGACCGCGTTGACCTGAAGTTCAAGTCTTTCGAGCCGCGTTTCCCCGAGCGAATCCGCGACAATGGCGGCGACATGTTCAACGCCATCCGCGAAAAGGACATCCTGGTCCACCATCCGTTCGAAAGCTTCGACGCCGTCGTCCAGTTCCTGCGCCAGGCGGCGCGCGATCCCAATGTCATCGCCATCAAGCAGACGCTGTATCGCACATCGAAAGACTCGCCGATCGTCGCCGCGCTGATCGAGGCCGCCGAGCAGGGCAAGAACGTCACCGCCCTGATCGAAATCAAGGCGCGCTTCGACGAAGAGGCCAATCTGCGCTGGGCGCGCGCCATGGAACGCGCCGGCGTCCACGTCGTCTACGGCTTCGTCGAGTACAAGACCCACGCCAAGCTGTCGGTCGTCGTCCGCCGCGAAGGCGAATCCCTGCGGACCTACTGCCATTTCGGCACCGGCAACTACCACCCGATCACGGCCAAGATCTACACCGACCTGTCCCTGTTCACGACCAATGCCGAGATGGGGCGCGACGCCATGCGCGTCTTCAACTTCATCACCGGCTATGCGCGGCCTGAGGTCATGGAGAAGCTCTACTTCTCACCCGTCACCTTGAAACTTGGCCTTATGCATCTGATAGATCAGGAAATAATGAATGCCAAGGCCGGCAAGCCGGCGCAGATCTGGGCCAAGCTCAACGCCCTGGTCGATGCGCCGATCATCCGCAAACTCTACCAGGCGTCACAGGCCGGCGTGCAGATCGACCTGGTCATCCGCGGTATCTGCTGCCTGCGTCCGGGCGTGCCGGGCATTTCCGAGAATATTCGGGTAAAGTCGATCGTCGGCCGTTTCCTGGAGCACACGCGCATCGTCTGCTTCGCCAATGGCCACACCCTGCCTTCGGACCAGGCGCGCGTCTTCATCAGCTCGGCCGACTGGATGGGCCGCAATCTCGACCGCCGCGTCGAGGTGCTGATTCCGGTCGAAAACCCGACCGTGCACCGCCAGGTGCTGGACCAGATCATGGTCGCCAACCTCAATGACGAGGCCCAGAGCTGGCAGTTGGGCAGCGACGGCACCTATTCACGCGTCGATACAAGTCATCTGGATAAACCGTTCTCGGCGCACGATTATTTCATGACCAACCCGTCGCTTTCGGGCCGTGGCCGCGGCGCCAAGGTCCTCCCCCAGGCCTTCGACCATGTGGGCGTGCGTAAATAGCGCTTGCTTTTTTAAGTCGCTCGGGCGCAAACCCAATTAAGAACGGGCCGCGGGACCTGCGCGCGCCCGACCGATCGAGTAAGGCATGCACGACACCGCCCATACTGCGTCAGAAGATCTGGCAGCGTCTGAAGCCATGACCATGTCGCGCGGTCTGGCTTACAATACCGCCGTCATCGATATCGGGTCCAACTCGGTCCGCCTGGTCATCTACCGCGTCGAAGGCCGCTCGATCTGGCCCATATTCAACGAAAAGGTCCTGGCCGGACTGGGGCGCGAAATGCGCACGACCCGCCGCCTGCACCCCGACGGCGTGCGCGAAAGCCTGATCGCGCTGCGCCGCTTCAAAGCCATCCTCGAATCCTACGACCTTGCCCATATCCATCCGGTCGCGACCGCCGCCGTCCGTGAAGCCGCCGATGGCCCTGCCTTCGTCGCCCGCGTGCTGGAAGAAACGGGCTTCCGCGTCAGGGTGCTTTCCGGTGCCGAGGAGGCCCACTATTCGGCCCAGGGCGTCCATTGCGGCCACCTTGACGCCAAGGGTGTCGTCGGCGACCTCGGCGGCTCCAGCCTCGAACTGATCCACCTGGAAGGCGAAGCCGGCAACAACGGCATTACCCTGCCGCTGGGACCGTTCGCGCTCGGTGCGCCGGCGCCCATCGACACGGACCGCACATACCGCACCATCATGGGACAGCTTGAGCCCCTGACCTCACGGTTCGCGGGCGGGCAGTTCCATGCCGTCGGCGGTGCCTGGCGGAACCTGGCGCTGATCTGGATGCAGAAGCAGAACTATCCGCTGCATGTCATTCAACAATTTGAACTTCCGGCGCGCGAAGCCATTTCGATCGCGCGCCTGATCGCCAGCCAGTCACCCTCCTCTCTGGAAAAGGTGCCGGGCGTCACCAAACGGCGCCTCGACAACATCTCTTATGCCGCGCTTGTGCTGCAGTGCCTGATCGAATCCTTCCGTTTCGATTCGCTGTGCTTTTCGGCCTTCGGCTTGCGTGAGGGGCTGTTGTTCGATTCGCTGCCGGCCGAACTGAAGCTCGACGACCCGCTCATCGCCGGATGCGCGGCGCTCGGCGGCCGGCTCGGCATCAATGACAATCTCGGTCCGGCCCTGGCCGACTGGGCACTCAACTTCTACGCCGGGGCCGAAGGCTTGTTCGACCGTCCGCCGGAAAAGCTGATTCGCGCCGCGGCCAAGCTTTCCGACATCGGCGCCCGCCTGCATCCGGACCACCGTGCGGACCTCGCCTCGGACCAGGTCCTGCGCGCGCCGATTCCCGGCCAGAGTCATCAGGAGCGTGTCTTCCTGGCGTGCACTCTTTACACGCGCTACAGCGGCGACGCCTATGGTCGCGAGCCGGTTCTGATAAGCCGCATCCTGGGCGACGACATGCTTCAGACCGCGACGCAACTGGGCCTGCTGCTGCGGCTGGGCTGCGACCTGTCGGCCAAGTCGGCCAAGCTTCTGTCGCTGGCGCGCCTGCGCCAGCACGACCGTCATCTGACGCTGATGGCCGAAAAGGGATGGGAAGACCTGCTGCTGGGCGAACAGACGCGCCGCCGCGCCCGGGCGCTGGCCCAGGCGCTGAAGCTCAATCTGGCGATCGTGAAGGATTAGGCCTTACAGCGGCGCCTTGAACAGCTTGGCGAGGTTGAAACCGATCCCCATGAAGAACATCACCCACAGAATGATGATGCCTTCTCCGATCAGCAGCGGAATGAGCGTGACGACATAGCCGAGATGCTGCTCGATGCCTGCGAAGACCAGGGATATGACGGCATCGAAAACGGAAAAGATCAGCGCGCCCAGCCATCCGACGACATCCTGCCGGGCCTTGTCGACACGCGAATAAATCCACCAGCCGAACAGCGGCGCCAGCACGACCAGAATGGCCATGTTGAACGGAAACAGCGCCAGTCCAAGAATACGGTCGAGCGTGACCTCGACATTGGGAATTTGCGCGCCCTGCAGGAAGGCCCGCAAGGCCGGAACGGCCGTCGCCCCCCACCAGGCCCCGAATACGAACGCGCCCAGGCGGGTGAGGAGAAACAGCATCAGCCCCATTTGCAGCGCTGTCGTCGTGGCCGAGCCCTTGCTGGGCGCCTTGGTTGCAACCTTGTCCACGATGGACCTCCCCTGTTGATAGACATAACAGGGTTAACAGAGCCGTGGACGGCGGCAAGCGCTATTTTGTCAGTCGAGTTCGACGACCTCTACCCTGGTGCCGTTAAGCACCAGCGCCAGTTCCCCGCGCTTGAGCCGCAGCGCGTCCTCGCCGAACACCTTGCGGCGCCAGCCGTGCAGCGCCGGCACGTCGGCATCGTCGTCCAGCGCGATCTTTTCAAGGTCGGACACCGTGGCCAGAAGCTTGGGCGCCACCCCCTCTTCCTCGCACCGGATGCGCAGCAGGACCTTCAGGAGTTCGACGACCGAGGCCGGCACCTGGACCGGCGGCGCGCTCCTTTCGACCTTGGGCGCGTAAGCGTCGGGGTTTTTCAAGGTGGCGCGAATGATGTCGGCCAGTTCCTGCCCGAATTTCGACGCCCCGAAGCCCTTGGAGGTCGAACGCAGGTGATCGAAGGCGGCCGCGTCGGTCGGCAGTTGCGTCGCGATTTCGTCGACGCCCTCGTCCTTGAGGATTCGGCCGCGCGGCATGTCGCGTTCCTGGGCCGTACGCTCGCGCCAGGCGGCGACCTGGGCAAAGACGGCCATGTATTTCACCGAAGTCTTGCGCGGCTTGAGGCGCCTCCAGGCGTCTTCCGGGCTGGTCGAATAGAGGGCGGGGTGGCTCAGCGCCTTCATTTCCTCGGACACCCAATCGAGCCGCCCGTCCCTGGCCAGGCGGTCGCGCAGGCGGACATAGACCTTGGCTAGGTGCGTGACGTCGCCCAGGGCGTATTGCAGTTGCTGTTCCGAAAGCGGACGCCGGGTCCAGTCGGTAAACCGCGACCCCTTGTCGATGTCGATCTTAAGCTTCTGCCGGACCAGCGAATCGTAGGCGACCTGATCGCCGTAGCCGGCGGCCATGGCGGCGACCTGGGTGTCGAAGACCGGCGCGGGCGTCACGCCCAGATTGAAGAAGATTTCCATGTCCTGACGGCAGGCGTGGAAGACCTTGAGAACCTTTTCGTCGGCCAGGATATCGAGAAAAGGCTTTAGATCCAGATCCTTGGCCAAAGGGTCGATAATGCCGGCATGGTCCGCGCTGGCGGCCTGGATCAGGCACAGCTTCGGCCAGTAGGTCGTCTCGCGCATGAACTCGGTGTCGACCGTGATAAACGGAGCCGCTTTCAGCAGGTCGCAGAACGCGATCAGGTCATTCGTGTTTGTAATTGGACTCATTTTGTAGCTATAGCAAAGCCGAACGGGGCTCCAAACCCCAAAAATTCAAGACATACCGCCAGGAACCCCTATGCCTGAGTTGAAAAACGGCCTCACCTATGCCCAATCCGGCGTCGACATCGATGCTGGCGAAGCCCTGGTCGACGCCATCAAACCTTTGGCGAAAGCCACCCGCCGCCCCGGCGCCGAAGCCTCGCTGGGCGGATTCGGCGCCCTGTTCGACCTCAAGGCCGCGGGCTATGACGATCCGCTGATCGTCACCACCACGGACGGCGTCGGCACCAAGCTGCGCATCGCCATCGAAACCCACCGTCACGACACGGTCGGCATCGATCTTGTCGCCATGTGCGTCAACGACCTGCTGGCGCAAGGCGCCGAACCGCTGATGTTCCTGGACTACTATGCCACCTCGAAGCTCGAGGTCGACACCGCCCGCCGCGTCGTCGCCGGCATCGCCGAAGGCTGCAAGCGCGCCGGCTGCGCTCTGGTCGG
This sequence comes from uncultured Asticcacaulis sp., assembly GCA_936940865.1. Taxonomy (GTDB): domain Bacteria; phylum Pseudomonadota; class Alphaproteobacteria; order Caulobacterales; family Caulobacteraceae; genus Asticcacaulis. Next base: position 9,573 of record CAKZJB010000049.1, on the reverse strand, counting down.
TGGTGAAACCGCCGAAATGCCGGGCATGTACGAAGGCGACGACTACGATCTGGCCGGTTTCAGCGTCGGCGCGGTCAACCGTGACAAGGTGCTGCCGCGCCTCGACGACCAGCGCGAAGGCGACGTCATTATCGGCCTGGCTTCATCGGGCCCGCACTCCAACGGCTATTCGCTGATCCGCAAGGTGGTTGAGGTCTCGGGCCTTGGCTGGGCGGCCGACGCGCCCTTTGCCAAGGATTTGTCCCTGGCTCAGGCGCTGCTGGAACCGACGAAGATTTACGTCAAGCCGGTCCTGCCGCTGATGAAGGCCGGCCTGATCAAGGGCGCCGCGCACATCACCGGCGGCGGCCTGATCGAAAATCCCGATCGCGCGGTGCGCGAAGGCCTGACCGCGCAGTTCGATTTCGACGCCTGGGAACTGCCGCCCGTCTTTAAATGGCTGGCCGAGACCGGCAATATCGAACGCCGTGAAATGCAGCGAACCTTCAACTGCGGTGTCGGCTTCGTCCTGTATGTATCGCCCCGCAACGTCGATGCTGTCCTGGCGGCCCTGCTGAATGCCGGCGAAGACGCCTTCGTCTGCGGCCAGCTGGCGGCGAAATAAAATGACGCGGAAGACGAAGGCCGCCATCTTCATCTCCGGCCGGGGCTCGAACATGATGGCCCTGGTCGAGGCGGCGAAGGTGCCGGATTTCCCGGCGGAGTTCATTGTCGTGGTGTCGAACGACCCCACGGCGAAGGGACTTGAATGGGCCCGGTCCCAGGGTATCGAAGCGGTTGCCATCGACCACAAGCCCTACGGCAAGGACCGCGAGGCGCACGAACGCGCCGTCGACGCGGCTTTGCGCGAACGCGGCGTCGAGTTCATCTGCCTGGCCGGCTATATGCGGATTCTCACGCCATGGCTGGTCGAGCGGTGGCAAGGCCGGATGATCAATATCCACCCCGCCCTGCTGCCCGACTTCAAGGGCCTCCACACGCACGAACGCGCGCTGGAAGCTGCGGTCAAGGAGCACGGCGCCACCGTCCATTGGGTGACGCCGGGTGTCGACGAAGGTGAAATCATCGCCCAGGCGCGCGTGCCGGTCCTGCCCCAAGACACCGCCGAAACGCTGGCGGCGCGGGTCCTGGTCGAAGAGCATCGTCTGTACCCGGCCGCCGTGCGCAAGGTGCTACAGTAATTCCGCGATCTGTACCGCGTTCAGCGCCGCCCCCTTCAGCAACTGGTCGGCGGCGACGAACATCGAGATCGAGCGTCCCGACGCGTCCGACAGATCCCGGCGGATACGGCCCGCCAGCACGTCGTCCTGTCCCGAAGCATCCTTGGGCATCGGGAAATAATTGTCTTCCCGGTCGTCGACCAGCCGCACGCCCGGCGCGTTCGCCAGGATCGCCCTCACCTCTTCCGGCGCAATCGGCCGTTCGCATTCGAAGGTCATCGACACCGAGTGCGCGCGCAGAACCGGTACGCGGACGCAGGTAGCGCTGACGGCGATGGTCTCATCGCCGAAAATCTTCCGGGTTTCCTTGATGACCTTCGTTTCCTCGTCATTATATCCGGTTTCCGGATCAATGGCGGTGTTGTGGCTGAAGAGGTTGAAAGCATAGGGATATTTTACGACCTTGGGCTCATGGGGGCGGCCATCGAGATAGGCCCGCGTGGCGTTTTCAAGTTCTTCCATCAGAGCCGCGCCGCCGCCCGACGCGGCCTGGTAGGTGGAAACGATCAGGCGTTTTACCGGATTGACCTGGTGGATCGGCCACAGCGGCACCAGGGTCGTGATGGCGGCGCAGTTCGGGTTGGCGACAATGCCCTTGTGGGTCTTGATGGCGGCTGCATTGATTTCCGGCACGACCAGCGGGATTTCGGGGTCGGCACGGAAGGCGGAAGAATTGTCGACCACAACCGCCCCGGCCTTCACGGCAATCGGTGCAAATTGCCTGGAAATGCCGCTGCCGGCGGAAAACAGGGCAATATCGACGCCTTCAAAGGCTTCCGGCGTCGTGTCTTCGACAACCAGGGTTTCCCCCCGGAAATCATAGGTCTTCCCGGCCGAACGCGCGCTGGCCAGCAGCTTCAACTGCTTCACGGGAACGCCGCGGCGCTCGATGCAGCCGATGAATTCGCGGCCCACGGCGCCGGTGGCGCCGACGATGGCGACAGTCTTGTTACGCATGATAAAGGTCCCCTTCAGGCAATAAAAAAGCCCCGGCCGGTCGGACGGGGCGTATTCGGAAGATGTGCTTGGCGTGACTGACTTTACGCGCGCGCGACGGCTCCCGGCCCCTGGGCCATGGTTTTCGTCGTTGTCGTTGTGCGCTTGATAAAGGTCATCGGCGCCGCTTTACGCGAGAGATTGCCTCCGCGTCAAGCGGCGCCGGCCGGAATAATCAGCTGATCGCGACCAGCTTGCCGTCCGAGGTGACGACGAACAGCTTGTCGCCGACCGCGATCGGGGTAATGAAGGCCGCGCCGCCCAGATTGAGGCTGGCGGTTTGCGCCCCGGTCTTGGGATCGAGCGCCACGGCCTGGCCCAGCGAATTGACGACGACCAGACGGTTCGACGCCATGAACGGACCGGTCCATTGCGGCAGGATCTTCTTCTTGCCGCCACCCATGCCGAACAGGCCCTTGCTGACCTTCTGCGACTGGGGCAGAGCGGCATTCAAATCCTTGATCCAGTAGATCTGGCCGCTCTCTCGGCTGGCGCAGACCAGTTCGCCCTGCAGGTCGATCAGGTAGACCACGTCCCCGGCCACCCACGGCGAATTGAGGCTTTCGGCGGGAACGGTCCAGACCGGCTCACCCGTCTTGGCGTTCATGGCCTGGAAGACGCCAGCGTGCGACGCGGCGAAGACCGTGCCATTGTACAGCACAGGCCGGCCCGCAATGTCGCGGATTTCCGACAGGGCGTTGGTCCGTGTCGACTGGGCCAGAACCTGATCCCAAACGGCGGCGCCGGTATCGGCGTTGAGCGCAACCAGTTCGCCGGACGAGAACGGCGCATAGACCGTGCCATCGGAGACGATCGGCGCCGCGGTCTTGAGGATGCGAGCCGGTTCGGCAATGGCCTGGTAGGTCCAGTCCATTTCGCCGTCCCCCTTGCTGAAGGCGAAAATCTGGTTGTCGACGTCGGTGACGTAGACATACTTGTCACCGACCGCCGGCGCAGAATGCAGCTGGGTATCGACCGCCTTCTTCCACAGCGTCTTGCCGGTCGCCGGATCGAGCGCGGCCACGAAGCGGTAGCCCGACGTCACATACAGCTTTCCATCGTTCGACAGGGCCAGGCCGCCGCCGAAGCCAACCTTGTCGCGCTTGACGTGCGGATTGAAATCCACCGTCCAGACCTGGCTGCCGCTGTTGACGTCGAAAGCCGTGACGCGCGCCTGGCCATCCAGCGTATAGATCAGGCGGCCGTCCGAAACCGGCTGCGCCAGCACTTCGGTGTCGCTCTTGCTGCCGACACCGATCGATTTCGTCCAGGCGACACGGAAGGATTTGGCCGCGTCGGCGTTCTGGACCAGAGAACCTTCCGGTCCGCCGGCAACCGGCCACGACGCCACCGGCTGAACCGGCGGCAGGTAATAGCCGACGCCTTTCAGCGTCTTGGAGGGCTCAAGCTTCTGCTGGAAGGCCAGGATGGACAGCCGTTGCCCCTGGCTGGCCACGGCGCGGTCTTCGGCGTCGGGCTTCCGCAGGGCGTGCTTTACGGTCGAACAGCCGCCGAGGGCCAGGGCGCAGCTGAGGCCTAGCATCGCAAGGCTTGCAGCCGTCTTCTGTCCTCTGAAGGCGGGGATCCGGTTGGCGGTCATTCGAGCTGTTCCCTAAATGAAGAAGGCGTTGTTATTGAGCGGCCGGAACCATGCCCGGCATCTGGGGCATGGCGGGCGCCTTGGCCTCGGGCAGGGCCAGTGCGGCCTTGGCCGCCGAGAAGGTGCCCGAATCGATGGCCTGGATGACGTCGCCGGCGCGCTGCTTGACGCCGTCCGGCGTGCCGAGCGTCAGCGTCAGGACCTGAAGGTCGGCGCGCGCGCCCTTGACGTCGCCCGACTGCAGCTTGGCGATCGCCAGCGCTTCCTTGGCCAGCGGGGCGAACGGGCGGCCGTCCTTGGCGAGCGGCGTCAGGCGCGCCTTGATGTCGTCGAATTTGGCGGTGTCGATCTGCAGCATGGCCGACTTGAGGACGGCCATGTCCTTGAGCGCCGGCGTGGGCGCGACACTGGCGGCCTGGTCGAAATCCTTGATCGCCTCGGCCGTGTTGTTGTCGGTAACGGCCATGCCGGCCAGTTCCATCAGGGCCATCGACTTATAGGCGGCATTGCCGGACTTGGCGACGGTCTGGAACCTGGTCTTGGCGCCGGCCACGTCGCCCTTGTTGCCGGCGTCGAGCGCGGCCTGGAAGGTTTCGGAAGACGTGTTCGAAACGCCTTGTTCGTATTTCTGCCAGCCCCATACGCCGAGCGCCAGGACAAGCGCGCCGCCGAGGGCGACACCGACGATGGGAAGCGCCGTCTTGACGATGGCGACCCATTTGTCGGCACGCAGGTTTTCCTCGGTTTCGTCGAAAATATCGCTCACGGCGGTTCCTTAAAGTTCAATTTCGGTTTTTCGGGGGAAAGGCTCGCACCTTTTCAAGGCGGCGAAACTAGCCGTTGCGCAGGCTTTGCGCAACCGGATACGCACGCACGCGCGCCCTCCCCCGGCCGAAACCGATCACGCGGAGTTTATTTCGCAAAATATGTCTCTTCTTGGGCGGGGAAGCTTCGGTCCCGGACATCTTTGGCATAGGCTTCGACCGCGTCGCCGATTTCGGTGCGCAGTTCGGCATAGTGGCGCACGAATTTGGGGGTCCAGTCGAACAGGCCCAGCATGTCGTCGCTGACCAGTATCTGGCCGTCGCAGGCGTTCGACGCGCCGATTCCGATGGTCGGCGCCGACACCCGCCGGGTGATTTCCTCGGCCAGGTCCGCCGCCACGCCCTCGACGACGATGGCAAAGGCCCCGGCCTCATCGGTCGACACGGCCTCCTGAATGACCTTTTCGCGCTCGGCGTCGTTGCGGCCCTTGGCCTTGAAGCCGCCGTCGACATTGATCGCCTGGGGCCGGAGACCGACGTGGCCCATGACCGGAATGCCGCGCTGGACCAGATAGCGGATGGTGTCGGCGACGGTGGGACCGCTTTCCAGCTTCACGGCCTGGGCGCCGGTTTCCTTGAGAATGCGCACGGCGTTTTCGAAAGCCTGTTCCGGCCCGGCCTCGTAACTGCCGAAGGGCATGTCGACCACGACAAGGGCATGGCCGGCGCCGCGCATCACCGCCTGGCCGTGCATGATCATCATGTCGAGCGTCACGCCGATGGTGTTCGTCAGGCCGTGGACCACCATGCCGACGCTGTCGCCGACCAGGAGCACGTCGCAATGCGGATCCATGATGCGCGCGGAGGGCGCGCTGTAGCAGGTCAGGCAGACCAGCGGGGTCTTGCCCTTGCGGGAACGGATATCGGGAACGGTCAGGCGCTTTACGCCCTGGATCTGGCTGCTCACGCGGGCCTCATACGGTTGCGAGGCCCGTTAGATAATGAGCGCCGGCGCGAATCGCCAGCGCCCTCAGAGGGCCTCTTCCTGCGAGTAGGCGTAATACAGCCCCACGAACATCAGACATAGTGAAAAACTGACCCAGAAGAAGGTCGGGGTCTGCATCATGCCGAGATAATGCCCCCATTGGTCGGTAAAATTCGACACGGTCTTGCCGGCAGCATCCATAGCCTGCATGCCGGCGGTCAGGGTGTTGTCGGTTCTTACGGCGGCGGTGCGCAGCGACTGGGCGCCGAGGTTCGGCACGCGCACGATCTGCGCCAGGGCATAGACGCCGCCGACGAAGCCGGCCAGCACGACCAGCCAGTGACGCATCCACAGGCGCATGGACAGGCCGCGCACGACCTTGGCCTCGAACCGCGGCGCGTCGTCGAACGCCATGGGCTGGGCAAACAGTTCGGCCAGATCGCTGTCTGTCAGCGCATCGCCAGCGTCATCGTTCAGAAGCTCGCGGGTCATGATCCAGTATCCAGGACAACAGGGTTTACAGAGGGAGAAACTAACGCGGACTTCAACTGATCCAGAGCGCGCCGAATATGGCTTTTTACGGTCCCGAGCGGTATTTTCAGCTCGTCGGCGATGTCCTGGTGCGACAAATCCCCACTGAAGTTGAGCGTCACGCACAGCTGTTCGACGGGTTTCAGTCTTTGCAGCGCGGCGTCGAGATTATGCGCCTTCATACCGGCGTCGACGGAGGTTTCAGGCTCATAGGCACTCATGTCGTCGCTCAATACGTAGCGGGCGTCCTTGCGCACCTTTTTCAGATAGCGCCTTGACGCAATCCGCTTCAGCCAGGCCGAAAACGGCCCGTCGAAACGGTACTCGGCCAGATGCTCGTACGCCGCGATAAAGGCTTCCTGCGCCATGTCGTCGGCATCGGCGCCTTGCGCCCCCATCCGCCGCAGATGAGTCCGCAAGACGGGGCCGTGACGCCTTACCAGTTCGGCAAAGGCGCGCCGGTCGCCGGCCTGGCATAGGCGTACCAGGTCGACATCGCCACTCCGGGTCAAGTCCGGGCGGGTCAGGTCTGTGGCGGAAGAAGCCATGGAGAGCAGGTCCGGGTTGCCGCAGCGTCTGCTAGTTCTGGGACTTGCGGTTCAGACCGATGATGCCGAGAACCAGCAAGGCCAGGCCGATAAAGCCGGGGATGGCCGCGACGCCGGCCAGGTGGCCGAAGATGAAGTCGTGGCTCATATAGTCCATCACCGCCAGGCCGGCGGCGACGGCCAGCAGGACCAGCCCCGCACGCACGTCGTTCATCGGGTTCTTGGCCTTGGGCACGGAACGCTGGATGCTTTCGACGAATTCGGGCGGAAGCGGCTGCCCCTTCTCGATCGACATGCGCAGGGTCTTCTGCAGTTCGGCATTATTGCGCGCCTTGTTCATCTGGATGATGGCGACGATGGCGATCGGCATGCCGAACACCATGATGACGGAAATGATCGGAACGAGGATGCCTAAATCCATGTTGAACTCCTTTTGTCTTTTTTGCCGCGTGGCCGCGGCTACTGGAGACAAGAGCCTCCAGCCCCATGTTTCAGATGCAAGGATTCGCATTAAGTTTTCGTAATGCGAAGCCCTCTTGCATTCGACACGATTTAGATATATCTAATTAGCATCGAAACGTTCGGGACGGCGATTGCGCCGGACACCAAATTTCGATATATCTAGTTATATTACGATACAGGAGGCAAGCCATGAAAGGCTTTTTTCATCACCACGGCCGGCGCGATCCGCGCCAAATGGGCCATCGCGACGACGGCTTCGGCCGGGGGCCGTTCGGCCGCTTCGGCAACCCGTTCGACGACAGGGGTTTTGGGGGCAACCCGTTTGAACGTGGACGCGGCGGCCGGGGCCGCGACGGACGCGGCTTCGGACATGGCGGCCTGCGCCTGGTCATCCTCAAGTTGCTCGAGGAAAAGACAAGCCACGGCTACGAGCTGATCAAGGAGATCGAAGAGCGCTTCAACGGCGCCTACACGCCTTCGCCCGGCGTCATCTATCCGACGCTGAGCTGGCTGGAGGACGAAGGCTTCATCACCGTGCTGCGCGGCGATGACGGCCGCAAGCAGGCCGAGATCACCGACGCCGGCCGCGCTCATCTTGCCGAAAAGGCCGATGAGGTCGCGCGCCTGTTCGACCTGATGAAGCATGAACGCGCCGAACACGGCGACTATGCGCCGCTCTTCCGCGCCATGCACAATCTCAAGGCCGCGCTCAAGGCCCGGGGCATGCGCCCGCTCAACAAGGGCGAAATCGAAGCCATTGTCGACATGATCGACGACCTGGCCAAGAAGATCGAAAGGTCGTGACATGCCCGGGGGCACTGAACTTTCGGGCGGCAACCACCTGCTGATCGGCGATACGGCCGCCCTGCCCGCCCTCATGCGGAAACTGGACGGCCTGCCGGCGGACGCCCGCGCCATCGCCGTCATCAAGGCGGACTATCCCGAACGGCCACAGGTTCGCGGCGAAGCCGAACTGTCGGTCTACTGGGCCGACGAAAACCGTGGCCTCAACGAGGTGGTGCGAGGCCTGTTCCTGCCGCAGGACCGGCTCAATGCCTGGATCGCCTGCGAGGCCACGGAAGCGAAGGCGATCTGCACCCAACTGGTCGAAGACCACGGCGTCGATCCCGGTCGGCTCCATACCATTATCTGGTAGCGGGCATCCTGTTATCCCTTGAGCGCCGCCGCCTCCAGGGCCGCGCGTTCGGAGCTGCCGGGCTTGAAGCCGGCAAAGACCTTGCCGTCGGCTTCGACCACCGGCCGCCGGATCATGGACGGATTGGCTACCATCAGTTTGATGGCTTTTGCCTCCGTCAGGTCAGCCTTGTCGGTTTCGGGCAGAGCCTTGAAGGTCGTTCCGGTCCTGTTGACCAGCTTTTCCCAGCCGATCGCCTTCACCCACGATTTCAATGTCGCCGCGTCGATGCCGTCGGTCTTGTAATTATGAAAGTCGTAGGCGACGCCGTTTGCCTCCAGCCAGTCGAAGGCCTTCTTCATGGTGTCGCAATTCTTGATACCGTAGATCTTGACGGTCATGGAAGGCTCCGGGTTGGCGATTTGCCGCGACCTATCGGGCGATTCCGCCGGACCTTCAAACAGACCGATTATGGCCGCGCATAAAAGGCCAGCATGGATCGGATGGCTTCCAGCTTATCCTGAGCCAATCCGACCAGGTCGCTTTCAGTCAAAAACCCTTGATGAATAAGACGGGCAAACACCGTGATCAGTTGGGAATAGCGATAGTCGAACGCCATGTCGATGTCCTTGCCCTCTTCACGAACATAGTCGTGGACATCCCAAACCTCGGCGACCGTATTCACGGCGGCGGCCCGGCGTTTGAATTCGGCGACGAACCCCGAAAGCCGCTTTTCCAGCGCGCGATCATAGGCCGCGCGCGCGATCTTCTTTTCCGACGGCGACCAGTCGAAATTTCTGCTCACTTGCCGCTCCTCTTCCGTCAGCGCGGGGAACCATCAAGGCTCGGCTTCATAGCACATTTTCGACGCGGGCCAGCAATGCCTTCCTGAGGTAATGACTTTAAGTTTGAAGCGCGTTTGCCTGACGAACCGATGCAATGCCCGTTCCGTCACTCGCTTCGTTCGATCCGCCGCTTCGCAGGGAAGGAATTAAGAGCAGCAATTCAATTACCTAATTCCTTCCCCGTTTACGGGGAAGGTGGCACCCCTGAGCCTCGGCGAAGGGGTGACGGAAGGGGGCGTCGCTGCCTCAGCCACGCCGCTTCCGCTTAAAATCGTTCCGCTCGAAAAGCGCTTGCATCCACCAGTGTTTTCATCAATACTGAACCATATGGTTCAGTATGTACGCCCCCATCTCGATGCTTCGTTCGCCGCGCTTTCCGACGCCACCCGGCGTGGTGTCCTGGAGCAGCTTGGCCGGGCCGACGCGTCGATCTGAACCGCCCCGGGTTTGCCGGAGGCTCCAACTTCTGAGAAGATGGAGCCGATAT
>CAKZJB010000048.1 GCA_936940865.1 uncultured Asticcacaulis sp. | reverse complement strand
ACGCTTCGCTCCCTGAGCGCTTTTTGTTTGCGCTAACGCTTCGCTCCCTGAGCGCTTTTTGTTTGCGCTAACGCTTCGCTCCCTGAGCGCTTTTTGTTTGCGCTAACGCTTCGCTCCCTGAGCGCTTTTTGTTTGCGCTAACGCTTCGCTCCCTGAGCGCGGGCGTTAACCATTTGCCCCCTTGACAATCCATAAGAACACACACAGAACACTTGCCATATGTTCATGGCTTGTTCACCGCTTTGCGGTATGAACAGGCAGATCAAGACAGGTGTCCACCATGCTGACGACCAAACAACGCGAACTCCTGATGTTCATTCACGAGCGCATCAAGGAGACCGGCGTGTCGCCGTCCTTCGACGAAATGAAGGAGGCGCTGGACCTTGCGTCCAAGTCGGGCATTCACCGCCTGATCACCGCGCTCGAGGAACGCGGCTTCATCCGCCGCCTCGCCCACCGCGCCCGGGCGCTGGAAGTCATCAAACTGCCCGACCAGGCGACGACCTCGGCGCCGCCGCGCGGTCGCCAGGCCTTTGTGCCGCAGGTGGTCGAAGGCAAGCGTCCAGATGCCGTGCGCCCCGTAAACGACGATACCCGCGAATTGCCGCTGCTGGGCAAGATCGCCGCCGGCGTGCCGATCGAAGCCATGGGACAGGAACGCGACCGCCTGAAGGTCCCCGAAGTCATGCTGGGCGCCGGCGAGCACTACCTGCTCGAGATCGAAGGCGACTCAATGATCAATGCCGGCATTCTCGACGGCGATTTCGTGATCATCAAGAAGACCGACACGGCGCAGTCCGGTGAGATCGTGGTCGCCCTCGTCGACGGCGACACCGCGACGCTGAAGCGCCTGCGCAAGAAGGGCGCGTCGATTGCGCTGGAAGCGGCCAATCCGGCCTACAAGACGCGTATATACAATGCCGACGAGGTCAGCGTGCAAGGCCGTCTTGTCGGCCTGATGCGGCGCTATCACTGATCTTCGGCTTCGGCCTCCGACGGTTCCGACCACGGTCTGTGGCCGCGCAAGGGTTGCGCGGCCTTTATCGTCCAGGTCCCTGCGGTGCGGGTCAGTTCCATGGCGCCCAGCCGCCGGAAATCGCCCGACGACACGTGGTTGACGCCCTGGCAGGTGTCCGGCCAGTCGGCCAGCGGGCTTCTGAGCACGACCAGATCGCTGTTAAGGCACAGGGTATCCAGGGCAATCGCCGACGGCGGCCTGTTGGAAAACCAGAAGCCGATACGCAAGTCTGCGTCTGGCAAGGGCGTGCAGGCATAGCCTGAACAATCATAGGTGCGGTCCCGGCCTGACGGGTCCGTTTTCAGGCCGTAACGCTGCGACCATTGCTCGAAGCCGTAGAGCTTGACCTTGGGCCGCAGGACGTAGGCTTGCCCGCCCGTATGGATGGCCGCATTGCCGCCCGTCGGGTCGATCCAGACATCGGAAGCCGGCAGGCGTGGCCACCACAGAATAGCCAGGGCCGGAACGAGGCCCAGCCAACGGCCATAGCCGCGGACAAGGCAGACCCATACCACGCCCAGGAAGGACATGGCCAGGACATAGGCCGGTGCCGCCGGCCAGGTCAGGACCGCGCCCGGTATGCTGGAGACGATGGCTGCGATCTTGCCGATCAGCCACAGCCCGCAGGCGGCGATGCGCAGGAAAAAGGCGCCTGCGGGTGTGGCCGACAGGATGGTGCCGGCGGCCAGCGTCGGCATGACGACGGCGGTAATCGGAGCCTCGAACAGGTTTGAGAAAAGCCCGTAAACGGAAAAGCGGTTGAAATAGGCGATGGCGAACGGCGTCGTGGCGGCGGTGGCGACGATACTGACCTTGAGCGACAGCCACAGCCCTTCGATCGAGGACTGGATCGTTCTGACCCACCACGGCACATGGATTTCGCGGATCGGTGCCTGGTGGACTTCCGCCAGGGCCAGAAGCGCCGCCGTCGCGGCAAACGACATCTGGAAGCCCGGCTGGATGACGGCTTCCGGTGTCAACAGCATGACCACAAGGGCGGCGATGGCCAGGGAATGCAGGCTGAGCGCCCGCCGGTCGCACAGGATGGCGGCAAAGGCGACGATGGCGACGACGGCCGAACGGACGGCCGGGGCCGGCGCCCCCGACAGCGCCAGATAGATCAGGATGGCGATTATGCTCAAGGCGGCCGCCAGTTTCTTGATCGGTACGCGCAAAGCCAGCCAGGGCCATAGCGTCAGGGCATAACGCAGGGCAAAGAAGACCGCCCCGCCGACAATGGCCATGTGCACGCCGGATATGGACAGGATATGGGCCAGACCGGAATCGCGCATGGTATCGACAAAGGCGTCCGGAATGTAGGTCTGCTGCCCGGTCACCAGCGCCGCGGCGAACCCGCCCAGTGTGCTGCCCTCGGTGAATACGGGGGCGACGGACTCATGAATGGCGCGGGTCAGATTGCCGCGCAGACGATTGACTGCAAGCACGAGATTCAAGCGCCAGGAAGCTGATTTTATGTCTGTCTTGTGGATTTCTCCAGGAACGAATCCCACGCCGCCGATTCCCTGAAACCACGCCGTTCGGGCAAAATCATATCCGCCCGGAATCAGCGGCGCCGGCGGTGGGTTGAGAATCGCGAACAGCGACACGGCGTCGCCCGGCCGGATATCGCTGTTGCTTCCGGGCCTCAGGCTGACGCGCACGCGCAAGGGTGTTTTGTCCGGACTGAGGCCGTCGATGCGAATCGGCGCCAGCAGAAGCCGCGGATGGTCGGAAGACGGCGACAGGTCGTCGATAACGAAAGCCTCGAGCCGATAGGAGTTGCGGTCGGATGGCAGCACCGGCGCGCGCACATGATCCGATCGCAAGGCGCAGACGCTCATGCCGACCATGAAAGTGCAAAAAATATTCATAAAAATAAAAAGATATGGCGATATCTGAATGCGCCGAATGAAAAGGCATGCCGCCACCAGAACGACTGTCGGTGCAAGAAGCCATGTCAGGGCGGGCTCGACCGGAAGGTAGAGCCAGGTTGCCGCGCCCGCGCCGAAGGCCACGGGCAGCCAAAGGAAAGCCCTGCCTGTCTGTGCTCCGACGGCATCCGAAAGCCAGCGTCTGGCCGTATCCATGACCGAAAGTAAAGCCACCGTCCCCCGCATCGTTGGCGTATTTGGGCTGATTTAACTTGGGTTGCCGGCAAAGACGGCTATAAGGAGCGCCAATTCGTTCTGGCGCTTTGTATTCGATATCCGATCATGACCAATAAGACCACGCAAGTCGTTACCCGTTTTGCCCCCTCGCCCACCGGCTACCTGCATATCGGCGGGGCGCGCACGGCGCTGTTCAACTGGTTATACGCCCGGCACACCGGCGGCAAGTTCCTGATCCGCATCGAGGATACCGACCGGGAACGTTCGACGCCCGCGGCGGTCGATGCGATTTTCGAAGGGCTTGACTGGCTGGGCCTCAAGGGCGACGGCGACGTCGTCTTCCAGCACAGCCGCGAACAGGCGCATAAGGATGCCGTGGCCGAACTGGTGGCCAAGGGGCGCGCCTATGCCTGCTTCATGACGGTCGAAGAAACCGACGCCGCGCGCGAGGAAGCCCGGGCCGCCGGCCATGCCCTGCGCTCGCCGTGGCGGGATCGTACGCCGACGACCGAACAACTGCAGCAGCCGCACGTCATCCGCTTCAAGGGGCCTCTCGACGAACCGCTGGTCATCGACGACGCTGTCCAGGGCGAGGTCCGGTTCAACACCAAGGATCTCGATGACCTGGTCCTTCTTCGTTCGGACGGCACGCCCACCTACAACCTTGCGGTCGTGGTCGACGACCATGACATGGGGATTACACACATTATTCGTGGCGACGACCACCTCAACAATGCCGCGCGCCAGAGCCTGATCTATATGGCCCTCGGCTGGGATGTGCCGAAATTCGCCCACATTCCGCTGATTCACGGTCCCGACGGCGCCAAACTGTCGAAGCGTCACGGCGCGCAAGCCGTCGGCGACTATGCCGAAATGGGCTATTTGCCGGAAGCCATGCGCAATTACCTGGCGCGGCTCGGCTGGTCGCATGGCGACGACGAAATCTTCAGCGACGAGCAGGCGATCGCCTGGTTCGAGATAGCCGACATCAATCGCGCGCCGTCGCGGCTCGACTTCGCCAAGCTGGGTTCCGTCAACGCCCACTGGATCCGCGCGTGCGATCCCGATCGTTTGCTGGGCCTTGTAACCGACGCGCTGCGCCATCGCGGCCAGGCTCATGTCGGCGCGGACGCCACCCAGGACGTGCTGCGGCGCACCCTGCCCCTCGTCAAGGAACGTGCCCAGACCCTGGTGCAACTGGCCGATCTCGTTCAATTCGCCTTGATCGAACGCCCCTTCGGGCTGGATGAAAAGACGTTGGCGCTGATGACGGAAGAGACGGTCGGGCGGCTCAAGCGGCTGCACGAACAGCTTGCCGCGTGGAGCGACTGGAGCACCGAAGGCACTGATGTCGCTCTGAAAAAATTCCTTGAAAATGAAGGTGTTGGCATGGGGAAGGTCGGCCCTGTTCTTCGCGGGATTCTGTCGGGCGGTCATCCGGCCCCTGATATTTCGAAGATTTTCGCAAGCCTCGGCCAGGCCGAGACCCTGGCAAGGCTGGATACCGCGGTTTTCCTTTAAGGGTACCAGTTGCGTGACGGGTCAGGACTTTATATAGCAGGGCAGCGCAACATATTAAGGTGCGTCGCACACAAACACGAAGGGTGAGCGTAGATGACCCAGACCACAAGCTCCGCCAAGCTGACGATTGGCGACAAGGACGTCGAAATGCCCGTGCTGAAGGGCACGCTGGGACCGGACGTCGTCGATATCCGCAAGCTGTACGGCGCCACCGACGCCTTTACCTACGATCCGGGCTTCACCTCGACCGCCTCGTGTGAAAGCAAGATCACCTTCATCGACGGCGACGCCGGTGTCCTGTTGCACCGCGGCTATCCGATCGGCCAGTTGGCCGAGAAGTCGAGCTTCCTCGAAGTCTGCTATCTGCTGCTGCACGGCGAGCTGCCGAAGGCCGCGGAATTCGAAGAGTTCGAGACCAACATCACGCGCCACACAATGTTGCACGCGCAGTTCGACCGTTTCTTCGACGGTTTCCGCCGCGACGCGCACCCGATGGCCGTCATGACCGGCGCCGTCGGCGCGCTTTCGGCCTTCTATCACGACAGCCTGGACATCCAGGACCTGAAACAACGCGAAATCTCGGCGCACCGCCTGATCGCCAAGATGCCGACGATCGCCGCCCGCGCCTTCAAGTACAGCGTCGGCCAGCCGTTCGTGCATCCGCGCAACTCGCTGTCCTACTCCGAAAACTTCCTGCGCATGTGCTTTGCCGTGCCGGCTGAGGACTATGTCGTCAATCCGGCCCTGGCGCGCGCCATGGACCGGATCTTCATCCTGCACGCCGACCATGAGCAGAACGCGTCGACCTCGACGGTGCGTCTGGCCGGTTCGTCGGGCGCCAACCCCTTCGCCTGTATCGCGGCGGGCATTGCCTGCCTGTGGGGCCCAAGCCATGGCGGCGCCAACGAAGAGGCGCTCAACATGCTGAAGGAAATCGGAACGCCCGAGCGCATCAAGGAATATGTCGAGGGCGTCAAGTCCAAGAAGTACCGCCTGATGGGCTTCGGCCACCGCGTCTACAAGAACTACGATCCCCGCGCGACCGTGATGAAGCAGTCGGCGGACGAGGTTCTGGCGGCGGTCGGCGATCCGAACGATCCGCTGTTCCAGGTCGCCAAGGAGCTGGAGCACATCGCGCTGAACGACGAGTACTTCATCGAGCGCAAGCTGTTCCCGAACGTCGACTTCTATTCGGGCATCACGCTCTCGGCCATGGGCTTCCCGACGACGATGTTCACCGTGCTGTTCGCCCTGGCGCGCACCGTGGGCTGGATCGCGCAATGGAAGGAAATGATCGAGGATCCGTCGCAGAAGATCGGCCGTCCGCGCCAGCTCTATACGGGCGCGACCCAGCGGGACTATGTGCCGGTGGCCAACCGCGGTTAAACTAACGGGGCGTGGGGGCCGTGACCCCACAAACCTTGCTTTCAATAAAGAAGCCCCCGCCTTAAGGCGCGGGGCTTCTTTATTGCGTAGGGAAGTCTTGGGGCCGCAGGCCCCAAACCCCATTTGCTTACCGAGGCTGGACCAGCGTCACAGGTCCGATCTCCACCGTCTTCGCGGCTGCGCCCAACAGCACTTCGATATTGGCGCTTCCCGGTGTCACATCCGCTGACAGCGTTCCAACCACTACCACCTTGCGCCAGGTCGTCGTCACCGTCGCCTTGCCAGTCAGCAGGGTCGGATAGGGCTCGGCGGCGCCTTCCACGGTCACCGGCACCTCGAACTGCGTATCGGGATCGTCCGCTTTCACGCGCGCCCAGAACTCGATTGCGATCCGCTGGCCTTTTTTCAGGTGACTGGCAATTGGCAAGCCGGCGCTGACGTCCCAGGGATTCTCGGTGATCTGCGCGACGATCCGCAGAACCTGTCCCCCAGGTACGGCCTTGTCGGCGAAAGGTACCGCGGCAGATCCGGACACGTCGAACTGCGCCAGCTTGAATTTCGCCAACACCACCCCGTGGACGACCGGCACTGCCGCTGCCGGATATGGCGCCGCGGTCTTTTCGCCCGCGACTAAAGCCTGGGTCAGGATATGATCCGGGGTGTCCTGCCAAAGTTCCCACACCATCACGCCGCTTATCTTGCGAACCGCAAGCGATGTTTTTGCCGTGATGGTGGCTGGTGAATTGAAAGTTATGTAGCTGCAGGTCGTACACAGTGTTCCGATCACGTCCGCGCCGGGGGCGGGCGCATGGGCCGTCACGATATCGCGATAGGGTTGCTGCCCGGCGTAGTCACCATAGCCGTGCCCATAGAAAGGCAGGCCCATGACCAGCCGCTCAGGCGCCACGCCGCGGCCCAGCCAGAAATACATCTCGCTTCTGAAGTCCGCCGGCGAAGCGTGCTCTTCGCCCTGGACATTGTTGTCATAGGCCATGACGCCCACGCGGTCGAAGGCCGGAATCGAATCCAACGGGATCATGCCGCCGGCGTAAGACGCCGTGGCCACGCTCAAAGTCTTGCCGTGGGCGTGCATCGCCGCCGACAGGGCCTTGACGAAGGGCGTATAATTGCCCGCCTCGGTCGTCTTCGCCAGAAGGTCGCTTTCGATATCGACGTCGAGGCCATCGATTTTAAAGCGGTCGGCGAAATCGCTGAGCGCCCGCACGGTCGCCTGGCGCTTGTCCGGTGCCATCATGGCCGCCCAGTCGCCGGCGCAGGCGGGGATCAGGGCGCCGCCCAGGGATACGATGGCGCGGCGCCCGCCGGCGTGGATAAGGTCGATGGCTGTTTGCAAGTCGGCCGT
The DNA here is from genome assembly GCA_936940865.1 of uncultured Asticcacaulis sp. Taxonomy (GTDB): domain Bacteria; phylum Pseudomonadota; class Alphaproteobacteria; order Caulobacterales; family Caulobacteraceae; genus Asticcacaulis. Next base: position 7,806 of record CAKZJB010000048.1, on the reverse strand, counting down.
GGTCACCATGGCGTGGTTGGGACCGGCCATGCAGGTCAGGCTGTCGCCATTGACCAGTTGCCCCCCGGCATCGGGATGGGCGAAAGACAGGACGATGTCGGTATAGGGTGAAAGATCGGCCCCTTTGAGCGTGTCGTTCATGCCGCGCAAGGCCAGCACATAGGCCTGTGCGACAGGCTTCGCATCGGCTTGCGAACCGAACGTCAGGCCAATGGCAAGGCTTATCAGGGCGGCGCGGATAATCGTCATGTCGGCATCCTTTCGGGCGGGACAGGTCTATACCGCTTCGCCGCACGCCGCTATCGCAGATCGAGAAAGTCCAGCACGGCGCGGGCGGCCCGCTCTGCGGTCGGCGGCGCCCCGCGGCCCATCAGGTCCAGCGCCTCGAACTGCTCCCTCACCTGCTCCTCGCGCAAGGCCCTGTCGTCCAGCCGGTCTTCGATGGCGTTCAGCAAGTTATCGGCCGTGCATTCGTTTTGCAGGAACTCCGGGGCGATGCGTTTGTCGGCCATGATGTTGAACATGGTGGCGTGCTTCAGCGTCGATATGCGCTTGTAGATCCAGTAGGTCAGCGGTTCCAGCTTATAGGCGATGACCATGGGACAGCCGGCCAGCGCCAGCTCGGTCGACACCGTCCCGGAACACGCCAGCGCCAGCGTTGCCGCGCGCATGGCGGCGAATTTTTCGGCTTCGGTTTCCACCAGCCGGATCGGCACGGGGATATCCTTGACCGCCGCCTCGACGCGGGCACGCACCGTATCGGCGACGGGCATGACGAAGGTCACGTCCGGACGAGCCCTGTGCAGCCGCGTCAGCACTTCGCCGAACACCGGCATCATGTGCCTGATCTCGGCCGGCCGGCTGCCCGGCAGGACCAGCAGCATGGGCGCATCGGCGTCGAGACCAATCGACTTGCGGAAAGCAGGCGAATCGGCGTCGCCGAAATCGGTATGCAGGGCCGGATTGCCGACGACGACGGTTTTAAGGCCATGTGCTTCGAAGAACGGCGGATCCATGGGGTGGAGCGCGATCAGGAAATCGACCGCGCCGGCCAGGGTCTTTGCCCGGCCCGGGCGGGCTGCCCACACCTGGGGGCCGACATATTTGATCAAAGGTACGCCGGGCAATACCTTGCGGATGGCCTGGGCGGCCCTCAGCGTAAAGCCCCACGAGTCGATCAGCACCACGGCGTCGGGCTTTTCGGCTAAAGCCAGCGCCACTGTGTCGCGCACACGCGCCTTGACGCGCGGCAGGGCCTTAAGCCCCTCGACCAGGCCCAAAATCGACAGCTGCGCGATGTCGAAGGGGCTTTTCACCCCCTGCTCCGCCATGCGCGCGCCGCCGACACCGACAAAGCGCCAGTCGATGCCCGGCGCCTGCACGCGCAGTTGCGCCATAAGGGCGGCGCCGAGTGCATCACCCGAGGCTTCGGCGGCGACAAGCATAAGCTTGCGCTTTGCAAGTTTGGTGTCAGGCGGGCTCATAGCCGTAGATGAAAAGTCCGAGCTCATGGGCGCGGGAGATTACCGACGGCTTGTCGACGATCAAGAGGTGATGGGCGCGCGCGACAATACCGCACAGGCCGGCGGCGGCCGCATCCTCGACGGTGGACACGCCGATGGTCGGCATGTCGAGGCGCAGGTCCTGAATAGGCTTTGCAAGCTTGGCCAGAACTCCCTTGCGGTTCGCAACCGACCCGCGGACATTGGCGGGCAGAAGGGGAATGCGGCGAAGCATGGCCTGCGTCCCCTCCTGCGCCTCGACTGCCAGGGTGATGCGTCCGGCGACGACGACGGCCTGGCCGATATCGAGATTGCCGATGGCGGCGGCGACGCGCAACGCCTCCTGCGCATCCTCCATGGCGGCGGGCGAAGGATCGGGACCGGCCTCAAGCCCCGCGCCGATCAGGAGTTCCGGGTTCGCCTCATGCGCGCCTTCGATGTGATAGCCCTGGGCGGTGATCACCTGGGCAACCTGGCGCAGCAGCGAGTCATCCCCGCCCCGTCCGGCCGCCTGGATGGCCGGCAGCACTTTTGCCCCGCCGTCGTCGCGCTGCATGGTGTCGAAGTCCGGGCGCTGGACGTAACCGCACATGGTCACGGCGCGGCACTGCTCGGTCGCCAGGATTTCGAACAGCTTCGCGAAATCGCCGAGACCCAGCGTATGGCCGGGATGGTCGTCGAGCGCCGCATCGGACAGGCCGGCGATGCGCACCACCGTATAGGGCCGCGCGCTTTTTTTCAGGTAGGCCGCCACTTCCACGGGCAGCGCCCCTCCCCCCGAGATCAGCGCGATCTTGTCACCGGCCGGCATGGATCAGACGTCCGACGGAAGGCAGATCGGCCGCGTCGAATCCTCGCGGATGAAGCGGATGATCTCGACCACCTGGTCGACGTCGGAGAAGTTTTCCAGCACGTCGTCCAGGCGCTCCTGGAAGGTGCCCTCCTCGGCGAACATCATGCGGTAGGCCGTGCGTAATGAAAGGATCAGTTCACGCGAGAAGCCGCGACGCTTCAGACCGACCAGGTTCAGGCCTTCCAGCCGCGCATGGTTGCCCCACACCGAACCGTACGGAATGACGTCCTTGGTGACGATGGCGCCGCCGCCGATGAAACAATAACGGCCAAGGCGGGCGAACTGGTGCACGGCGCAGGATCCGCCCAGGAAGACGAAATCGCCGACCTGGACATGACCGCCGATCGAAGCCTGGTTGGCCATGATGACATTGTTGCCCAGAATGCAGTCGTGCGCCACGCCGGATCCCGCCATGAACATGCAGTCGTCGCCGACGCGCGTGATGCCGCCGCCCTTTTCGGTGCCGGTATGCATGATGACGTGTTCGCGGATCTGGTTCCGCTTGCCGACCGTCAATCGCGTCGGCTCGCCCTTGTGCGCCAGATGCTGGGGCGGACCGCCCAGGCAGGAGAACGGATGCACGACCGTGTCGGCGCCGACTTCGGTCATGCCGTCGATGACGACGTGGGATACCAGATTGACCCTGTCACCGATGGTCGCGTGCGGTCCGACGATCGAATACGGCCCGATGGACACGTCTTCGCCGATGACCGCGCCGTCGTGGATGATCGCGGTCGGATGGATGGTGACAGGCATATGGCTACTTTTCTATTTTGGGCTTTCGACGACCATGGCCGCGAATTCGGCTTCACACACGATCCTGTCGCCCACATAGGCCTCGCCGCGGAACTTGAAGACGTCGCCGCGATGGCGGACGACCTCGACCGGCATGCGCACGACGTCGCCGGGACGGACAGGACTGCGGAAGCGTACACCATCGACGGACATAAAGAAGATGGTCTTGCCTTCAACTTCTACGTCCAAAGATTTCGACATCAGTACGGCGCCGGTCTGGCCAAGCGCTTCGATCAGCAGCACGCCCGGCATGACCGGGTTTTCCGGGAAGTGGCCGTTGAAGAAGGGTTCGTTGAAGGTGACATTCTTGATGCCGACCATCGACTTGTTCTTGATCCAGTTTTCCCCGCGATCGATCAGCAGGAAGGGATAGCGGTGCGGAATCCGCTTCAGGATTTCGGCGTAATCGACCGAAACGCCGGTTTCCGCAACGTCAACCGGAGCATCGACGGCCTCGGCCGGCTGAATGTCTTGACCCATATCACCCATGAAAATTCACGTCCTTATATAGCATGCCGGGCCTGTTCAGCCCTCTTTATCCCGGCTCGATGCCGCACCGGCAGCGTTCTTTTCCAGCCACACCGTCTCACGCAGAAACTGGCGCGACGGCCGCGCCGGATAGCCCGAGACCATCTGGCCCCCGGCCACGTCCTTGAAGACCGCCGAGCCGGCGCCGACCTTGGCGCCGTCGCCGATCTCTATATGGTCGACGATTCCCGCGCGGCCTCCGAACATGGCGCCGTCGCCGACCCGCACCGACCCTGAAAGACCTGCGTGCGCTGCAACAATACAGTTACGACCGATTCGGACGTTATGGGCAATCTGTACCAGATTGTCTATTTTTGTCGCCTCTCCGACAATCGTATCCTCGAAGGCGCCCCGGTCGACACAGGTTCCAGCGCCGATGGAGACGTCGTCCTGCAGGATGACGCGGCCCAGTTGCGGCACGTCGACCAGGCCTCCGGCATCGCCGCTGACGCCGAAGCCGGCTTCGCCCACGCGAACGCCCGAGGCCAGCTTGACGCGATCGCCGAGCAAGGCGCAATAAACGGTGGAATGGGCGCCGATGCGCGCATTGCGGCCGATGCGGCAGCCGGGACCGATGACGGCATAGGCTTCGATGCGCGTACCGGCGCCGATTTCCGCATCCTGGCCGATAACCACGCCGACACCGAGAATTACGCCCTCTTCCAGTTTCGCCGTCGGATGAACGGCCGCCGTCCCCTCATGTACGCGCGGCGTATAGAGGGCTGCCGCCAGCCGCGACCACGCGGCCTGGGGCGAGGCGCAAACCAGGGCCACGGAGGCTTCCGGTACGTGGTCGGCAAAACCCTGGGTGACGAAGACGAATTCGGCGCGGGTGGATTTCAGTTGATTGAGGTAGCGGCGATCCGAGAAGAAGGCCGCGACGCCGCGTCCATCCCGTCCCGCAAGATCGCCCACCCGCCCCGTAAACGACAAAGGGGCGCAGGCTTCGATGAAGCCGCTCCCCTTCCTTTCCGGCGCGGCAAGCCGCGCGGATGTCAGTACCGCCGCCTGATCCACGTCGATTTTTGAACCGACTTCAAAAAAACGCAGATCAGGCATCGGCCTTTTAGCTCTTACTTCTTGGGTGCGGTCCCGGTGGCCGGAGCAGCGGGTTTCGGAGCCGCCGGACGAGGCGCAACCGGAGCCGCAGGGGCGCCGGCCGACGGAGCGGCCTGGCCCTGCTGCTGATCGAGGCTTACGCGGTCGATTTGCGGCAGCGTGTCACCCGACGAATCCATCTTCTGGACAACGGCGGACGTGATGTTCATGGCCGGGTTGGCATAGACGAAGGTCGTGGAGGGGCCATTGTTAGCGCCCGGAGCATCGTAATGCAACAGGCTGTCCGCCTGAACCACGGTCGCGCAACCCTTGGCCGTGACGACCGAATTGATGTGCGGAACCATCTTCTGGAACAGGATCGACATGGCTTCCTGCTGCGTATACTGCATTTCCTGCTGGCGCTGCTGGACCTTCGCCTGGAAGGCGTCGCGCTTCTGGCCCCAGGCCTGGGCCTTGGCTTCGAGCGCGGCCTTGGTGGCCGGCGTCATTGTCTTTTGCTGAGCCTGGATCGACTTCATTTCGGTTTCCAGGGCCTGGGCCTGTTGCTGCAGTTCGCTGTCGACGACGGCCTTGAGCTGGCCCAGGCGATCCTGGGCGGCCTTGCCCATGGCGGAGTCGACCATGGCCTGCTGAACGTCGAGCACGCACTGACCCTGGATCGGCGCGCCGAAGGTCGGCGGAGCCGGCGGCGTCGCCGCGGTCTGGGCTTGAGCGACACCGGCCACGAGGGCAGCGGCGCCTGCGAGAAGGAGCATCTTCGTGTGTTTCATGGTTCTGGGCACTTTTTGTCTTGGTTGAGAAGGACGGTTTAGAACTGGGTGGACTGCGAGAAGCGGAAGGTTTCAACCTTATCGTACTTGGACTTGGCCAGAACCTGGCTCAAGTCGAACTGGATCGGGCCCATGGGCGACTTCCAGCGGATAGTGATACCCGCGGATGCCCGCAATGCCAAGTCATCAACGATATTGTCGAGCTTCACACCTGTAGACGTGTTGATTTTCAGGCGCTTATCGATGCCCCCGAGCGTACCTACGTCCATAAATAAAGCCGTTTTAAGGCCGTATTGGTCCGGAAGATGGTTCGGGATGCCCAACTCGACGGTGCCGATGGCGTAGGTCTGGCCGCCCAGCGCGTAGCCGGTCGACGTGTCGCGCGGGCCGATGCCGGCATACTGGAAGCCGCGCATCGTATCGCCGCCCTTGAAGTAGCGGTCGTTGATGCGCACGGCGTCGCCGTTCCACGGAATGATGGAGCCGGCGTCGCCGGTCAGGCGCAGCACCATGTCCTTCTTGAAGCCGTGGTACCAGTTGCCTTCGATTTCCGACCGTACGTACTTCACGTCGCCGCCGAGGCCTGCGAAGTCCTGACGCAGGACGGCGTTCCAGCCGCGTGTCGGGTTGATGAAGTCGTTGCGCAGGTCGAAGGACAGCGTATAGCCGACGCTGGAGGTCAGGCCGGTGCCGCAGTTGTACAGCAGGCCGTCGCAGGCCGAGGCCGACGAATAGGAGATCTTGTCGCTGCGCAGGTTATAGCGCAGGCGCAGGACCGACCAGCCGTTCAGGTTATAGCCGAGACGCAGGCCGAGGCCCGTCGAATCCGAAGAATAGTCGACGCCCGAATAGTTGTACGAGCTTTCGAACAGGTCGAAGCCGGCCGACACGTCCCGGTTCATGAAGTGCGGTTCGGTGAACGAGAAATCGATATCTTTCTGGATCGACCCCGTCTGGATACGGGCGCGGACATCCTGGCCGGTACCGCGGAAGTTCGACTGGCTGATGCCGATGTCGAGGATGAATTTCTGGATCGACGAGAAACCGGCGCCGAAGCTGAGTTCGCCGGTCGGCTGTTCCTGCACGGCGACCTCGATATTGGTCTTTCCGGGGGTCGCCGACGGCTTTTCGGTGATCTTTACGCCGTCTTCGGCGTTCTTGAAGAAGCCGAGGCCGGCGACATAGACCTTGGAGCGTTCGAGCAGCGCCTTGTTGTAGGCGTCGCCTTCCGACACCAGCATCTGGCGGCGGATGACGCGGTCGAGCGTTTGGGTGTTGCCGACGATGTTGATCTTGTCGATATAGACACGCGCGCCTTCGTGCACGTTGAAGACCAGGTCGACCTTGTGGTTGTTGGGGTCGGCCTGCTCGTCCGGACGGATGTCGACGAAGGCGAAGCCGTTGGCGCCAGCGGCGAAGGTCAGGTCGTCGACCGCCTTCTGGACGCGGTCGCTTTCATAAAGCTGGCCGGGCTTGATCGATATGGCGCGCAGCAGATCCTCGGACTTGAGCTTGTCGTTGTCCGTCTTGATCGTGATGCGGCCGAAATTGTACTTCTGGCCTTCGTCCAGCGTGTAGGAGATCGCGAAGTTCTTGCGGTCGGGCGTCAGTTCCGCCACGGCCGAGATGACGCGGAAGTCGTAATAGCCGCGGTTCGTATAGAACTTGCGCAGCTGTTCGCGGTCGTAATCCATCCGGTCGGGATCGTAGTTGTCCTGCGACGCGAAGAACTTCCACCAGTACGATTTGCGCGTGACCACGGTGCCGGCCAGTTCGCTGTCGGAAAAGGCCTTGTTGCCGATGAAGTTCACCGACGACACGCCGGTCTTCGGGCCTTCGTTGATTTCGAAGATCAGGTCGACGCGCTTTTGCGGCAGCTCGACGATCTTGGGCGTGACGGTCGCGGCGATGCGGCCCGACTTGCGGTACAGTTCGATGATGCGCTGGACGTCTTCCTGGACCTTGGCCTTGGTGAACACGCCGCGCGGACGAATCTGCACCTCGTCGCGCAGCTTGTCCTTGGTCATGGCGTGATTGCCCTCGAACACGACCTGGTTGATGATCGGGCTTTCGACCACCGTGATCACCATCTCGTTGCCGTTCATGACGATCTGCACGTCCGAGAACAGGTCGGTGCGGTACAGCGTCTTGACCGCCAGGTCGATCATCTGGTCGTCGACCGTCGCGCCCGTCTGGAACGGCAGGTACGAGATGATGGTCTGGGAATCGATCCGCTCGTTGCCGTTGATGGTGATGTGGGTGACGACGGCCGTCTGGGGGGCCTGCGGAGCGGGCGCCT
>CAKZJB010000047.1 GCA_936940865.1 uncultured Asticcacaulis sp. | reverse complement strand
GATCGTGCCGATGTTGCAGTGGGGTTTATTACGGTTGAATTTTTCCTTGGCCATAGGTCAGGCTCCGTGTGCCCATCAGGGCTAAGGGTTAAACGGACGCGCACGCGGTTGGGCGTGGGCGTTAGGCGGGTATAATTGGAGCGGGTAGTCGGAATCGAACCGGCATCCTCAGCTTGGAAGGCTGCTGCACTACCGTTGTGCTATACCCGCCGAAGAGCCGCCACTTATGTGAGCGTCGCTTCTTGTCTGTATTGACTTGAGGGCCTGCCGGGATGCGACGTGCGATGGTGGGGGAAGAAGGACTCGAACCTTCGAAGCTTACGCAGCGGATTTACAGTCCGCCCCCTTTGCCGCTCGGGACATTCCCCCAAACGCACGTTGGTCATTCAACCGGACGCCTTAAACTCGACCTTTGAAAAAAGCTCAAGTCCGAAAACGAAAAAAACTTTTGCTGGCCCAAGGTTTAGTCGTAAGACGCAGCCCTTGAAGGCAAAAGTCCTCACCGAGGCCTCAAATCGGAGCGCGTCTTATAGTGTCGTCTTTTCACGAACGCAACGACCCCAAGCGGCAGAAATCGAAAAACCGTGCACAAAATTTTGCGAAGCCCCAGAAACCGGGGGCTCCGCAGGCGCGCGGCGGCGACGAAGGTGCGCGTAAAAATCAACTGGTTCAAAGACATAAGGTCAATGACGACGGCTGGCTGTGGGGCGTGCATGCGGTAGGGGCGGCCTTGAAAAATCCGCGCAGACACGGTCCTTTGAAGCTGATTCTGAGCGATGACCGCGCCAAAAGCTTCAATCCGGGCGCTTACAGGCGCTCGGATATCCGCGTTACCGTTCAGCCGGCGGCCGAGATCGGGCGATTCCTGCCCCAGGGCGCGGTGCACCAGGGCATGGCCCTGCACGGTCCCGTCATGGAAGGCGAATCGCTCGACGACCTGATGGAGGCCGGGACGGTGCGTGAGCGCGACGTCATACTGATGCTCGACCAGGTGACCGACCCCCAGAATATCGGCGCGATCTTCCGCTCGGCGGCGGCGTTCGGCGTGACGGGGCTGGTCATGCAGGACCGCCATTCGCCGCCGATCCAGGGCGTGCTGGCCAAGACGGCGGTCGGCGCGGCCGACATCGTGCCGTTCGCCAAGGTGACCAACCTGTCGCGCGCGCTCGAGACTCTTGCCGAAAACGGCTATGTCAGCGTGGGCCTGGCCGGAGAAGGCGAAAGCAACCTGCATGAACTGCTGGGTGCCCAGGGCTGGGGTGACAGTCTGCGCAAGCTGGTGCTGGTGCTGGGCGCGGAAGGCGAAGGCATCCGCCGGCTGGTGGCCGAGCATTGCGATCACCTGGCGCGCATCCCCATGCCGGGCGGCTTCGAGAGCCTCAATGTCAGCCACGCGGCATCGATTTCCCTGTACGAGGCGCTGGGGCGTTGACAAGCCCCCCACGTTCCCTAAGTTCTAAGGTTAAGACGGCCGAGACCCGAGGGAGCCATGGACGCGCATTTCGACCTGTCGTTTCTGAACGCCTGGCTTCCGTTCTATAAGGCGCACCAAGATGTGCTTGGCCCGGCCTTCGCGTTTCTCCAGGTCGTATTCATCGATATCGTGATGGCCGGCGACAATGCGGTTGCCGTCGGCATAGCCGCCGCGGGCCTGCCGCCCGACAAGCGCCGGAAGGCGATCATGTATGGCCTTATGGGCGCCATTGTCACGCGCATTGGCTTCGTCCTGATCACCGTGCAACTGCTCAAGATCGTCGGTCTGCTGCTGGCCGGCGGCCTGCTGCTGCTGTGGGTGTGCTGGAAGATGTGGCGGGAACTCCGTCAGCCGGTCGAAGATCACTCGGCGGACAATCCGAAACCTGTCCGCCAGCGCAGCCTGGCATCCGCCGTCCTGCAGATACTGATCGCCGACGTATCGATGTCGCTCGACAATGTGCTGGCGGTGACGGGGGCGGCCGAGGACCATGTGTGGGTGCTGGCCTTCGGGTTGTTGTTCTCGATAGCGGCCATGGGTGTGGCCGCCAATGTCATCGCCAAGGTCCTGCACCGCTATCACTGGATCGGCTATATCGGAGTGCTGGTCGTGCTGGGCGTGGCGTGCAAGATGATCTGGGAAGGCGGCAGCGAGATCTGGGACGTCGGCCATTGCGACGCAAGCCTGAAGTGCCTGCCTGAGCTGGGGACGCGTTTCGTCAACTGGATCAAGGGCCTGGCGCAATTGGTTTCACAATTTTCTCACGCATAAGACAGGGAAGACCATGTCCGATCTTCACGACAAGCTTCGCCAATCCGGCGACCATCACCACAGCCACGGCATCATCCACATGATGATCGAAGGCGCCCTCATCGGCGGGGTCAGCGCCCTGCTGGCTCACCTGGTGTCGAACGGCATGAAGGATGTCGTCGACAAGTGGCAGGACGGCCATCACCACGGCATAGACGCCTCGGCGCTTGGCGATATCCTGGGCCAGGACAAGATCCAGGCGATTGCCGAGCGTACTGGTTTGTCGGTCGAAGATACGCTGAAGTACCTCAGCGATCACCTGCCGGGGGCAGCGAAGAGCCACTTCGGGCATTGAGGTAAAGCCGGGATTGGGCCGTTACGCCATATCCTCAGGGATTTCGTCGCCATCCCAATGCCGGACGGCTGGGCCCTTCAGCGGCGCCGGACCGTACTTGTTTCCGCTGATGCTGCCGGGCAGAAGCGCGCATTCGACCAGCGCCCACAGATTGCCGATTACCGGCACCAGGCCGACAACGACCCACCAGCCCGAACGGCCGCGGTCATGCCAGCGCTTGACCAGCAGGCAGAAGCTCATCCAGGCGACGGGAATGGCCAGCACCAAACCGATGAGCAGCGGGCGCACGCTGGAATCCCCCAGGCCGGGGCCGTAGGCCGAAATCTGCGGTGTCAACTCGTCGGTGAGCGCCTGCAGGCCGTAAATGGAAAGGCCGGTCATCGCGGCCAGGGCCAGGCTGCCCATCCAGAAGCCGCCACGGCTCAGGCGGCCGTTGGGATTGAGCAAGGCATCGGTGAAACGCATGTGAACCTCCCCTATTCTCGACTCTGCGGCCGACACGGGACGGTATCACCGCCTTCGGATAACGGTGCTCACATTGTCGCGATCGAGAATCAGGCCTCGCGCTCGCATTCGTAGTAGCGATAGCCGCCGCACGGCGGGCCGTAGCGGTTGGCGCGCGGCTGGCCGGCCATCAGGCCGCATTCGATGAAGGTCCAGATCAGGAAAAGGGTATAGAGCGTCGGGACGGCACGCATCAGGACGTAAAAATCGCCGCCGTAGCCATAGCCATAATAGCCGGGATCGCCATAGAGCCAGCGCAGGGCGTAGCACGCCAGGCCCAGGGCCATGACGACGCCGGCGATGAAGCCGGACTTGCCGCGATCGTGCCAGCGCTTGGCGTTGAGGCAGACGATCGGCCACAGGGTCAGGGCGACGCAGACGCCATAGATGACGGTCGTTTCGTCCGGCCGCCACGGATCGTCGTAGAAAAGCGCGTCAAGAAAGGCCGGCACGGCGCTCCAGCGTCCGAAGACATAGTGCTGAAGCACCAGGGCCAGCAGGTTGACCAGGATCGACCAGGTCCAGTAGTCGCGCCGGCCGATGCGGCCTTCCGCGCTGAACAGCATTTCCGACAACGAACCCATGACACCCAACTCCGCGATCAACCCTCAAGCGGTGACACGGAAGCGGATAAAATCGCTATAGGAAACGCATGTTCAGGCCGTCATGAGACGGTCAGAATACGGCGGCGGGACTGACGCCCCTGCCCTTTGGGGACGGACCGTAGCGGTTCGGTCCCGGCGTGCCGTCGAGGAAACCGCATTCGATAAATTGCCACAGCCATCCGATGAACGGAATGAGGACGACAAGAACGAACCAGCCCGACTTGTCGCGATCATGCCAGCGTTTTACCAGCACCGCCAGCTTCATCCAGATGGCCGCAATGGCGAAGACGTCGAAGACCGGGTTGGTGACGAAACCGGTGAAACCCCAGTAGCCGGCCGGACCGAAAGGCCCGCCATAACGCATGCCATGATCGACATGCCAGTGGCCGAGTTGCCAGAACAGCCCGCCGTAAATGAAACCGAGGACCAGGAAGAACAGCCAGAAATGCAGGCGGCGAACGCGGCCTTCGAAGCTGAAAAGAAACTGGACAAGCGACATGGGCGACTCTCCGGGTTAAGATAGCCGGATTATAAACGCACGCGACCGACGTCCTACTGAATTCCTCGTAACCTTCCGGCGGGTCAGAAGGCGTTGCGTTCGTTGCCGATCCCCTTGGGCGAGCGGCCATACTGGTTGCGCCCCTGGGTACCATCGAGAAAGCCGCATTCGACCAGCGTCCATATCCAGCCGACAATGGGAATGAACATGATAAGATACATGTATCCCGACTTGCCACGGTCGTGCCAGCGCTTGGACGTCAGGCAGACATTGGCCGCGATGAAGGCTCCCTGCGCCACGGAATAGGCGGCAAGGAAGAGCAGCATGCTGAGGCTTTCGGCAGGGTGCATCGCGGCGATGGCGAACGCCGCCAGGGCAAAAAAGGCAATGCATCCGATCGTCTTCACGATCATCCACACCCAGAAATCGCGCCGACGGATCCGCCCGTCGGCACTGAAAAGCATATGCCACCAGTCCATTTTAAGCCCCCTCTTGTACGATTCCCGAAATCGCATCCGGCGTCAGGAAAACGGCAAATGGCGGCCAAGTCAATGGTTTATCGTGTCAGGCCTCGCTGCCGCCGAAGCGCTGCGTCCATTCGGCGACCTGCTCGTCCTCGATCTTCTTGAACAGGACCTCGGCGGCGGCCACGCCCTGCCCCACCGGCAGGCGCGACAGTTCGGCCTTTGCGTCCGTAGACGGCCAGGTCATGGGCAGGCTCTCGCCGACGCTTTGCGCGATCTTTTCGGCGGTCGACGGAATCAACGGTTGCGCCAGCGACGCATAAAGCCGGACCAGGTTCAGGCCATGACGCACGATAACGGCGGCGCGCCCCGTGTCCGTCTTGAAGGCGGTCCAGGGCGCCGCTTCCTGCAGATACTCGTTCCCCAGCACCCAGATACGGCGGATGGCCTGCGCCGCCTTGCGCATCTCCATGTCTTCGAAGGCCTGGGTGGCTTCCGCGATCAATGTTGAAAGATCGGCATGGAGCTTTTCCTCCAACGGTCCCGCCTCGCCGCCTTCCGGCACCTTCGCTTCGAACTTCGACTCGGTGAACTTGACGATGCGGTTGACGAAGTTGCCCAGAACGTCGGCCAGATCCTTGTTGATAGTCGCCTGGAACTGTTCCCAGGTGAAGGAGCTGTCCGAGCTTTCCGGCGAGTTGGCGATCAGGTACCAGCGCCAGTAGTCGGCCGGCAAGAGCTCAAGCGCCTGGTCCATGAAGACGCCGCGGTTCATCGAGGTCGAGAACTTGCCGCCGTACCAGTTCAGCCAGTTGAACGCTTTCAGAGTATCGACCATCTTCCACGGCTCGCCTGAGCCGAGGATCGTCGCCGGGAAGCTGACCGTGTGGAAGGCGACATTGTCCTTGCCCATGAATTCGACATAGGTGACATCGTCCGCGCCCGCATCGAGGCGCCACCATTTTTTCCAGCCTTCGGGGTCACCCTTGGCGTCGAACATTTCGCGCGTGGCGCCGATATATTCGACCGGCGCGTCGAACCAGACGTAAAAGACCTTGTTTTCGAAACCCGGACGCGGCTTTCCGTCCCTGGTCACCGGAACGCCCCAGGCGAGGTCGCGCGTGATACCGCGGTCGATCAGGCCTTCTTCAAGGTGCTTGTTGGCGATGGACTTGGCCAGGTGCGGCCAGTTGTCGTGGCTGGCGATCCAGTCGCGAAGCCGGCCTTCGACCTTGGTTTGCAGCAAATACAGATGCTTGGTGTCGCGAACTTCCAGATTACGTGAACCGGAAACCGCCGAATACGGGTTGATCAGGTCGGTAGGGTCGAGCAGCCGGCCGCAGTTGTCGCACTGGTCGCCGCGCGCCTTGTCGTAGCCGCAATGCGGGCACGTGCCTTCGACATAGCGGTCGGGCAGGAAGCGGCCGTCGTCGATGGAGTAGACCATCTTGTCGGTGCGTTCCTCGATCAGGCCGTTTTTGTCGAGCGCCTCGCAGAAGGCTTGCGTCAGCTCGCGGTTCTGCGGCGAGCTGGAGCGGCCGAACCAGTCGTAGCTTAAGCCAAACTGCTCGCCGGCGCGGCGCTGGATGTCGTGCTGTTCGTCGCAATAGGTGCGCACGTCCTGGCCCGCCTTGGCGGCGGCCAGTTCCGCCGGCGTGCCGTGCTCGTCGGTGGCGCAGATATAGAGCACCTCATGGCCGCGCGCCCGCATGAACCGCGCATAGACATCGGCCGGCAGCATCGAGCCGGCCAGGTTGCCGAGGTGCTTGATGCCGTTGATGTAGGGAAGCGCGGAGGTAATGAGGATGCGGGACATGGAAATGTGCTCTCTGATGATGAGAAGCCGCGTTCTTAAACCTATTTGACTCGGAAAATACAGATGGGATTGCGCCATCGTGGAAAAAAGACTGGCGGCATATGGACAACGGCAATCGGCATCGGCATAAGGAGCGCCCGTTTGGATGCCGGCTTAGCTCAGTTGGTAGAGCAGTTGTTTTGTAAACATCAGGTCACGGGTTCGAATCCTGTAGCCGGCACCAGCGCCCCGCCCCGCCCGAACCCGTGAGTCTTCGCCTTTGTTGCTGACGAAAAGGGGGCGAATCCTGTAGCCGGCATCAGCGTACCTTACCCGCCGAACCCCTGAGGCTCTGCCGTTTCGGCCAAGGTCGTGGAATGGGCCCGCGGCTTGGCGAGTTGCGGAATACCGCGCGGCTGCACGATGTTCGGCCGAAGAAGCCACCATAATATATCGAAGTTGTATGTACCTTAGAAGGAGATGCGATGATTGCCGGCGACGGATTTCGCGTAACATCGTCTTCAACTATTTCTTTTCTGCCGACCGTTCGTTCCCCTTGATAAATCCGGCCTGAAGTACTATTTCACCGCCGCAATACGGGGGGAATCCAATGATTCGTGGAACGGCGCTTACGCGTGCTATGGTTTGGTGCGCATTCTTTGCCTCGCCGGCAGTGGCCCAGGCGCAATCGGCGACGCCGTCCGCCGTGACGCCCCAGACCCTCCGGCCCGAAAAATCCGATAACGGCCTGCGCGTGGATATTCCCGAGTCGGCGGCGCTCAAGCCTCCGGCGGGCAGCGAAGGCCTTATGGTCAGGCTTGGCTCGGTCGTCGTCGAAGGCGGGTTTTCCGAAGTCGTGGCCGAGAGCCAAGCCGTGATTGACCGGCTGCGCGGCCAAACCGTCACCCTGGCGCAGATTTACGATGCTGCGTCGCAGATCGAAGCCGCCCACGCCCGCGCCGGCTTCGTCCTGGCCCGCGTCGTCATCCCGCCGCAGGATATCCAGGACGGCGGTACGCTCCGAATCGTGGTGGTCGACGGCTTCATCGAGCAGGTCGATGTTTCGGCTGTGCCGGACCGGGTGCGGCCGGCCGTCGCACGCCGCTTGACGGGCCTTGAAGGCCGCAAGCATGTCCGCCTGGGCGATATCGAACAGGCCTTGCTCCTGGCCAATGACGTGCCTGGCCTGACCCTGCGCTCCACCCTGATGCGCGGCAGCCAGCCCGGCGGCACCAAGCTCGTGATCGAAGGCCGTCACCAGCTGGTATCCGGCAGCCTGGGGACCGACGACAGCCTGGCCAAGTCGCTCGGCACCTGGAGCGTCAACGGACAGGTCTCGCTCAATTCGGCGTTCGGCTGGGGCGAGCAGATCTACGGTTTTGTCTCCAGCGGCGACGACCTGGGCAAGCTGTTCGCCGACGATCCGCGCGTGCGCGTCGTAGGCGCAGGCGCCGTCCTGCCGGTCGGCGACGGGCGGCTGACCCTCAACCCGGAAGTCACCCTGACCCGCACCCAACCCAAGCCCTCGCAGGGCGCGCCCATAACGGTCGGCGACCTGCAGCGCCTGGCCCTGCGCGCCGGCTATACGCTGCACAGGACGCGAAAGGAATCGCTGTTGCTCAACGGCAGCGTTGAGCAACTGGACGAAAGCAACAAGGCGCCGCAATTCGCGCTGACGCTCAGCCGCGACCGCTACACCGTGGGACGCCTCGGTATCGAACTGGACCGCTCCGCCAATCCCCGCGCTTCGTGGGGCGTGGCGGCGGAGGTCAGCCAGGGGCTGGGCGGCCGTAGCCGTGCCGAGGTTCTGGCATCCGGGATCGGATATTCGCGCGTCGGCGCCAGCAACGACTTCACCAAAATGACGGCGCAGGCCCACGCCCTGGTGTCCCTCAGCTCCAACTGGGACTGGGCCACGCAGTTCAAGGCGCAGACAACGGGCGGCCGGGCGGTATTCCGCGGCGAGCAGTTCCAGCTGGAAGGCTCCGACGGCCTGTCGGGCTTTATCGGCGGCGAAACGGCGGTCGATGACGGCGGCGCGGTGCGCTTCGAATTCCGCCACCGTCCCTTCGTCTGGGCGGGAGCCGCGGTGGCCCCCTACCTGTTCGCCGCCGATGGCGCCGGGTCGAACAACCGGCCGACGGGCCTTGAGCCGTCGAACCTCCGGCTCAGCACACTGGGCGCCGGCGCGCATATCACGCTCGGTCGCGTCTATATCCGCGTCGAGTACGCGCATGGCACCAGCAACTTCGCCCCGCTGGGCGACCACGACCGCGTCAACGCCACGGCGTCGGTGCGCTTCTGAGCCGCGGCCGTCTTTACGGCCGCGACGGACATATCCAACTCTCTGCATTAGGTAAGCAAGCGATGGCAATCGGGACTCATAAGCGCCGCGCCAACCGGAATTGGCTCGTAACCACCATGCTCTATAGCGGCGCCCTGGTGGGCTTGCTGGGTGCACCCGGCCTGGCCAGCGCCGGCGATCTGCCGGCGGGCGGAACGGTCGCGGCCGGCGCCGCGACGATCAGCAGCAACGGTCAGACGACCACGGTCACCCAGACCACGTCGCGCGCCGTCATCAACTGGGACAGCTTCTCGGTCGCCAAGGACAAGACGGTCGATTTCCTGCAGCCCAACGCCAACAGCGCCACGCTCAATCGCGTCACCGGCGATACGACCTCGACCATCGCCGGACAGATCCACAGCAACGGCGCCGTCTACCTGATCAACCCGAACGGCATCGCCATCACGTCGTCCGGTACGGTGCAGACCGGCGGCGGCTTCGTCGCCTCGACGCTGAACATGGCCGACGCCGACTTCATGGCCGGCAAGATCCACTTTGCCGGCGGCGGCAGCTCGGCCCGGGTCAGCAACGCCGGCGAAATCACCGCAGGCCAGGGCGCCTATGTCGCCCTGCTCGGCGGCGGCGTCGCCAACAGCGGCAAGATCGCCGTACCGATGGGCCGGGTCGGCCTCGGCTCCGGCGAGGACATCACGCTCGACCTGAACGGCGACGGCTTCATGCAGGTCGCGGTGCCGACCAAGGCCCTGGCGTCGGGCGCACTGATCGACCATTCGGGTACGATCTCGGCCAGCGGCGGCCTGGTGGTGCTGGATGCGGCCAGCGTCAAGGACGCGGTGCGCAACGTCATCAACCTGTCCGGCAGCATCAGCGCCGACAGCGCCAGCGGCGACGGCGGGCACATCGTGCTGTTCGGCGGCGACGGCGGCACGGTGACGGCCGCTGGCACCCTCAGCGCGCGCGCAACGGGTGCCAGCGGCACCGGCGGCACGGTCGAGACTTCGGGCGCCAAGGTCGATTTCACGGGTCTGAAGGTCGATACCTCGGCAGTGCACGGCGCGACCGGCACCTGGCTGGTCGATCCAACGGACCTGACGGTCGACAGCGCCGCCGCCGGCACGATTTCGACCAATCTGGCGACCAGCAATGTCACGCTGCAGACCAATGCCGACGGCACGACCTCGGGCCCCGGCAATGCCAGCGCCGGCAACGGCGATATCAATTTCAATTCAGCGATCAGCTGGTCGAGCGGGAATGCGCTGACCCTGTCGGCCTATCACGATATCAACATCAATGCGGCGATCACCAGCGGCACAGGTTCCGCGCTGACCCTGCGCGCGGACAATAGCGGGACCGACAGCGGCTCCGTCAATGTCTCGGGCTCCGGCGCCATCGGCGGCGGCGCCAGCCAGGTCAATATCTTCTACAACACCAGCAACTATTCGGCGACGAACGACTACTCGTCGCGTGTTTCGGTGCCGTTTACGGCCTATATGCTGGTCAACAATGCCACCGACCTGCAACGGATCAGCGAGAACCTCGCCGGCACCTATGCGATCGGCAAGGACATCGACGCTAGCAGCACGGCGACGTGGAACAGCGGTGCCGGATTTACGCCGATTGGGACGTCGGCCAATCCGTTCACGGGTACCTTGGCCGGCACCGGAACGTCGGGCAGTTCGATCACCGGCTTGACCATTAACACGTCGTCACTTCAAGATGCAGGGCTGTTCGGAGTCATTGGCTCCTCCGGCAAGGTTAGCGACGTGCATCTAGTCGGGGGCTCGGTCAGCAGCACCACAGCCCTGACGGGTTGGCGCGCTACGGTTGGCGGACTAACCGGCACGAATCTTGGCACCATTACCCGTTCATCTGCATCGACGACGGTCAACAGCCAGGGAGTCTGGGCCGATTGGCAGAGTGTTGGCGGGCTTGTCGGCAGCAATAGCGGAACCGTCTCTGCCTCAAGCGCCAGTGGTACCATATCGGCCGATAGCGGTTCCTATGAGGTTGGCGGTCTCGTAGGTACGAACTGGGGTCTGGTTAGCAAGTCTTTCGCGACAGGTCGTGTAAACGGGATCAGGGACTCTGGCGAGGTGGGCGGCCTGGTCGGGACCAACAATGGCGGCACGATCTCTCAGTCTTATGCATCTGGCGAAGTACACGGCCCTACGAGCGCCACGTCCGTCGGTGGATTGGCGGGCAAAAACTACAGTGGCGGATTGATCAGCGATACTTATGCGACCGGTGCAGTTCTGGCCGACCAGGCCGCCAGTTTTAGTGGGATCGTGGCGTTGGGCGGGCTCGTCGGAAGCAATTACAGCACGGTCACGCGATCCTTCGCGACAGGCTCTGTGGGCGGTGGCACATCGTCGTATTTTTACGGTGGGTTGGTAGGCTTTGGTGGCGGAGAGACGAATTCCTTTTGGGATGTAAGTTCCACCGGACAAACTCACGGCGGAACCTCAAGCGCCACTGGCCTTACAACGGCGCAGATGCAGGACTTTGCGTCCTATGCCACGACCTACACCGGCTTCGATTTTGCCAACGTGTGGGCTCCGCCGGCGCAGTCAGGACAAGCCGGGCAGACCGCCAGCTATTACCCGACATTGTACGCCACAACGCCGGTCGTTTCGCTGGCCAGCAACCCCAGCGTGTTCTATGGCGCCTCGCTCAGTTCCATGACCGGCGGTGTAAACGGTGGAACCAGCGTTTACGCTTTTGGGCCCAACGGCGACAGTCTCGCTGCACCGGCGATGACCGGCGTCAGTTCGGGGCTTAATGCTGGGGCCTATGCGTTCACTTATGCAGCCGGCAATTCCGCCACCAGCACAGGCGGCGTGACCTATCGGGTCATCAATGGCAATGGCGCGGGCACATTGACGGTCACGCCGGCAGCCTTGACCGTCACCTACACGGCGGACCCGCTCAGCCGGCTTTACGGCGCGGCAAACCCGAACTTCACCGGCACGCAAACCGCGACCGGCTTGGTCAACGGCGATACCCTGGCAGGCGTGACGACCGGCACGGCGACCTTCAGCTCGACTGCAACCTCCGCGTCAAACGTCGGCACCTATGCCGTCACCGGCAGCGGTTTGTCGGCCAACAGCAGCAACTACAGCTTCACCTTCACGCAAGCAGCCGGGAACGCCACCGCGCTTTCGGTGACGCCCGCGGCGTTGAGCGTCATGGCCAATCCGTTGTCGCGCACCTATGGCTCGGCCAACCCGACCCTCACCTACGACGCTACCGGACTGGTCAACGGCGATACTCTGTCGGGCTCTCTTGCCACGGCGGCGACGAATGGCTCCAATGTCGGGACCTATGCCATCACCCAGGGAACGCTGGCGGCATCGAGCAATTATGACCTGACTTTCACCGGGGCCTTGCTCACCGTCAACCCGGCGCCTCTGACCGTCACCTATACGGCCGATCCGTTCAGCCGCACCTATGGCTCGAGCAATCCCAGCTTTACCGGCACGCAGACCGCAACGGGACTGGTCAATGGTGATACTCTGGCCGGCGTGACCACCGGCACGGCCAGCTACGCTTCGACGGCCACCGCGTCGTCGAATGTCGGCACCTATGCCGTTACCGGCAGCGGTCTGTCGGCCAACAGCAGCAACTACAGCTTTACGTTTGCGCAAAGCTCGGGCAATGCCACCGCGCTCACCGTCAATCCGGCGCCTCTGACCATCACCTACACGGCCGATCCGTTCAGCCGCACCTATGGCTCGGCCAATCCGACCTTCACCGGCACGCAGACGGCGACCGGCCTGGTCAATGGTGATACTCTGGCCGGGGTCACGACCGGCACGGCCAGCTACAGCTCGACGGCGACGGCTGCGTCGAACGTCGGCGCCTATGCCGTTACCGGCAGCGGTTTGTCGGCCAACAGCAGCAACTACATCTTCACCTTCGCCCAGGCTGACGGCAATGCCACGGCGCTTTCGGTGACGCCGCGTCCGGTGAATGTCGTGGCCGATCCGGAATCGCGGTTGTTCGGGGTGCCCAATCCTCCGCTCACCTATGTGATCGCGGCGACCGATGCGACGTCCGGTCTGGTCAATGGCGACGGACTGACCGGAGCCCTGGCCACGCCAGCGGCGGTTGATTCCCCGGCAGGCGACTATCAGATCCTGCAGGGTACATTGGCGGCGTCGCCCAACTACATCTTCAACTATACCGGCGCCGTGCTGAGGGTCATTCCGTCCCAGCCATCGCTGAGCAGCACCGTCACCCAGCGCGCCGGTTCGATTGTAACCGTCGCCACCAAACCCACACAGGACTGCACGGGTGTCGGCGTCTCCGCAAGCCTGCGCACCAGCGGCCAGGTCGTCCTGTCCGGCGCATCCGGCGGAATGTCGTGCCAGTAAAGGCAGGGAGGCTTTTCCGGCCTCCCTGCTGTCAGGACAGGGCCATGGACGGCAGCACGAAGGACAGTTCGCGAATATCGCCCGCCTCCTGTACCGGACGGTTTGTGCAGACGATCTCGAAGCTGATTTCGGTGCCTTCCTCGGCCACCACGTCCGCGCGGCATTCGTGGACCGTTCCTGACGGAACAAGGAATCTGAAGGTCCGCTCCCGGTCGAGCGTCATCGTGATGAAGCTGCTGGGGGCCATGGGATCTTCCGGAGTCCAGCAACGGACGACAAACACGGTTCCAGGCTGCGTAGCGATAATGCGGCCTGAGACGCGCGGTTGGCACCAGTCGTCTTCGTGGCGACCGTCGATATCCGCGATTTTCAGCCCTTCAGCAAGCATCCGTCGTTCTCCCCGCCCGTTATCACGTAACATATTACCGCACCGGCCGCTGCTCGTCTCGGTTCGTCCTTTAGCCTATAGTTCGGGAAAAATCCACGGCTCGACTCGAACCAAGATTGCTTGCCGATCGCAAAAAGGGTGCTATGCTGCCTCAAGAATTTTGAAATGGGTCGAAATTTTCCAATGGAATTGATGCAATCTTTTACATTTCGGCCGAAAATTAGTGTGGTTGTCGTTCTTTATAACAATTTCAGAGAAATTCAACGCACCTTATATTCGCTTTCCGCAGATTATCAGCGGGAAATCGAGGCGGAAGAATACGAAATTATTGTTGTTGATAACGGTTCGACACCCGCTTTCGATATAAGGTCTATAGCAGGGTTTCACGGAAATTTTCAGGTTCTGCGTATCGATAATGCGCCGAAATCCCCGGCGCATGCAGCCAATTTGGGAATTGCCGCGGCGCGCGGCGACGTCGTCGGCGTCCTGCTCGACGGGTCGCGGATCGTCACGCCGGGCCTGCTGAATTTTGCCCGGCACGGGACCTGCCTTCACCGCAAGTCGGTTGTCGTAACGTTGGGCTGGTACCTGGGGCGGGACCTGCAGCGTTGGGCCATGCAGGGCCATTACGATCACAACCGTGAGGACCGGTTGCTGCAATCCGTTAACTGGCCTCAGGACGGATACAGGCTGTTCGAAATCGGCGCCATGGACGAATCGTCCGTCGACGGCTGGTTCGGGTCCATTACCGAATCGAACGGGATCTTCATGCGAAGGGAACAGTGGGCCGAGCTGGGGGGATACGACGAGCGATTCGACCTGCCCGGCGGTGGCCTGGTGAACCTCGACACCTTCATCCGGGCGACGGAACTGCCGGGGGCGCAGTTGGTCGTTCTTCTGGGCGAAGCCACATTCCATCAGTTGCACGGCGGCGTGGCGACGAATTCACGGCCGGAAGACATCGATCATGATTTCCATGTATGGGCCGGTCAGTACGAATCCATCCGGGGGCATCCGTGGTCGGTGCCGGAGGTCAAGCCGCGCACCTATCTCGGGACCTTGCCCCCGGCCGCCCTTACGCATTTTGCGCGTTCCCTTTCGCTCCCTGCCAGGGGCGACCCGCTGGCCTCTGGAACCGACCGCTTGTTATGGACGGGTACAAGCCTGCGTACCGACGAAGATCTTGAGATCGAGCCGCTCCTCGATCTTGCCGAGCGAGAGTTCCGCGACGGCCGGCGTGTCGGCGCGGCGACCGTCGCGCGCATGGCCCGGGCGCTGGCGCCGGATGCGCCCGGCCCGCAGAAGCTGCTGGCCACGGCGGGCGCCTGGATGACGGGCGTAGCCGAATTACAGGGCGAGAGGCTGGGCGAACATGCGCTGGCCGCGGCCAGGGGCTATATCCTCCAGGGCGATGAGGAGAACGCCAAGGCGGCCCTGATGACCGCCATAGAGGTGTGTCCCCACATGACGGAGGCCTATGTGGAGCTCAGCAAGCTGCGCATGCCGGGCGAATTGTATTTTGCGTGGCTGGAGAAGTTCCACGACCTGCTGCGTCCCCCGACCTACCTTGAGATCGGGGTATCCGGGGGACATTCCATCGCCCTGGCGCGATCACCGACCCAGGCCATCGGCATCGATCCCTGCCCCGCCGTCATCTGCCCGTTCCAGGCCGAAACGCACATCTATTGCGAAACCAGCGACGATTTT
>CAKZJB010000046.1 GCA_936940865.1 uncultured Asticcacaulis sp. | reverse complement strand
TATCGGCTCCATCTTCTCAGAAGTTGGAGCCTCCGGCAAACCCGGGGCGGTTCACGGGCGCCAACGAGGACCGCCTTTTCAACATCGAAAAGATTCAAGCGTCGTCCCAGGATGACAAGGTCATTGTTACTTACGCATCGGCTGGATCGATCACGACGATCGACGGCGGTGGACAGACGAGTGCCCGGGGCGACCAACTCGACCTAAGTGCACTGGATCAGAGCCTCACGTTCGGCAATGGTGGCCGCGTCTACAATAGCTCCGGCGACCAAATCTTAGTTCAAAAGGATTTCGAGACCGTCTACGCGACGGCTTATGGCGACAACTACAATGACCGCTCGACGGCGAATGCTACCGTTTTTCTGGGCGGTGGAGCCGACGTCGTCCAGGGGGCGGGTTCAGGGAGTACGATATACCTGGGTGCCAATGACCACGCTGTCGATATTGTGAGCGCCAGCGGTAACGTGAAGCTCGAGGATGTCGGCACCGAGGATCAGATTTACGTCGGCAACCAATTGCTGCGCGGCGGCACTCGCAATACGGCCTCCGACAGCGCCTGGGCGACCAGCTTCGGCGGCGCGGTCCAGTACGGGATCACAACAACTGGCGACCTTATGATCAAGGTCGCTGGATTGGCCGCCGCAGGGGCTTCAAGTCTTGCTGGCAGCGTCATGACGATTGCGGGCTGGAACAGCACATACAATAAGCTGAACATGCCCTTCCTGGGCGTGGGCGGCCTCATGCTGGCGCAGGTGTCGATTTCAGCTACCCTGGTGGTCAAGGCGCCTCCGGGTATGAACGTCATCACCGGGCAACTCGAGCTTCTTGCTGTCAAGATGTATCAGGCGCTGGGGGTGAACAAGTTCGGCCTTGACCCGTTGGTGCTCGATCTCAATGGCGACGGTTTCAATATCGGCACGCTGTCAAGGGATGCGCCCCAATTCGACACCGATGCCGATCTATATTCCGAACACACCGCTTGGGTTGGACGTGAAGACGGCTTCCTGGCGCGCGACATCAATCACAACGGTGAGATCGACGATTCGCGAGAACTATTTGGGGGAACGCAGGACGGCCTGGCGGTCCTCGCGGCCCTCGACGGCAATCATGACGGCGTCGTCAATGCTTTGGACAATGGACTGGCGGATTTCAATGGCGACGGCGCGGTTGACGCATCGGACACCTTCGCTGAACTTAAGATCTGGCGCGACCTGAATCAGGACGGCAAGACGAACGACGGTGAACTTCAGGCGTTGTCGGCCTACGATATTGTGGGCCTCAACACTACAGGGACGCCAAGCAATGAAAATATCAGCGGCAGCCTGATCACCGCAACCTCGACCTTTATCCGGGGCGACGGGACGACAGGTGCTGTCGGGGACGCCGTGTTGCGGCTCGACAATCAGCACACCAAGTACATCGGACCGGACATCACGATTACGACGGCTGCAGAAGCCGAGCCGGAACTGAGCGGCGCGGGCACACTGGTCAGCCTGCGCCAGGCGATGAGCCTTGATTCCGCGGCCCTAACAGTGGTCGATCAAGTGGTGGCGAACTTCGACGCCGCGCAGCACGACATCGCCAGCCTGCGCGATGCCGTGCGCCCGCTGCTCACTGCGTGGGCAAACGCATCGCCATTGCGCGATGCTTCGGGAGCCATCGTTTCCGGCAGCGACGTCATGCACGACTATGACAATCTGTCGGTCGTCCGCACCGACGGAAAGGTCAGCGACTATTCCTACGCGACGACGGATGAGACACTGGTCATCAACGGCGAAAATGTAGAGGTCAGGACCTATCACTATGTCAGCGGCCTGACCTTGAGCGTGACGGGCGGCGCGAACCCTTCGAAAGTCCAGAGCGATTGGGGCAGCCCGGTTTCGACGACAACGGTGACGGAAACGGTCAACGGTCAGGATCACACGACAACCCGCTACACGTACGCCAACGGCGAAAGCGTTTACGGCGCTGTGCCGACGGGCGACGAATATCAGCCGCAACGGGATACCTTCTCGACCCTTTTGCAGGGCGACCACGACTCGTCGCTGCACGAGCATCACTATTCGATCGAGACGACGCCCAACGAAGATGTGGCCTTTTACGCCCGCTATATCGGTGAGACTTTGCCGTTCGGCACCACCCCGGTCGATGGGGCGGCAGCCCTCGAGATGATGGACACCTTTTACTCGCTGCTCAACCAGACCCTGGACATGTTGTCCGTGCGGGTGGCGGTTCAGGCGCCGGCTTTTGCGTCGATCTTCCCGGACATCGCGTATGACGATGTGAACAACAATTTCCACGCCACGGGAACGGCACAACTGACGCCGGTATATTCGGCTCTGCTGAGCCAGGCCGACGGGCAAGCCGACCCGATTGCCTGGCTGGCGTCGTGGAAGCCGATGCTCGACCTGGTGGTCACCGACTTCAACCGCGGCAACGGGTTGCTTAACACCAACGGCTTCGTCGCGGAAAACATCATCGCTGCCTTTGAACAGGTACATCCGTCGATCGCCCTGCTCGACGCGGTCGATGTGCTTGGGGTCGACCGCGACATGTTCGTCCTCGGCAGCGGCGCCATGGCTGGCACCGACGGTGCTGACATCTTCTATCTCGACAGTTCGGACCAGACGGCTTCCGGCGGACTCGGTCTCGACAACTACATTGTCGGGCATGACTTCGGACACGATGTCATCGACGATGAAGAAGCGCCGCTATCGCCGCACGACGACGATGTCGTCCGCTTTACCGATCTCAATCCCGAAGACGTCGTGGTCACCCGCGACGGCACGGATCTTATCATCTCCGCCCGCGACGGTGCCGACGTGCTGCGCATCGTCGGCCAGTTCGCCGGTGAATGGGCCGGCCCGCTGGGCGACGGCTACTGGGCCGACAAGGGCGTGGCGACCATCGTCTTTGCCAACGGCACGACCTGGGATGAGATCGACATGGCGCGGGCGGCTTCGCATCCCGATGATGCCAGCACAACCGTTGTCGGTACGGCCGATAACGACTTCATGGATGGCGGTGCGGGTGACGACGTGCTGCAAGGCATGGGGGACGGCGACATCTATGTGTTCGGCCGCGGCTATGGCCATGACACCATCATCGATTCCGAGGACAATCCCTTCCGGCCCGGCTTTGACATCCTGACCTTCCGGACGGGGATCGCGATGGATGATCTGGTCTTCCACCGCGACGGCAATTCGAACGACCTGCTGATCACTATTGGCACCGACCAGGTGCTGATTAAAGACCAGTTCACCGCGACCTATACCGGCGTCTTCGGGACCCAGTTCCTCAACCAGATCGAAATGTTCACGTTCGAGGATGGCGGCATGATGGGCGTCGATGACATCGATGATGCCATCATCCAGCAACTCGAAACCTCCGGCAACGACACGATCTACGGCTTCTCGCGTGAAGATACCCTGATCGGCGGCGCGGGCGACGACTTCCTGTCGGGTGGCAACGAAAACGACACCTACGTCTTCGGCCGTGGCGACGGCCACGACACCATCACCGAGGGCATGACCAACCTTCTGGGCGGCGCGACGGACACGCTGTCGTTCAAGTCGGGCGTCGCCGTGTCGAATGTGGTGTTCACCCGGGACGGCGACGACCTGATCGCCACCATCGCCGATACGGGCGACAGCGTGCGCATCGCCGGACAGTACGTCTTTACCGAAACCGGACCATTCGGCGTCCAGAACTTCAACCGCGTCGAAACCTTCGCCTGGGCCGACGGCACGACGATGGACTGGCGCTCGATCATGGACGGCATCATCGCGGCCGCCGGCACGTCGGGCAACGACACCATCGTCGGCACGCACTTCGACGACACGATCGTCGGCCACGCCGGCGACGACCTGCTGCAGGGCGGAGACGGGGCTGACCGCTACCTCTTCAATCTGGGCGACGGCCAGGATACGATCGACGACACCTGGGACAATATCCTGTCGGGCGACGGGGATACGATCGCTTTCGGCGCCGGCGTTGCCGCCGGCGACATCCATCTGCAGCGCACCGGCGATAACGGCAAGGACGCCCTGCTGACCGTCGGAAGCGGCGGTGACAGTATCCTGCTCAAGGGCCAGTTCTTCACCAGCACGATCAACTATCATCCGAACGAAATCGAGCACATCACCTTTGCCGATGGCACGGTGTGGGGGCCGCAGGACCTGCGCGACCTCTACATCCGCGACCACGAAACCTCTGGCGCAGATACGGTCGACGGCTTCTATACCGACGATGTCCTGAACGGGGGCACGGGTAACGACCTGCTGCGCGGCGGCGATGGTTCGGACGCCTATCGATTCGCCGTGGGCGATGGCAACGATACGATCGACGACGGCCAGGGCAATATCCTGGCCAACAACGAGGACGCCATCGTCTTCGCCAGCGGGGTCAATGCCGGCGACCTGCACGTCGAGCGCGCAGGCGACAACCTGCAGGACGCCGTCCTGACCTTCGCCAACAGCAGCGACAGCGTGACGATCAAGGGCCAGTTCCTCTATACGACCATCAACTACCGCCCTAACGAGATCGAGCACATTACCTTTGCCGACGGCACCAGCCTGACGCCGGACGATCTGCGCCACCTCTACATCCAGCAGCACGAGACCTCGGGCAACGACCTGGTCCAGGGCTTCTATACCGACGACACGATCAATGGCGGCGCCGGCAATGACACGCTGCGGGGTGGCGACGGCTCGGACACCTATGTCTTCGACGCCGGTTTCGGCCATGACCGCATCGAGGAATCCGTCGGCTACGTTACCTATGATGACGACGACAAGGTCGTCTTCGGCGCGGGCCTGCTGTCCACGGACGCCAGTTTCACCATCTCGGGCACCGACCTGATCATCAATTTCGCCGGCCGGACCGACACGCTGACCGTGGCGGGAGAATTCGGCCACATGGCCTTCTACGACGGCTGGCAGGACGTCGAGACCTTTACGTTCGGCGACGGCGTGTCGATCGCCCGCAACGATATCGCCCAGGGGTGGCTCGATCACCAGAAGACGGCCGGCAACGACACGATCACCGGCTTCTACCTCGACGATGCGCTCGACGGCGGCGCCGGCAATGACGTGCTGAACGGCGGGGAAGGGGACGACACCTACCTGTTCGGGCGTGGCTACGGGTCCGACCGGGTGCTGGACGGCGGCTCGGCCTATGACGACGGCCACGATCGCGTCCTGTTCGGCGCGGGCGTCACCTCGGCCGATATCACATTCGTCAAGTCGGGCAACGACCTGCTGGTGACGATCAACGATACGGGCGACATGCTGCGTATCCAGAACCAGTATCTCTGGATGTCGCGTATCGAGACCTTCGCCTTCGCCGACGGCAGCAGCATGACGGCCGACGCCGTCGAACTGCTGGCGGTATCGAACCAGGGCACGCCCGGGGACGACACCATCACCGGGACGACGCATTCGGACTTCCTGGACGGCGGCACCGGCAACGACCTGATCCAGGGGCGCGACGGTTCAGACACTTACTACTTCCGCCCTGGCGACGGCCAGGATACGATCCAGGAAGGCGTCGACACGTCCTTTATCGATGACGACCACCTGGTCTTCGCCGACGGCATCGCGCCCGCCGATGTATCGATCGCGCGCTCCGGCAACGACCTGGTCATGACCTTCGCCGGCAGTGCGGACCAGATCAGGGTTCAGGGCCAGTTCGCCTTCCAGGGCAACGGCTGGAACTACAGCGACATCGAGCATTTCGATTTCGCGGACGGCACCTCGTGGACGGACAACGACATCCGGCTGCGCCTCATCGCCCAGTCGGAAACCTCGGGTAATGACAGCATCTATGGCTACGCCACGGCCGACACGTTCGATGGCGGCGCCGGCGACGATACGATCTACGGCTATGACGGCGGCGACACCTACCTGTTCGGCCGCGGTTCGGGCAAGGACACGATTTACGAGGGCGGTTCGGCCTATAACGACAATCCGGATACCCTTCAGTTCAAGTCCGGCGTAGCGCCGATCGACGCCACTTTCGCGCGCCATAACTACGACCTGGTTGTCGGTATCGCCGGTACGACCGACGAAATGTGGATCACGGATTTCTTCCGCATTTCCTACGACCAGGTCGAACGCTTCGCCTTTGCGGACGGCACCGTCTATGACGTCGCGACCGTCACCGCGCTGGCCAACCGCGCGTCTGCGACCTCGGCCAACGACTCGCTGGCTGGCACGCCGGTCGCCGATGTCATGCAGGGCCTGGGCGGTGACGACACCCTGACCGGTCTCGCCGGCTCCGACGTCTATGTCTACAATATTGGCGACGGCAACGACACGATCTTTGAGGGCGCCTTTACCGCCGATATCGACGCCATCAGCTACGGCGCCGGTATTACCCCGGCGAACGTCCTTATCTCGCGTTCCGGCTTAAGTGGTGCGGTCCTGACCGTCACGGGCCAGACTGGCGCGATCACGCTGGACAGCCAGTTCAAGCCCGGCGGCTACGGTATCGAGCAGATCCGTTTCAACGACGGCACGGTGTGGAGCCTGGCCGACATCCAGGCGGCCTATCTGTCGAAAGCGCAGACCTCGGGCAACGACACCGTCTATGGCTTCGACGCGGTCAACGATACGCTGCAAGGCGGAGCCGGGACCGACAGCCTCTACGGTGGAACCGGATCAGATACTTACCGTTACAACGGGGGCGACGGCACCGACACCATTACGGAAGCCGCCAATGCCGGCGATACCGACCGTCTGGTCCTGGGCACGGGGCTAAACGCGTCCGGCCTGACGTTTGCGCGCAGCGGCGCGACCGGGTTGGTGCTCAACTTCACCGCCCAGTCGGCCAGCATTACGCTGGCCAACGAATTCGACACGACGGCGGGTTCTGGCGTCGAGCAGCTCCAGTTCGGCGACGGCACGGTGTGGACGGCGGCCCAGTTGATCTACGCCTATGCGGTGTCGCGCGGCACCAGCGGCAACGATACGATCAACGGTTCCGCCGGTATCAACGACTATCTGGCCGGCGGGGCCGGCAATGACAGCCTCTACGGTTATTCGGGCTCGGACACCTACTATTACAACCTTGGTGACGGGGCCGATAAGATCTACGAAGGCTACGGTTCGGGTGACACCGATACCCTGGTATTCGGTGCGGGCATTACCGCGGCGGGGACGTTGCTGGCGCGCACCGGTTCTGCGGGCGTGACCTTCAGCTTCGGCGGCCAGGCGGGTTCCGTCTATCTCGACAACCAGTTCAACCCAGGCTCGCCTGGCAATGGGCTCGAGGTCGTCCGTTTCAACGATGGCACCATTTGGGATGCCGCGGCGATGCGTTCCGCTTACCTAGCCCAGGCGCAGACGTCGGGTAACGACACCGTCTATGGCTTCGACGGCGTGAACGATACCCTTCAAGGCGGAGCGGGCAACGACACGCTCTATGGCTATTCGGGCTCCGACACATACGTCTATAATCTGGGCGACGGGGCGGACAAGATTTATGAGGGATACGGGTCAGGCGAAACCGACAAGCTGGTCCTGGGTGACGGCATCACGACGTCGAACCTGGTCATCAGTCGTGGCGGTTCCGCCGGCGCCACGCTGACCGTCACCGGTCAATCGGGTTCGATCTATCTCGACAATCAGTTCAACCCCGGCTCGCCGGGCAACGGCATCGAACAGTTCCAGTTCAGCGACGGCACCGTCTGGGACGCGGCGGCCATGCGCTCGGCCTATCTCTCCCGCGTTCAGACGTCCGGCAACGACACCATCCATGGCTTCGACGGAGTCAACGATACCCTTCAGGGCGGGACAGGCAACGACGTCCTGTACGGCTATTCCGGGTCGGACACCTATCT
The DNA here is from genome assembly GCA_936940865.1 of uncultured Asticcacaulis sp. Taxonomy (GTDB): domain Bacteria; phylum Pseudomonadota; class Alphaproteobacteria; order Caulobacterales; family Caulobacteraceae; genus Asticcacaulis. The sequence continues at coordinate 2,386 of CAKZJB010000046.1, read as the reverse complement.
CTACAACCTTGGCGATGGCGCGGATACCATTTCCGAAGGCTACGGCTGGGGCGAAACCGACAAGCTGGTGCTGGGAGCCGGGATCACCACCTCGAATATCCAGCTTGGCCGTACCGGCGCTTCGGGCCTGACCCTGACCTTCGCCGGGCAGTCGGGTTCAATCTATCTCGACTACGAATTCTCGAACGACAAGAACAGCTACGGCGTCGACCAGATCCAGTTCGGCAATGGCACCACCTGGGACCTTTCGGCCATCCGGTCGGCTTACCTGGCCCAGGTCCAGACCTCGGGCAACGACAGTGTCTATGGCTTCGACTCCGTCAACGACACCCTCCAAGGCGGGGCTGGTGACGACACGCTCTATGGCATGGCGGGCTCGGATACCTACGTCTACAATCTGGGCGACGGCGCCGACAGGATCGAGGAGGCCTACGGCTGGGGCGAAACCGACAAGCTAGTGCTGGGAGCGGGGATCACCACTTCGAATATCCAGCTGACCCGAACGGGATCGACGGGATTGACCGTCGGTTTCAGCGGCCAGTCGGGTTCTATCTATCTCGACTACCAGTTTCAGAACGACAACAATGGCTACGGCGTCGAACAGATCCAGTTCAACGACGGAACGGTCTGGAATGTCGCGTCGATGTACGGCAATGCCTGGTTCCGGGGCACGGCCGGCAACGACACGATCGTTGCCACAGGCTCTGCCGACAAGATCGACGGCGGGGCAGGGGACGACGTGCTGACCGGCGGGGCGGGCGCCGATCTGTTCTCGTTCAAGTCCGGCTTCGGGCATGACCAGATCACCGACTTCTCGTCGTCGCAGACCGACGTCATCGAATTCTCGACAGCGTTGTTCAGCAGCTATTCCGACATGCTGGCCCACGGCAATCTGGGGTGATGACGCACTGTCCGCTTTGTGGTCTTCAGTGCAACAGCTTGAATATTCCCTTTCCACGCCGCGGGGTTGGGGCCGCAATGCAGGCCCAAGGCTATGGCCGCCGATAGCACTGCCTCGATGCGCCCTCTCACTCGCCTTGCAGTTTCGTGTTTGGTGAGCCAGATCGGATCGAGACACCTTTTGACATCATGAAGTCCGATTTCCTCCACCTTCATTTGCCAAATGGGTGCGGCGTATTGCCTAAGTGTGCTCTCCCATTGAGCCCGATGCTTCGCGTTCCGATATCCGTCGACCAACCCAGCGGTACGATGAGGCCGGCCTTTTTCGTCTATGGTTGACTTCCCTTTGAGCAAATCTAATGCAAATTCCCCAAAAGTGGCCTTAGCCCTTCTCGCGGCTTCAGCCGCGGCTTGAGCGGCCGCCGTTCTCGCTTGCTCCACGCGCCATTCCAGGGGATCAATCCCCCTACCCAAGAGCGCCCGCGCCGCTTCAGCCTCATCTCTTGCCGCCTTTAGTGAGACGTTGAGTGTCGAGCCTAACCCCATCTCTCGTTGGCGTCCGCCGAACCGGTATATGAATAACCAGCTCTTTTTGCCGCTGGGCTTTACCACCAAATATAGGTTTGCGCCGTCGCTGAACTTGCCAGGCGTTTTCGCTGTCTCAACGAACCTCGCTGTCAATCGCTTCAATTCCTGCGCCATGATGCCTCCGTCGAACCCACTGGTTGCTGGGGACAATAGCATGAGCGATGATTTCGGCAAGCGTTGACCCCAGCACGCAACGTGGATTGAGGTGAACAGCCATGAACAATGGCAAACAGAAATCTGCAAAAAATACTTCAATTTCAATGCTTTGCGAAATGTCATTTCATATCAACGCTTATCACGACTTGTTATTGCGTTGAAAACTTGGCGGACACCCCATCCGCCAATAACGGTTGCCTTCAAATTGAGAGATTCTGCGGATGGCGACGTGAGTTCAAAGCACGGTCGCCAAATAGCGCGTGGTATTGCGAATCGACCCGCTCGCGCGTGCGGAACGCGAGCGGGTCACTGTCTTAGTCGACGTTCACCGAGCCCTTGATCGTCACATCCGGATCATTGTCTTCCTGGACGACGACCCTCTTCTTCCTCTTGATGACAACATCAGGATCCTCGCGCTCCTTGATAACGACGCTGTTTGTGGGTTCGGGATCCGTTTCGTGGATCACCACGCTGTCTGCATAGGCAACTGACGCCGCTGCAAACATTGCAGCGCTGGTAAGCAAAACAGTCTTCCGCATCACAAGTCTCCTGTTGATTATGATGCGGTCGAACGCAACATTCCTCCGTTTGTTCCGGCGATTGCTTGTCAGGGCCGGCGCAAGTTCGCTTCGCCGACACCCTCTATGAGAGGAATTTCAGTGATTGCAATGAGAAATGGGCGGGCATTCTCAATGGATAACGTCAGAGCCCGTCTCGACATCCATGGTGCGCTCGCCCGGAT
>CAKZJB010000045.1 GCA_936940865.1 uncultured Asticcacaulis sp. | reverse complement strand
CCGCCGCCTTGTCCTCAAGGAGCGAAGCGTCAGGACAAAGCTTCGTGGTCCTCAAAGAGCGAAGCGTCAGGACGAGGCTTCGTGGGCGGCGCGCCATGCGCCGCCTGAGCTGAAGAAAGACTGATACCAACGGTCATGCTTTATGACTGTTGGCACGACTCGGAATGTGGAGACCCCATGCGTACGTCCTTCCTGCGTTTATGGCTGCTCAGGCAGGTTCTGTCCCTGCCTGCGGCGTGCCTGCGTTTCTTTGCGGGCGGCGGCGTTGTCTATTCGAACGGCCGGACGCTCGACCCGCAGATACAGTTCCTGTGGCGGTCGTGGTTCGCCGGCGCTTCAACCCAGCCCCTGAGCCTCACCGGCAAGAGCCTCGAACAGGCGCGGCAGGAATGGCAGGACATGGCGGCGCTGTTGGGTACGCCCGCCGCGGCCCGCGTCAGGATCGAGGATATAGGCGCCGAAGCCGTCGGATCGCCCTATGGCCCCTCGCCCATGCGCGGCCTGTTGATCCGGCCGGCGGCGATTGCGGACGACGCGCCGCTGCTGGTCTTCTTCCATCAGGGCGGCGGCGTGCTGGGCGGTCCCGAACTGTCGCGCGCCTTCTGCGCCCTGTTCGCCCACGAGGCCAGATGTCCGGTCTTCATTCCGGAATACCGGCTGGCGCCGCTTTATCGCTTCCCGGCGGCCTGCGAAGACGCACGCGCGGCCTTCGAATGGGCGCAGGCCAATGCCTTCCGCCTTGGCGCGAAGTCCGGGGGCGTCGCCGTCGGTGGAGCGCTGACCGGCGCCGGCCTGGCCGCGCGGCTTTGCCTCGATCTCCGCCGCGATTTCAAGCCCCTGCCCGTGGCGCAATTGCTGGTTACGCCGCTGCTGGACCTGGCGGACCCAGCGATCAAGTCCGGTCCACCGACGGGGCAATGGCCGCTGGCCCCGGCCGATATCGACATCCTGATCTCGCACTATGCCGGGGCCGGGGTCGATCCGGCCGACCCGAGGATTTCGCCGGCCACCGAAGGCGTCCTCGCCGGCCAGCCCAGGACACTGATCGTATCCGCCGGCCTCGACGGACTGGCGCCCCAGGCCGAGGCCTTTGCGCGGCGGCTTCTGGCGGCACGCGTTCGTACGATCTACCGGCGATATGACACCTTGCCGCTGGGTTTCGACCTCTTTGCGGGCCTGGTAGACGACGCATCCGACGCGGTGCGGGACATGGCCGGATTGTGGACCGAAATGCTGCGCCGGGTTCGCGAAACGGACAGCGAACCCCTTGATGTGGCCTGAATTTTTTCAGGCCGACATGTTCATTACAGGTTCATGTCGAAAGGGGTATCGTGTGCGTCATCGGGGGTGATTTTGCGTATAAAGGAGATCCCCATGAAACGCATTCTGACGACTGCGGCGATGGCCTGCCTCGCCGGTGCCCTGGCCTTCGGCAGCGCCGCCCAGGCCCAGGGCTGGCACGATCAGGGCCATCACGGTCGCGGACACTACGACCACGGACACGACGACCACGGACACTATGATCGCGACCGCTACGACCACGACCGCGATGATCGCGGCTGGCGTGATCGCGGTCACTACGGCTACCATGACAACGGCTACCATCGCGGCTGGCATAACCGGTCCGACTGGCGCCGCGGCGGTTATGTCGGCTGGAGCGATTGGAATCGCGGACGCTACATCGACTATCGCTACTATCACCTGCGCCGCCCGCCCTACGGCTACGCGTGGCGTGAGGTCGATGGCAACTACGTGCTGGCGGCCGTCGCCACGGGCGTGATCGCTTCGATCATCCTGAACCAATAGCCAGACGTTTCAAAAGGACGGAAGCGGCGCCGGGAAACCGGGCGCCGCTTTTTCTTTTACCGTTTCGCGGCCATGGCGACCACAGCCTCTTCGAGGCCCAATGCCTTGAGCGCCGTAAGGGTGATGCCTGCCGCGTCGAGACCGGCATCCGCGTACATGGCGTTCATCGTATCCTGGTCCTGGAAACGATCCGGCAAGGCAAGCGTGCGGATCTTCAGCCCGGCATCAAGCGCGCCTTCCGCCGCCAGGAATTGCAGCACAAAGGCGCCGAAGCCGCCTTCGGAGCCCTCTTCCACCGTGATCAGGCATTCGTGGTGACGCGCCAGCTGCAGCACCAGCTCGCGGTCTATCGGCTTGGCGAACCGCGCGTCGGCGACCGTGGTCGACAGTCCCCGCGCCGCCAGCATATCGGCGGCCTTCAGCGCATCGGCCAGGCGCGTGCCCAGCGACAGGATGGCGACTTTCGACCCTTCGCGGACAATCCGGCCCTTGCCGATGGCCAGCGGTTCGGACACTTCCGGGATATTGATGCCGACGCCTTCGCCGCGCGGATAGCGGAACGCGGAGGGGCCTTCGTCATAAGCGGTCGCCGTGGCGATCATCGCCGCCAGTTCGGCTTCGTCCGCCGCCGCCATGATCATCATGTTCGGCAAGGCGCCGAGATAGCCGATGTCGAACGAGCCTGCGTGTGTCGCGCCGTCGGCGCCGACCAGGCCGGCGCGGTCGATGGCGAAGCGTACGGGCAGGTTCTGCAAGGCGACATCGTGCGCCACCTGGTCGTAGCCGCGCTGCAGGAAGGTGGAATAGAGCGCGCAGAACGGCTTGGCGCCATCGGCCGCCAGTCCTGCCGCGAAGGTCACGGCGTGCTGTTCGGCGATGCCGACGTCGTAGCAACGATCGGGGAAGACCTCGGCAAACCGGTCGAGGCCCGTGCCCGACGGCATGGCCGCCGTGATGGCCACGACCGTCGGATCTCGGCGGGCCTGCTTGATCAGTTCCGAAGCGAAGACCTCGGTATAGGTCGGCGCATTGCTCTTGGGCTTGGCCTGCTCGCCGGTAATGACGTCGAACTTGGCGACGCCGTGATACTTGTCCGACGCGCTTTCGGCCGGGGCGTAGCCCTTGCCTTTCTGAGTCACGACATGAACCAGCACGGGGCGGTCGTTGATGTCGCGCACGCGTTTCAGAACCGTCAGCAGGTGCTCCATGTTGTGGCCGTCGATCGGGCCGACATAGTAGAAGCCGAGTTCCTCGAAGAAGGTCCCGCCGGTCACCCAGGTGCGCGAGAACTCCTCCATCTTGCGCACGGTCTCGAACAGCGGGCGCGGCAAGTGCTCGGCGATGCCGCGCGAGATGCGGCGGATCGACTGGTAGGTTCCGCCCGACACCAGGTTGGCCAGATAGGCGCTCATACCGCCGACGGGCGGTGCGATCGACATGTCGTTGTCGTTGAGGATGACGGTCAGGTTCCGGGTTGTTTCCGCGGCATTGTTCATGGCCTCATAAGCCATGCCGGCGGACATGGACCCGTCGCCGATAACCGCCACGACCTTGTTGTTTTCACCCTTGAGATCGCGGGCCGCGCAGAATCCCAGCGCGGCCGAGATCGATGTGGCGGCGTGGGCCGCGCCGAACGGATCGTAGGCGCTTTCCGAACGCTTGGTGAAGCCCGACAGCCCCCCGCGTTGGCGGAGCGTCCGGATGCGGTCGCGGCGCCCGGTTAGTATCTTGTGCGGATAGCACTGATGGCCCACGTCCCAGATCAGGATGTCGCGCGGCGTGTTGAAGACGTGGTGCAGGGCGACCGTCAGTTCGACCACGCCCAGCGCGGAGCCCAGATGCCCGCCGATTTTCGAGACGACGTCGATGGTTTCGCGGCGAACCTCGTCCGCCAGTTGGCGCAGTTCGGCCGGATTCAGCGTATGAATGACCTCCGGATGAAATCCTTCGGCATTCTGCAATCTGTCGAGGGTGGGCGTGTCGGGCATCAACGCGGGTACCGTTGCGGGCGTAACAAGGAAACGGGGTCAGTTGCGCCGATTGAGAACAAAGTCAACGCTGTCGCGCAAGTATCGCGCCTTTCCACCAAAAATATCAAGCCGGGATTTGGCCTGATCGCTCAGCATGGCCACGCGGCGCTTGGCTTCATCCAGGCCCAGCAGGGTCACGAAGTTGGTCTTGCCCTTGTCGGCGTCCTTGCCGCCGGCGCCCTTGCCCATTTCCTCGGGGTCGCCCTCGACGTCGAGCACATCGTCCGAGATCTGGTAGGCCAGGCCCAGGTCCTGGGCGAAGTGCATCAGGGCCAGGCCTTCGCGCTCGGGCGCGTCGGCGATAACCAGTGGAATTTCAAAGGCATGGACGATCAGCGCGCCGGTCTTCAGCCGCTGCATGCGCGCGACGCCGCCCAGGTCGTCATGGACGCCGATCAGGTCTATCATCTGGCCGCCGGCCATGCCGAGCGCGCCTGACGCCTGGGCCAGCAGCCGCACCAGTTCGCAGCGGACCATGGGATCCTCGTGCGTGTCCTCGTGGGCCAGGATTTCGAAGGCGATGCTTTGCAGGGCGTCGCCGGCAAGAACCGCCGTCGCCTCGTCATAGGCGCGGTGGACGGTCAGCCGTCCCCGGCGCAGGTCGTCGTCGTCCATGCACGGCAGGTCGTCGTGCACCAGGCTGTAGGCATGGATGCACTCCAGCGCGCAGGCGGCGCGCAGCACCGAATTCGGGTCGGCGTCAAGCAAACGGCCGGTTTCGAGCGCAAAGAAGGGACGGATGCGTTTTCCCGGACCGAGCGCGGCATAGCGCATGGCCTCGGTCAGCCGGACCTCGGGCCCCTCACCGCGCGGCAGAAGCTCATCGAGCGCCATGGTGACCAGGTCGGCGGTCTCGGCCAGGCGCTGCTTCAGCGGCGGAAGGTCGGAATTGGCGGCGACGGGCGTCAGCATCTACTCGAAGCTCGCGGGGGCCACGCCCTCAACCTGACCCGCCTTGCTCAGCGATATCTTTTCAACCTGCAGGCGGGCGGCTTCAAGCCGCGCTTCGCAGAGCGCTTTCAGTTCGGCGCCGCGCTTATACAGGTCCAGCGACTTTTCGAGCGGAGCCTGGCCCGATTCGAGTTCGGTAACGATCTTTTCCAGTTGGCTCAACGCCGCTTCGAAGGAGAGTTCGGTGGTGTCGGACATGGGCGTTATTCCTTCGTCTTCTTCTCGTAGCGGCGGCACCCCCAGTATTTGAACCCCTGCTCCACCGTCTTTATATAACCCATTTTCTTCAGTTCAAGGCTGATCATCAGGTTGAAATAGCCATGGGCCAGCACAAGAACGTCACCCCCTTCGCGGGCCTTGGCCACCAGGAAATCGGCGGCCTTTTTGGCGCGGGCCTGGGCTTGCCTGCGGGTTTCCCAGGCGCCGTGGTTGTCGGTGTACCACCACCATAGTCGCGACACCGTTCCCCAGCCCCACGACTTGGGCGACAGCTTGATCCAGCGCGGCAGGTGCGGCGGCGGCAGGGGCGCTTCGACCAGCATGTCCAGGCTTTCGAACGGCCGGTTGCCGCAAATGGCCTGCGCCGTTTCGATCGAGCGTCTCAGGGTCGAGGAATAGATGTAGCGGGCGTCGCGGGCATAGCCGTCGAGGATATGCGGCGGCGTCTGGCCTTCCAGCAGGCCCGATTCCTCGTATTTCGCCCACCAGTCGCGATAACCTTCCCAGTCGAGCAGGGCGCGGCGCGACAGGGCGGGCTCGCCATGGCGCACAAGGGTAATGGCGCCGGGCGCCGCGATGACGACCGGCATCGAGTCCGATTGGACACCTGTCCCCTTCGTCATGCCGGAATCAAAGCCCTCTGCCTCTCGCACCATGCCCCCAAAGTCGCCGCTCTCCAAAGGTCCGGGATTCGGCGTCGGTTGTTAACGGGCGTCCGTCGTAACGTTCCTTGTCTGGAGAGACAAGGGGTTTGTCACAGGCGCTAAGCGGTTCTTTGACGGGATAAGCTGTAGTTGCACGGCGCTTATAGCTACGCCGCGCGGCCCGACCGTACGAACCAAGTACTCCCTAGCCACACCGTCAAGGCAGTTGCAGCGATGGCAACGCCAGCACCATCGCTGCTCCACTTCAGGAACACCGCAGCAACTACGTAAAAGCCTGTCCGTCCGATGGCGCTCATTGGCCATGCTTTCCCAAACGGGAAGGTCCACTGATGGAAGAGCAACGCCAACGCTACGAGACAGAAAGCAGCAGGGGATACAGAGTCAGTACTCAGCCACAGGCCGGCCGAACCGGCGGCGCAGGCGGCAATCAATCCCATGAATATGGCCGCGCGCCCTCTGGGCTTCAAACTGGCCCAGGCTCTCAGGGCGCGGCATCTGCCGCATCCAACGAAGAGCACGCCGGCCGTAAAGGCGATGCTCAACATGGTCTTTGTTTCGCTTTCCATCGGTGATCTTAAGCCGACCAGCCACCACAAGAGAGCCACCCCGCCCGCGAAAACCAGCCGTACATGCCACGTCCAGTTACCGCTGCTTTCCTCCAGTTCTTCTGTGACCAGCGACCACCAGATGGTGACAAGGGCTAAGGCAATTACCAGCGTACCAAGGATCGGAGATGGTGGAAGAGTCGAAAGCGCAAAAAGAATGACCACCCCGCCCGCACCCATGAAGCCGAACAAGGGTATGGGACGAGTGTCTGCATATCGTTTCCACGCCTTTCGCGGCCAGATGTAGGCCAGGATCGCCCCGCTGCGCACGACCGTCCAGACGACCGGCACACTCGCTGCGAGAACTAACAACGGACCGGCCGACTGGCCAAGATCGCTCGGGATTTTGTCTGCAAGCCAGAAAGCAAGTATCAGTACGGCCAGGCATGGCGCGGCAAGAATTGCCATCCACAAATGAATACCAGCCAGCCCAGGACGCGCAAGCCGCGCTTCCCACAAGGCAACTGTCTGAGGGTTTAGTTCATTCTCAACCTGGGGCCGGTTCACATTAATGCGAACCAGCAGCGCCCGCACCTCGGACAGCTTAGCCTCAGGTAACAGACGGGTACGCCAGGTGTCCTGCGTAGGCGGCCGGCTGAGGACGCGAAAAGCCCGATAGTGTTCGCTGCCGGGCTGCGATATGCGCCTTAAAAATGCCAGGTCTTTCTCGCGCTCGATAAGACGGTTTTTCAAAGCGGCGTCGTCGCCGCGCCGTCTATGTTCGATCGTATCGTCGTTCCAATCAAAATAGCGGCGCGCGATACCGATCAACGCGTCCGATTGCGGGATGCGCGCACACAACAGACGAAGAAGCCACACTTCAGTTGCATTGCGGGTATCGATTCGCTCCAGATCCGGCAGTTGCAAAAGGAGGCGCAACGCTTCAAGCCGTGCCTGATCGTCAGACTCACTATCACGCCTTAACAGAATTTCGAGATGTTCACGTGCCACCTGAAGGACGTTGCCCGACTCTACCAGCGAGTGGGTCCGGCCCATCGTCTTAAGCGACTCCGCAATCTTTAGCATGTCGGGGTCTGGAACAGGGGCGGACTGTTCCTTCTCGGCGGGTGGCTCGGGCTCCGCTTCGAGTTCCGCGACAGTGCCCTCTCTACTGACCACCCTAACCTCGGTGGGCGGCGCATGGCGCCCAGCCTGCCGCAGGGCCATTTCATACGCTTCGCGCAAGGCCTTGAAGCCTTCCGGATCGTCTTCCGGATTGGTTTCCTTAAGCCGGGCAGCGTAGGCGCGGCGGATCGCGCTTCGGTCGCCCGTGCGCGCGATGCCGAGCGTCGTCCAGATCGTCGTCACAGGAAGCTCTCGCCTTCCAGGGAATCGAGCGCCTTCATCAGTTCGGTCCGGGCATGGTCGATCTGGCGCGGATCCTGCCCTTCCAGGATGCTTTCGAACTGACCGATCCATTGACCGACCAGGGCGCGCTTGTCGCCCAGGAAGTCCTCATAGCAGCGATTGGCCCGCGCCATGGCCGCGCGGTTGGCGTCGAGTTCGCGAGGATGGACCTTCAATGCCGCCAGCGCCGCCCGCTGCCGCTCCAGATCGTCGCCCTTGGGACCGTCCTCATCGACGATGACCAGTTCCCGCCGTTCGCCCGTGATGGGCACGTGAACATCGACCTCGATCAGGCCGTTGATGTCGTAGGTAAAGCGGCACTCGACGGCGATGTGCCCGGCCGGCCGCGGCGGCACGGGAATGGAAATTTCCGACAGGAGGATGTTGTCGGAGACATGACGGGATTCGCCCTGATAGATTCCGAAGTGCACGACCTCCTGTCCGTCGTGCATGGTCGAAAACACCCGCTGGCGGCTGACTGGGACCACGATGTTCCGTTCGATAATGGGCGAAAACAGCCCTGCCGTCAGGCCGCCGTCCGGCCGGCGTTCGGCGACATCGACGCCCAGGCTGTACGGGCAGACATCCGTTACCGCGATTTCGCGCAGGGCCGCGTCGCGGCTTTTCAGCCCCGCCTGCACCGCCGCCCCCAAGGCCACGGCCTCATCCGGATTGACGGCGTGCGACGGGAAGCGGTCGAACATGCGCGTCACCGTCCGGCGCACAACGGGCATGCGCGTCGCGCCACCGACCAGGACGATCTCGCTGAGGTCCGAGGGCCGGATATCGCTGTCACGCAGCGCGCGCAGCACCGGTTCCTTCAGCCGCTCGATCAGCGCCGCCGCCAGGCCGTCGAAGTCCTGGGCCGTAAAGGTATGGCTGTAGGCCTTGCCCTTCCAGACGATATCCATCGACGCCGATCCCTCGGTGCTCAGCAGGCGCCGGGCGCGCTCTGCCGAAGCGCGCAGCACCTGATGCAGGGCATCCCATTCGTCCGGCTTGGACTTGAGCTCCTTTTCGAACCGATGGCGCATGGCGCTCACCAGCAACTCGTTGAAATCCTCGCCGCCCAGCCGGTTGTCGCCCGTCGAGGCGCGCACCTCGATGACGCCTTCGAAGATTTCCAGGATGGAGACGTCGAAAGTCCCGCCGCCAAGGTCGAACACCAGGAAGCGCGATTCGTCGGCCAGGTTGTGAATCCCATAGGCGAGCGCAGCCGCCGTCGGTTCGTTGACCAGACGTTCGACCTTGAGCCCCGCCAGTTCGCCGGCCCGGCGCGTCGCCTTGCGCTGCTTGTCGCTGAAATAGGCCGGCACGGTGATAACGGCCTCGGTCACCGGCTCCCCGAGATAGGCCTCGGCGTCGGCCTTCAGCCGCCCCAGCACCATGGCCGACAGCTGTTCCGGCGTATATTCGGTCTTGCCCAGCCGCGTCTTGCGCGCCGTCCCCATGTAGCGCTTGAAGGCCGTGGCCGTCAGGTGCGGGTGCGTCGACTGGCGCTCGCGGGCGGCAAGACCGACCAGCAGTTCGCCGGTATCGTCGATGCCGACCGCCGATGGCGTCAACATATGACCAAGGCTGTTCGGAATAAGTTCGGCCTTGCCGTCGCGCCATACCGCCACCGCGGAATTGGTGGTGCCCAGGTCTATGCCGATGATCATGAATGCCCCCGTCGTTCAGCAGCCGCCAACCCCGGCGGTGCCTTTTTGTTCCATGGCGCAAAACGGCCGCGGATTCAACAGGGGGTTATAAAATACGGGCGCGGTCAGTCGGCCCTTTGCAGTTCCAGGTGGACGACATTGGTGCGCGCGGTGCGGAAGCCAGCCTCGCAATAGGCCAGGTAGAACAGCCACAGCTTGCGGAACTGGTTGTCGAAGCCGTTGATCCTGCCGTCGCGCCATGCTGCCTCGAAACGCTGCGCCCATTGCTTCAGCGTCTCGGCATAGTCCTGGCCGAAATTGAAGTTCGACATCAGCTTCAGGCCGGCCTTCTGTGTCTGCTCGCCCAGCTTCTGCAGGGACGGCAGCATGCCGCCCGGGAAGATGTACTTCTGGATGAAGTCGGCACGGCTGCGATAGTCATCGAACATCTCGTCGGCGATGGTGATGATCTGCAGACCCGCCTTGCCGCCCTTTTTCAGCACGGCGCGCACCTTGTCGAAATAGGCGCCCCAATAGGATTCGCCGACTGCCTCGAACATCTCGATCGACACCACGGCGTCGAATTCACCTTGGATATCGCGATAATCCATCAAACGGATCTCGACCTTGTCGGAAAGCCCCAGACGCCGCATGCGCTCGACCGCATAGTCGTGCTGGGCCGGCGATATGGTGAGGCCCGTGACGCGCGCACCGATGGTTTCGGCGGCATATTGCGCGAAGCCGCCCCAGCCGCAGCCGATTTCAAGCACGTGCTGGCCGGGTTGCAAGTCGACCAGCCTGGCCAGGCGCGCATATTTTTCCTGCTGCGCCACCTTGAGGTCCTGCGTCTCGGCCGCACGGCCGGCAAACAGGGCCGACGAATAGGTCATGGTCGGGTCGAGCCACTTGTCGTAGAAGCTGTTGCCCAGGTCGTAGTGGGCAAAGATATTCCGCCGTGAGCCCGTCTTCGTGTTCTTGTTGAAGGCGTGCCAGATGTTATTCAGCGTCCGCGTCACGATATTGCCGGTGAACAGCTGGCCGAGGTGCTCGCTGTTGAGCGTCAGCACTTCGAGAAGGGTCGCCAGGTCCGGCGTATCCCATTCCCCTTCCTTGTAGCCGTCGCAGAAGCCGATATCGCCCGACGCCAGCACGCGTTTGACGAAGTTGAAATCGTGCACCAGCAGCGTCGCCGCCGGCCCCGGCTCCCCTCCCCTTAGCGTCATGCATTTGCCGTTTGGGAAGATCACAGCCATCGAACCGAACCGCCAGCTCTTGCGCAGCAGGTCGACGCCCTTGCGCGCCATGATCGGCACGTCGCGCAACGTCGCCTCGGACGGCTGGGCTTGCGAAAAGGCGGGCGAAATCGGACTGGACGACATACGAAACGGCTCCCTGATTATGGGTTCTAACGCTTGTACGCTATGCCGTTGTCGCTGGATCGGGGCGGACGGCACCAATCAATAGATGCGTCCAGAATATCAGAATTCAATGGGCTTGGCAAAACCGTTAACGGCGCGGAGAGCGATCTCCGCGCCGTTATTTTGTTACCGCAAAGCGTATTAGCGTTTTACGCTGACCGCCGTGCCGTCGTACGCGACCTCGGCGTCCTTGGCATCGAAGGCGCCGGAGGTCGAGGTTCCGGCCTTGATGAAGCGGACGCGGAAGGTTCGATTGGCCACCATACCGGGATAGGAACCGGTCCGCGCGCCGATGGTCAGCACGCCCGTCTTGTCGTTGTAGCTCAGCGGGATGCGGGTGAACTCGCCGCGCGTATAGCCGTTCGACACGCCGTCATCCTCATAGAGGCTGAAGGTGCCGTCGGCGCCCGTATAGACGGTGAGCGTCAGCGGCGCGTCGGGCTTTTCGTCGACATACTGCGTCACCGGCCCCATGGGCACGATTGCCCCTGCCTTCACGAACAGCGGGATCTGCGTCACGGGCGCATCGACCTTGGCGGACTTTCCGCCCGTGAGCTTTTCACCGGTATAGAAGTTGTACCAGTCGGCGCCCTTCGGCAGGTAGACGCTGCGAGACCGCGCGCCGTATTCATAGACCGGCGCGACCAGCAGCGAATGCCCGAACAGGTACTGGTCCTTGATGTCCTTGACGGCATTGTCCGCCGGGAAGTCCATGACCAGGCCGCGCATGATGGTGCCGGAATTGAAGTAGGTGTCCGACGCCGTGGCGTAGATATAGGGCATCAGGCGGTAGCGCAGCTCGTCGTACCACACCATCGAGGCGCGCATATCCGAGCCTTCCGGCGAAATCAGGTAGATCTCGCGCTTGACGACTTCGCCGTGGCTGCGGAACAGCGGCGACAAGGCGCCGAACTGGAACCAGCGCAGGTTCAGTTCCTGCCATTCCTTCAGGTCCTCCGGCTTGATCGAGGCCGTGCCCGTCGAGCGGTTTTCCTGTGCGGAACCCGCGTCGGTGCCCTGGTAGCGTGTTTCCTGGGCATAGCCGCCGATATCGTGCGTCCAGTTCGGGATGCCCGACATGGAGAAGCTGACGCCCGCCGAAATCTGGTCGTAAAGGTTGTTCCAGCGGCCGGCCGTGTCACCCGACCAGGCGGCGGCGGCATTGCGCTGCAGGCCGCCGAAGCCCGACCGCGTCAGGATGAACTGGCGCTTGTCCGGCTGGTCGCGCTTCAGGCCGTCATACATGGCCGTGGTGTTCATCAGGGCGTACGGATTGTGCACGATCGCGCCCGGCCCCATCTGGGTCGGTGTGATCAGCTTGGCGAAGTCTTCCGGACGTTCGTTGGAGCGGACGTCCGGCTCCGTATTGTCCATCCACCAGGCGTCGAAGCCTAAACCGACCAGCTTGTCCTTGAGCTGGCGGTAATAGATGTCGCGGGCTTCCTGGTTATAGGGCGAATAGTGGCTGTTGAGATAACCCGGCCCCACCCAGTCGCGGGCGCCGTTCTTGACGTTCTGCGTCCACATATAGCCCTTGGACTCGAATTCCTTGTAATTATCGGTATTGGCGTAGAACTTGCCCCAGATCGAGATCATGATGTGGGCGTGCTCGGCGTGGACGGCGTCGACCATGCCCTTGGGGTCCGGGAAGCGCGTCTTGTCGAAGTCGTGGCTGCCCCACTGGTCTTCCGGCCAGTAGAACCAGTCCTGAACGATATTGTCGAGCGGCCAGCCGCGCTTGCGGTATTCGGCGACGACGCCCAAAAGCTGGTCCTGCGTCTCGTAGCGCTGGCGCGACTGCCAGAAGCCATAGGCCCATTTCGGCATCAGCGTCGCCTGGCCGGTAACGGTGCGATAGCCGGCAATGGCGCCGTCGATGCTGTCGGACGCGATGAAGTAGTAGTTGAGCCCCGTGCCGGCTTCCGATGAGAAGCGCAGAGAGTGCTGGTCGGCCGCCGGCAACGGATCCGAATGCTTGATCGCGACCATGCCGCCCGAAGGCTTCCACTCGAGGTGAAGCTTGACCGGCTTGCCCTTGACGAAGGACAATTCGAAATTGTGGTACCAGGGGTTCCAGTTCTGCCGCCAGACGCTGAGGATCTTTTTGCCGTCGATCGTCAGGTCGGCATAGTCGGACGAATAGAGCTGCAGCTTGTGCACGCCCGCGATGTCGGACGACAGGGTTGCGTCCCACACGACCTTGATGTCACCCTTGGCCGGGACCTCCTTCGGCCAGTTCTCATCGACGTCCTTGAGGTACTGATACCTGATGTCGCTTTCGGTGCGTGTCAGGACCAGCTTGCCGTCGACATAGTATTTGGCGGTCAGGCCGGGCTTGCCGTCTTCGCCGGTGACCTTGAGATCGCGGCTGAGGTCGCCATAGGGCTTTGGATTGCCGAAGCGCGTGATCGAGTCGTTGTCCCACAACAGGCCGTAATTGCGGTCGGACACGATGAACGGGACCGCGATGTCCATATTGTGCTGCGACAAGAGGACGTCCTGGCCGTTGAGGTTCATCTGGCCGTACTGATGCTGGCCAAGACCGTAAAGCGCCTCGGTCGTGCCGGGATTGAACTGGGCGGCGGTCGCGACGTAAGGCTTGCCTTCGATCGTCACCGGCGTGATGGCGGCCCTGGTTTCGGTCAGGACGGCCTGGTCCTTTGCGTTGAAGAAGCGCACCAGGCCGGTCTCGAGGTCGACCTCGGCCGACGCCTGGCCGGCGTTCAGAACGACCGACTTTTTGCCCTTCACGGCCTTCGCCTTGACGGTGAAATTGCCGGGATTGGGCTTGGCGATCGCCATCAGCGACGGCATCTGCTCGCGCGCGGGGTCATCGACCGCGACCACATGGATGATCGACGGGCTGATGACCTCCAGCGTCACCGTCTTGGCCGAACCCGTATCGGGGTGGACGACGACGCCCGTCGCCGTCTTGTCGAACGTGCCCGCCGAGGCTGCGCCCGCGCCGAGCATCAGCGCCAGGGCCGACGCCGAAACCAGAGCCCGTTTACCCATCATCTTCACTCCCTTGTCAGTTTTGCTGTTTGTTATTTCGTATAGGTCGACAGCCGGACCTTGAGCAGGCGCGGCGTATTGGTCAGGTTGAGACCATAATCGGTCTGGTCGCCGTTCCACACGCGCTCGAACACCCAGTTGCCGGCCTTGTCATAGTGGCCTTCCTCGACGCGGTCGAGCAGCATCCCCTTGTCCTTGTTGGCCGGGCCGGCGCCGAACGAGATGCGGGCATTGATGCCGGCGACGAGGAATTCGTTGTCCGACAGCTTCGCCACGGCGACGCCGCCCGACGGCACGTCGGAGCCGTCCGGATAGCCGTTCTTGTTCTGGGGATCCCATTCCGGCATGCCGAACTGCCACTGGCGATAGGTGACGCGCGCACTCCAGTTGGGACCGAGATCGAGGTCCTGTCCCGAATGGTCGTCCGGTTCCGACACGCCCCACACCTGGCCTTCGAACGAGAGCTTCGGCCAGACGCGTTCCAGCGGACGGAACAGGCTGTAGACCGTGCCGAAGGGCTTGACCTGGTCAGGCCCCCAGGTCTTTTCACCGAGCGGATAGTTGGAATATCCCGTGTAGTCGAAGCCGAACGGGTCGACGCCGATGGCTTGCCGGCCAAGGGCCGAAAAGACGTAGCGCGCATAGACGGCGCGATTGCCGCTTTCGGCGACATAGAGCGCGTTATCGGGACGGGCATAGAGCTTCAGCGTCGCCTCGACGCTGTCCGAAGTGGGCGTATAGGTGTCCGGCGCGAGAATATCGATGTGCGGCGCCGCCACCTTGTAGATGTCGAGCACATTGTAGGTCGGACCGCCCGACGCGTAGGAGCCCGGTACCGACTTCGGGTTCAGCGGATCCTTCAAGGCGTCGTTCATATAGGTCGGCAGCGGATAGACGGCCTTTCCGGCGGCGGCGATGTCATCGACATAGCGCGCGATCGACCAGGCATGGAAGAATTCGTCGGCGTCGTCGCCGAACACCTGGTGCCAGCTGCCCGGCTGCTTGCCCATCTTCCTGACCAGTGCATCCGGCACCGCCTGGTTCATCAGCGCATCGGCCTTGGGGGAGTAATCGCGGGCCGCGCCATAGACACCGACTTCGTTCTCGACCTGCAGGATGATGACCGTATGCTGCCGGCCGTCGATCGCCTTGATGTGCCGGACCAGCTCGACATACGCCTTTTTGTCGGCCTCGCGCGTCGTGTCATAGAGCGGCGACAAAGCGTAGGACGTCGAGCCGTCCTTGTTGGTCAGGCGCGGAAAGCGTTTGTTGTCGGTCTTCACCCAACTCGGGGTATAGTTCGGTCCGGTATTCTTCCAGGTGCCGAACCACAGGATTCCCAGGCGCACATTGTGTTCGCGGGCCTGCTTGACCAGGGTATCGACGAAGCTGAAATCGAAATGGCCTTCGACAGGCTCGACCTGCTCCCACGCCACCGGCATGACCAGGGTGTTGGCGTTCATGTCCTTGATCGCCGGCCAGACCTTATCCAGTGCGGCCGGATAGTTGGACGAATTGTTGGCCTGCCCCCCGAGAATCAGGAAGGGCGAACTATCGACCATCAGGGCGAACTTGCCGTTCTTCTGCACCAGTTGCGGGATGGGCGACGCGGCGGACGCCGGTTTGGCCTCGCAGTTGCCAGCGAAAAGCGTTAGCGCTAACATCGCCGATACGGCAAAGGTTGAAACGGATTTCATGAATTATTTCTCCCTGTTGGCGAGCCCCGTCGCTCATTAGTGCTTTGACGGCGAACAGTTGGCGCGTATTTGTCGTATAATAGGGTCTTAGGAGCCGCAAGGCCAAAATGGCGAAAAACCTTTGTGGCCTTCGGAAATTTCTATAGATTTTTGGCTTGAACCCTGCTCTTCGATTCGGAACGAGTCCGAAACCGGACAGCACAATAATAAAGAACAGGAACGGCGGAGACATGCGTTCGGAACTTGGTGTCAGCCTGGCCTATGGGCTGATGCGATCCCTGGGTCAATCGATTGTTACGGGCGAATTCGATCGCACCGGGTTTCCCACCGAGGCGGCCCTGTGCCAGCGCTTCGGCGCCAGCCGGACGGTCATGCGCGAAGCGGTCAAGATGCTGTCGGCCAAGGGCCTGGTCACGTCGCGCCAGCGCCAGGGCACGCGCGTCGAACCCGTCGAGAACTGGAACCTGCTCGATCCGGACGTGCTGCGCTGGCTGATGGAACGGCCTTTCTCGAACAAGATCTTCCTCGAATTCACCCAGATGCGCCTGGCGATCGAACCGACGGCCGCGGCGCTGGCCGCCGAAGTCCAGGACAAGCTGGCCATCGCCGCCATCCGTGAAGGCCTGGAAGCTATGGTTGCCCATGCCGGCGACCAGGAAGCGGCGCTTCAGGCCGATATCGACTTCCACGTCGCCATTTTGAAGGCGTCCGGCAACCCCTTCTTCTGGCGGCTGAAGCCGCTGATCACCAATGCGCTGCGCCTGTCGATCACGCTGACCAACCAAATCGCCGGCCACACGGCCAGCATCGCGGCCCACGAAGCCATCCTGGTCGCCATCGAAAAGGGCGACGCCGCCGGCGCCGAACGCGCCTCGGAATCGATCCTGCGCGAATCGTTGAACCTGATCGAAGCTGCCGAAGCCGCAGTGGAGGCGCGCAAGGCGCAGAACGCCTGAAGTGGCAAGCCCCCCTTCCGTCACTCCGCTTCGTGCCAGACGGAGGGGGGCGGACGCAGCAGCGCCCTCCGCCCCCGCCCGCCCCTACGCCTTCGGCGTCAGCCGCACCATGACCACGCCGTGCGACGGGACGCTTGAGCCATAGCTGCCCTTGGCGTTCTTGGTGACCGCCTTCGACCACAGGTCCTTGACGTCGGCCTTCAGGCCCGCCGGCCAGTCGAGCGCCTCCCAATCGACCTTCATATCGTGGGCGGCCGAAGAGCGGTTGAACAGGACGACGGCACGGTCGCCGCCCTTCAGCGGACGCACCCAAACCTCAAAGTCGCCGTCCTTGACCACGCGGCGCCCTTGCTGGCCCAAGGCGTCCTGGTCGATGGCGATGACGTCCTTGTTCATCAGGATCGTCTTGGTCGCATCGTCCATCTTCGACAGGTCGTTGCCGGCAATCAGCGGCGCGGCCAGCATGGCCCACAACGAGAAATGCGAACGGTATTCGGTGTCGCTCATGCCGCCGTTGCCGACTTCGAGCATATCCGGATCGTTCCACTGGTTGGGGCCGGAATCGCGCCACAGATCGACCTGGGCGTCGAGGATGTTGAGCAGCGAATGGCTGTAACCCTCGTCCTTGTCCCAGGAATCGCGGATGTCGCCGGTCGTGCGCCACTGGTGGCCGACCTTGGCGGCCCAGTCGCGCGGGTGGTTGTCACCCCATTCGCAGATCGAGAACAGTATGTCGCGGCCTGAGTCGCGCAGCGCCATGGCCATGACCGTATAGCTGGCCTCGGCATTGGCCGGGCCGGTATTGCACCAGTCGTATTTCAGATAGTCGACGCCCCATTCGGCATAGGTCCTGGCGTCCTGGTATTCATGGCCGCGGCTGCCAGGGCGGCCACCGCAGGTCTTGATGCCGGCATCGGAATAGATGCCGAACTTCAGCCCCTTCGAATGGATATAATCCGCCAGCGCCTTGATGCCGGAAGGGAACCTGGCCGGATCGGCGACGATCTTTCCGCTGGCGTCGCGCCCCGTCTGCCAGCAGTCGTCAATGACAATGTATTGATAGCCGGCGTCCTTCATGCCCGAGGCGGCCATGGCGTCGGCGGCGCCCCTGATCTTGGCCTCGTCGATGTTGCAGGCGAAGTGGTTCCACGAATTCCAGCCCATCGGCGGGGTCGCCGCGACATTGGGTTTGGGCTTTTCGAAGGTCAGTTCACCATGGGCCTCGGCCTGCAGCGGAATAGCGACGGGCGCCAGGGCCAGCGCGACCGTTGTGCAAACGGACGCCATCTGTTTGAAAAAATTCATGATCGTCTCCCAAACTTATGTTATGTGTCCGCCGCCGATCGCGCGCGCGGTCTGCGGCGAATAAATATTACAATTTTGCTTATTACAAGTGAAATATCGGGGGAAGGCGTTATCACATGCAGTTACCGGTTCGGCCGAAACCGCATTGTCGCATATGCCGTCTAATTGAAATTTTATTCGCCTGTTGCTGTTTGCAGTGCAGCAAAGTAAGCTGACCGTGCGTATTTCAGTCAGCCATTTTTTCGCAAATTAACTTTGCCGAGGTCATTGTGTCATTGAAGCGGGTACGCAAGGCGGTAGTGCCGGTTGCGGGTTTGGG
>CAKZJB010000044.1 GCA_936940865.1 uncultured Asticcacaulis sp. | reverse complement strand
CACGGCCAGGCGGCGGCCGTCGCCCGGAGCACCGGTGGTTGCCGGGTCGAAGGCCGGGCGCAGGCCGGCGACATTCGCCCAACCGCCGGCGCGCGCCCGCCAGGCGGTCCCGGGCGAACAGGCCCACAGGCCGTCCGGCTGGATGGATTCGGGCGACGCCGCGACGTCGGCAAAGTCCGCCAGGGCTATGCACGGCAGGCCCCAGGCCCTGGCCGCCGCAATCCACGGCGAGCGGGTGCCCCAGGCGATGACCAGTCTGGCATCGCCGGGGTCGCCGCCGGGCCGGCCGGCAAATCGCGGCGCCAGGTTCAGCGCGGCCAGGTCGTCGAACAGGGCCGAGGTGACAGGGTTGCGCTCTCCGCCCAGGGTCACCGGGGCCTTGCCCCCGGGGGCGCTGCCGGAGTCCAGCGCCAGGTGCAGGCGCGCGGCATGGTGGGCCTGGCAAAAGCGGAGATATTGAACCTCCGTGGTGTAGTCGCGGAGGACCTGGCGGCGCGCGGTGGCCCACAGCCCCTCGCGCTCGGCCGCGGACATGGCCAGGCTGCGCTCCAGAGCGTCGCGCCAGGCGCCGGGACGCGGCGGAACCTTGATGACCGCGTCCGGGGCGACGTCCTGGAAGGCCCGGGTGTCGGCGGTCAGCAGTACGGCCCCGACCGCCGTGGCGTCGAGAAACTTGATCGGGCATTTCGACCGGGTGAAGTCGCAATCGTCAAGCATCTGGTTGATCGCGAAGTGGAACCCGGCCTCGGTGCTTTCACGGATGAAGTCGCCATAGCCCCGGGACGGCTGGAAGCGATAGTCGATGCCCTCGAACATGGCCCGGTACATCTCGTCGTCTTCCGGCTTGGCGCCGAACAGGACCAGTTGGGCACGGTCCGCATGGCGGCGGAAGAAGTCCGCCCATTCGGAGAGGACCGGCTGCCACCACGGCAGCTTCTGGAAGGCATTCTGCGTCAGCGTGGTATAGACGACGCGGCCGTCATGGGCCGGCGGCGTCGGCCGGTCGGTCAGGCGCCCGGCGGCGATGTTGGTGGCCAGGACATGGACGCGGGGATTGATGGTGCGGAATTCCGCGGCGCTGACCGGCGACCAGGCAATGACCTGGTCTGCGGCCTCAAGGCGCGCGCGGACGTTGGCAACCTCGGGCAGGTATCCCTGTTCAAGGAAAAAGGGGATTTCGCGCAGGCGCAGCAGGTTGTCGTCCATGGCGTAGATCCGGGCCATCCCGGCCTGGCGCGCCCGTGCGGCGCTGTCCGGCGCCGGGGTGGTCATGTCGCGGAAGGCGACGTGGATATCGGCGGCCGTGGCCACGGCGTCCTGACCCGCGGCGATTGTCTCGATCTGGATCCGATCGGGGAACAGGCGCGCAAAATTGCCGTAGGTGATGTCCATGCCCGGCGTGCTGACCCCGCCCGACGCGACGAGGCGCAGGCCGCGCGGCAGGGCCATGTGGGGGACGAGACCGCTTTCGCGCGGCGAAAGATCGGTGGCGCAACGGGCCATGAAGGGCTGGACGTGATCTTCGCTCAACCGGTCTTTCAGGTCCTGCGACGGGAGGAAGCCGTCATCGAGAATATCCAGGTCCATGAGCGCGCCGCCGGTCAGGCCGCGGTCGCGTCCGAGAACGGCGGCCGGCAGCGCCGTACCGGCCGCCAGCACCGTACCGGCCGAAAGCGGCGGGCGGCCGCCGCCCGTGAGCCGGCGGGCGAAGTCCGCCTGCCAGAGTTCCGTCAGGGCGATGTGGGGATCGGCGAAACCGGCCTCTTCCAGGCGCTGGCGCGGATGGACCACGGCATCCAGGCCCGAAGGCGCCGTGGCGTCCGTGCGGTAAGCGATCCGGTGTCCGCGCGCCCGTATAAGGGCCGCGTTGACGGCGACGGCCTGAAGCGCGTCACCGAGCGGCAGGGCCAGGATGGCGAACCGCGGATCCCCCGCCTGGATTTGACGGACAAGGCGGTGCCGGGCGGAGTCCGGGCCGTCGACGGTTATAATGAATTCGGTACCAGGCGGGTTGAAGCCGGCCAGCCCTTCGAGCAGCACGGCAAAGGCGGCAGTGCCGAGACGCGGCGCGCTGACGATGACGGACAGGTCCGGATCGGCCACGCCGGATGGCTGCCACGTCAGTCCCGCCAGGCATTGCGCAACGGTAAGCGCCATCAATGGGGCCGGACGACAGCCGGCGTCGCGACGATTTCGCGCAAGGTGGTGGCGACACGCTCCACGTCATCGTCATCGAGGCGCAGATGGAGCGGGAGCGACAGGATGCGCCGGCTAAGGCGGCGGGCATTGGGACAGGTGCCGGCGGCGTGGCGGTAGACGGCGTATTCGGTATTGTCGCGATAATGTACGCCGGGAAATATCCGCGCGGCGTTCAGGCGCACGATGACATCTTCGCGCTGGTCGATCTCGACCTGGAACAGGTGGCGCGACGACAGGCAATCGGGCGCGGTGGGGACGATGCCGATACCGTCGGCCCCTTCGAGATGGCGGCTGTATAACTCGGCGATCCGGCGGCGGCGCGCGTTGTCGGCCGAAAGCGCCGGCAACTGGCTGAGACCGACGGCAGCCATGATGGAATTGCCGTGGTATTTGAAGCCGACTTCATTGACTTCGTACTGCCACTTGTAGGTGCCGGGCGCGACGCTGCGGGTATAGGTATCCTTGTCGATGCCCAGCCACGCAAGGCGGCGCGCACGATCGTCGTGCGCCGGGTCCATGAAGCAGATCATGCCGGAATCCCCGGTCGGCAGGTTCTTCACGGCCTGGAACGAATAGACGGTGACGTCGGCTGACAGCGCCGGATTGCGGCCGCCGCACAGGCTGCCCGCCATGTGGGCGGCATCGAGGATCAGCTTGAGCCCGCGGCGGCGGCACAGCTCGACAATGGCCGGCCACTGACCGGTATTGCCGCCCAGGCCGACGAACATGACGGCCCGGGTGCGCGGGCCTATGCGGGCCTCCACGGATGCAGGATCGAGGCAGAGATAGGAATCGACGTCGGCGAAGACCGGCACCAGGTTTTCGTAGACGATGGCGTGATTGGTCGAGACGAAGGTCAGCGGCGTCGTGATGATTTCATCGCCGTCTTCCCAGCCATGCTCGGCTTTCAGGATGTTGACGGCCAGGTGCAGGCCGCCGGAGGCCGAGTTGAGAAAATGGGCATGCGGAAGACCGAACTGCGCGCAGAAGGCGTGTTCGAAAGCGACGGTCTGGTCGCCCAGCCCGGTCCACCCCTTGCGCAGCGTATGCCCGATCGCCTCAAGGCAGGTATCCACGTCGAAAGTCGGCACGAAGAGGTGGATATCCTTCATAGGGGCTCCTTGCGCAATTCCGTGCGGGCCAGCCAGCGGTCCCGGCTAATCTCGAACCGTACCGTACCGGCGTCACGGGCCGACTCGGCAAAGCCCAATTGACCGATAAGGGTGTGGATGGGGTGATTGGCGGCCAGGCAATGGGCATAAACGCGTTTCAACCCCAGCCGGGTGAAGGCGAGGTCGAGCGCCCAGGCGCTGATCGCATGGCCCAGTCCCCGCCGGCGCCACGCCCTGTCGACCAGGATACGGCCGTATTCCGCCTCGCCCGCCGCTTCGTCCACGCCATAGATCGCGACCATGCCGACCGGCCGGCCCGACAGTTCGGCGACATGAGTATGGTCGTTGCGGTCGGCCTGCTGCTTTTGCGTCCAGGCAAGCTGGCCGTCATGGGTCAGGCGGTCCTGCGTCAGGAAGCAGGCGGCATTGGCCGGATCGTTGCGCCAGGCGACGACGGCGGCGGCATGATCGGCCGACAGCGGACGCATGGTCACGCCCGCCGGAAGTAACGGCGCGGTCACGACAGGGGCTCGGCGGCCGCTGGCTGCCCGGCCATCTGCACGGCGCGGCGGTATTGCAGCCACCACCGCGGTTCGGCATGGGTCCGGCCGGGGTCAAGGTCGGGGCTGGAAATATCCACCACCCGGCTGGCGAAGTCGTCCCAATCCTTGCGCAGGTCTTCGCGCGACAGGCGCCAGCGATGCCCCCAGTTACGCTTGACGTCGACGTCGAGCAGCCGCTCGGTGCATTCGACGTGGCGCTGGTAGGTCCGCTCGAAGCCGATATATTTGTAGTGAAGCAGCAGCAGTTCGTCGGTGTCCGGCGCCACCGTCCGGCCCGTCGGCTCGACTGTGTGGCGGCCGAAGCAATAGTTGATTTCGTCGATCGCGTCGGGATCGAAGATGTTGGCCTTGCTCATCTGCTTCCACGGCGCGCCCATGGTGCGCGTCCGGCAAAGCCATTCGCCCGGCTGCGGCGCGTCCTCGGAAATCATCTGATATCCCAGGGCGGGGATGAAGGTTATCCCCCTGGCCTTGCAGTCGGCCAGGTAGGCCAGCATGTCCGGGTGATAAAGGTGCTCGTCGATTTCGGTGACGATGACCCAGTCGGCCTGGCCGCGGCTTTCCTTCCAGCAGTTCTGGATGGTCGGCATGATCGACAGGATGAAGGAATCCGGTACCGAGTTGAAGCGGACCCGGCGGGTTTCGACCTTGGGATTGGCGGCCAGGACGTCGAGCGTATCGTCGGTCGAGCCGTCGTCATAGATCACGTAGCGGTCGACGATGTCGTCGTAGTGGCGGAAGAGATAGCGCAGCATGTCGGCGTCATTCCACGACCAGGTGTAGAGGTGAATCGTCATGCCTGTCCTCAAACGCGAAATGGCGACCTTAGGGCAAAGCGCGGCCGCGACGCGCCGACTAGACGGAGGCCCGCCGGCCTTGTCAAGCCAATTCGCCCCTGCGCAAGAGCTTTTGAAACCGCTTGCCACGGGCAGCAGGACCTATGCCGACGGTCATGAGGAATGATCTTTGGCATGAGCTTTTTTTCAGTTCGATCGCCGCTGGGATCAGTCCGCGTGCGTGACCAGGACGGCCCTGACGCGGCGGGCCGGCGATTGCGCGCCGCAAGGGTTGCCGGAGGCAGAGGCCGGGCGGTATGATGACGCAGCCGTCCGAAGGAGACACAGCCATGTCCGTCGTCACCCGTATCGCCAATGCGCGCCTGAGCGTCGACATCGCCTCGCTTGGCGCGGAAATGCAGGCCATCACCACAGCGGACGGGCACTCATGGTTGTGGAACGGCGACCCGGCCTGGTGGACCGGGCGCTCTCCCATCCTGTTTCCGATCGTCGGCAAGGCGCCGGACGACCGGCTGACCATCGAAGGCAAGCCGTACATGACGGCCCAGCACGGCTTTGCCCGGAGAAGCGAATTCACCCTGGACATGGCCGGCGACGCCATGTGCCGCTACGAGCTTATGCCGTCCGAGACGACGAAAGCCGTCTATCCGTTCGAATTCGCCTTGCGGATGACCTATGCGCTCAAGGGGCCGGCGCTCAGCGTCGCCGCCGAGGTCGAGAATCGCGGCGCGCGGACCATGCCTTTCGGGTTCGGCTTCCATCCGGCCTTCGTGTGGCCCCTGCCGGACGCGGCGGGCCGGAGCCTTGAAGGAAGCCCGCACACGATCACGCTGGATAACGGAGCCGAGCCCGCCCTGGTGCGGCTGAAGGACGGGCTGATCGATCCCGCGCGCCTGCCCTCGCCGTTCAAGGCCGGGCGGCTGACGCTGGCGGCGGCCGGGTTCGAAGCCGACGCCATGATCTTTCCGGAAGGCGCGGGCCCGGGGCTGACCTACGCGGCCGAGGGCGGACCTGAGCTGCATTTCGCCTTCGAAAACCTGCCGAACCTGGCCCTGTGGCAAAAGCCCGGCGCGCCCTACATCTGCATCGAGCCATGGCATGGCATGGCAGCGGTGCGCGGCGGCGGGAACGCCATCGAGGACCGCCCCTCCACCACCCTGCTGCCGCCCGGCGATACGGCGCGGTTCGGATTCACGGTGACGTTCCCGGCATAGGGCACGCCCTTCGGGCGGCTATCCGGGTGATCGCGTCAGGGACGACGTCCCGGAAGGCGTGGGTGTCGAGCCGCGCCGTCCCGCGTCCACGGCGTAATCCTATCGACCTTGCAGGTACGGCAGGCCCGTCATGAGCCGTCTGGCAAGGCTCAAGGCGCCGGCGGCCGTGAGCAGGGACCGGGGCGCGCCGGCAGGGGCGGCGCCGGCGGCCCGTCCGACGGCATCGCCCAGTGACGGAAATCCGGCGTCGTGCAAGCGGCTGGCGTGGCGCTTAAGGTGTCCGCTTACGATGGCCGCCGCGTGGCCCGGACCGATTTCCAGCGCATCGACCACGGATTGCCAGGCCGCATGGACGATCTGCGACGCCCGCGAAGGCGGCATGGCAGCGAACGTCTTCGGCATGTAGCCGAGGGCGGCCTTCATGTCGCGCTTCAGGAGCGCGGTTTTCCGGGCCCAGCTGTCCTGCGTCAGGGGGGCAAGGTCGTCGAGGCCGAGATTGTAGCCAGCCTCATCGTCGACAAGGGCCATCGGGCGGAGGCGGAAATCCCGCCCCTCGATCGACGCCAGCGCCACGACGATACCCGACCATCCCGACTGGGCGATCTTTTGCAGGGCATCGACCAGGGCCGCCCGGTCGCGGCCATGGGCGAGCGTTACCCCCAGCCAACGCCCCTGCTTGTCGCACAGCGGCCAGGTCAGGACCTGGGTCAGGTCGTCGAAGGCCGGACGCGCCAGGGCCGCCGGCCTCAGAAGGACCGGCTCACCGCGCCCTTCGTCGCCGATTCGGGCGACAAGGCGCGCACCGAGCGCTTCCCAGTCGTCGAACAGGCACGGCCAGGCGTCGATACGGCCCGGCAACCGGCGCGCGACGGAGGTCGCCGTGACGCCGGAGGCCGCCGACAGGCGGCCGTCTTCCGACACCTGGGCCTTGTCGAGATCGACCATGGCATGGGAAAGGTCCTTGAGGACCTTGCCGCTCCACAGGCTTTCCCGGGCATAGGCCCGAACCGGATCGAAGCCCGGGTCCTGGTTGGCGCCCCGCGCCAGGCCGGCCGTCAGCCACCGGTCCGTGGCCTCTTCGTAGAACCAGGCCGTCACCCCGCGCGCGCCGGAGGGCGTTGTCCAGGCATCGGCTCCGCACCCCACGATGCGCAGCGAGCCGGCTGGGGCATAGTCGCGGCGCGGCCGGCCGCACAGAGCGTCCCTGCGCTCGGCGGATGTCGCCCCATCGACGCCGCGCAGCGCGGAAACCAGCAGGAAGGCATCGGACAAAATGACGAGACACCCGTCCGGATCGAAGGCGAAGTCCCGCCGCCGCCGGCTGCGGACGTTGGCCGACAGGGTGCGCAGCATCGCGGCCAGACGCGGCAGGGCATCGGCGCGCGACGACACCGACAGCAGGAACAGCCGCTCTTCCAGCGATTCCGGCGCCAGGTTGAAACCCAGGCGGACGACGTCTTCCAGCGCCGCCGTTACGGCGTCGAGGAATTCCGCCGGCACGGTCGCCGCCTCGGCCGGCGCGGCCTCGTCCTCACCGTCGGCGGCCGGCGCCTCCAGCCCCAGATGGGCGCGCACGGCCAGCCAGGCCGCGGCATGAATGGCCTTGCGCGCGGCCTGAGCGGTCTTGGAAACCATCCCGTCAGGCCCCTGGCCGGCCACGATGCGCACCACCGGCCCGCCGTCGGGAAAGGCGACGATAAAGCCCTGCCCCTCGGCCGCGACGTCCGCCCCGGCCTCCGACAACTCGCGCGCGGCGCGCCAGGCCGCCTTCCCCGCCCATTTGCGCAACGCCTCTGGCGGCAGGGCTTCGATATCCGCCGCGGCGGCGGGGCCGGCCGGCTCAGGCGCGGTTCCGGGTTCCGGCCCGGCTGCCGCCCCCAGCGCCTGGACGACAAGCACCGCGGCCAGCCGGTGGCGGCAGATGCCCGGCGCGGGACAGGTGCAGGTGGCGGATGACGGCCCGCGCCTGTCCATGCGCACCGTATCGCCGTCGCACGCCACCGTCACGGCGTCCGCCTCGGCCCCCGTGACCGCCGCCAGGCCGTCGGCGACGTCGCGCTGGGCGCGCCGCACCAGGCCCTTGTTGGCCAGCAGCGTCAGGGCCGCTTCGTCGAAGGCGGCGAGCGCCGAGACAAGGGCGGCCGGGATCATGCGATCACCTGGCCCAGCCAGTCGGCGAAGCGATCGGGCGTAAGCGCCGCGACCTGCATGCCGGCGGCCTGAAGCCGCTCGGCCGTGGCGCGGTCGTATTCCGGCGTGGCGCCTTCGCCCAGGGCCGCCAGGCCGATCAGGGTGACGCGCGCAGCGTTCAGCCTGCGCACCGCGGCGATCAGCGGCGACACCGGCCCGCCTTCGCAGAAATCGCTGAGCAGGACGAAGACCGTGCGCGTCGGCTGTTCGACCAGTTGCTCGCAATAGGTGACGGCGCGGGCGATATCGGTGCCGCCGCCCAGTTGCACCGACATCAGGACCGAGACCGGGTCATGCGCTTCGGCCGACAGGTCGACGACGCTGGTGTCGAAGACGACCAGGCGCACGTCGAGCGACGGCAGCCCTGTCAGGATGGCCGCCATGACGGCGGCATAGAGGGTCGAGTCGAGCATCGAGCCCGACTGGTCGACGCACAGGATGATGCGCCAGGGCATGCGGCGTTCGCTGCGGGCGAAGAACCGAAGCCGGTCGGCGACGATGACGCCGCGCGTGGTGTCGTAGTTTTTCAGGTTGTCGCGGATGGTGGCGCGCCAGTCGAAATTCTGCATCGACTTGCGCGGGCTGCGGCGGAAGCGGTTGACGCGGCCGGACAGGGCCTGCAGCACACGCGGCCTCAGCCTTTGCAATATCTCTTCGACGACCTTGCGGGCGATCTCGCGGATCTTGTCCTGGACCTGCGGATTGGCGCGCCCCTTGAACGAGACCAACGCCTTGAGCAGGTCGCGGTTGGGCTCGAGCGCGCCGAGCAGCGCCGGGTCCGACAAAAGCTCGCTCATGCCCAGGCGGTCGATGGCGTGCGCCTGCACCGTTTCCAGCACCGACTGCGGGAACAGCGCGCGGACCTCGGCCAGCCAACCGAGCGCGGTCAACTGGCTGGGATCGAGCGAGCCCGCCCGGTCCTTGCCGCGGCGCAGGCCCCGGCCTTCCAGTTCGCGGGCGTAGAGATAGTCGAGCGCCCGGTCGGCGCGGGCGTCCCGGGCGTCCAGGCGCACGCCGTCCAGGGCCGGCTGGGCGTAACCGCCCAGGACCATGCGCCAACGCCGCAGGATTTCGGCCTCGTCCGTCATGCCAGGCCTGCCTCGGCCAGACGGGCGGCGACGGCCCGGTCGAGCGCCAGGTTGGCCGCCATCTCGGCCTCGGTGACGGCGAAGGCCTGGGTCATGCGCGCCGCGTCGCCGCCGCGCCGTTCGGCAACGGTCCGCGCCAGGCGGTCGATATCGCGGGGATCGAGCCCCACCAGGGCCAGGCGCATGTGCGGCAGAAGCGCAATGAAATCGTCGCCTTCCGCCCGGTCCAGCACCTCGTCCATCGCCGCGACCAGGTCGGGCACGGACCACAGGAGTTCGCGCGAAACCGTGACGACGCCGCGCAGAAAGGCCACGCGGTCGCGGGGCTCCACCCGGGCGCCGGCGAGGTCGCCGCGCAGCCGCGTCCCCAGCCAGGCGGCATCGGCGTGGCCGCTCAGGACCGCCACCGCCGCGACCGCCCCGGCCAGGGCGGGGTTAAGTTCGGCGTCCAGCAGGGCGATCGCCGCTTCGTCGAAATCGCTTTGCGCGACGCCTGCGACCTGGCCTGCCGCCAGTTCGGAAACTTCGCGCAGGGTCACCAGCCCGATCAACGCATCGGACACGCGGTCGTCGCCGAAGTCCGCGATATTGGGCAGCAGGAACAGGCCGCGCCGCCAGCCCCCAACCAGCAGGGTTTCGATATCGCCGCGATCGTCCAGGCCCAGCGCCGGCGCGTTGCGCCACAGCTGCACCAGGTCGCGCAAAGCCTGCGCCACGGTCCGAAGCTCGCTGTCGCCAGCCACCTGGGCGGCGATGAAAGGCAATATCCGGCGGGCTTCGGCGGCGATGCCGGCCTGGCAGGCCGTGATGAACAGGTCGATGGCGGCCGAAGCGTTGTTGCCCTGGCCGGTGGCCTCAAGGTCGCGCAGGCGCCGCCGCGCCGCGACGGCAACCGCGCCTTCGACCGTGTCGGCGTCGGCCGCAAGCTCGATCAGCCGCGCTTCGACGCCCGGCGACCAGGCGACCGACCAGATTTCGTGCAGCCGGTCGAGGTCGACGCCCACGCGAAAGTCCGGCCCGGCGGTGCGGTGGGCGAAACCGGTTTCGAGAAAGGTCATCGCATGGAGGAAACGGCTGGCGTCGCGGTGGCGGTCCTTGCGGTAGATGTCGAGGTCGCGGTTGCGCCGTTCCCCGTCGTCGAGCGCAAAACCCAGGAATCGGGCGCGCGACCGGGCGGCTTCGACCAGAGGCGGCGACCCGGCCGACGGCGGCACGTCGCCGAGCGCGCTGCCGGTCAGGAAGGCCATCAGTTCGCTCATCACCGGCGCCGCGTCGCCGCTGTCCTCGCCCTTCAGGAAGGCCGAGCGGCAGCCGTCGAGCACATCATCGCGCAACGGGCCGGGCCGGCCGCGCAACTCCGCCAGGCGGCGGGCGTTTTCCAGCGCCGAGCGTATGCCCGGCAGGGACGGCGAAAAACCCGGGAGGCGGTCGCGCACATGGGCGGCAAAGCCCGTGACCAGGTCGGCGGCGTAGCCGGCATACAGGTCCGCGCCGCGATCGCGCCGCGCCCAAAGGCCTTCGTAATAGGCCGGCAGCGGCAGGCCCGCGCGATAGCCGGTGAGCGCGTTGAGCTGGCGGTGGCCGTAGCGCACCAGATAGGCGCGGCCGGCTTTTGCCGACACGACCTTGCCGTCGCCGCCTTCGAGCAGCGCCGGGGCATGGAAGCCGCCGACCACGGCGACGATCGGCCCCTTAGTCCGGCCACGCGCTTCGCGGATCAGCCCGCGCATCTGGGTTTCGCGCCTGAGCGTGCCGTCGGCCTCCATCCGCGCCATGTCGGTGCAGTCGCGGATATGGCCGCAGTAGGTGGCGACGCCCGTGAAGAAGGCCCGCCAGCCGGTCTGGTGCAACTGTGTTTCGAACAGGTGGTCCCAGACCTCGTTGCCGTCGCGGCAGCCAAGCCGCGTGCACAGGGCGCGGACATAGTCGTTGCTGTTGAGGCGCTGTTCGTCGACGGCTTCGGGCGCGCGGGCGTCTTCGTCATCGCGCATGGCGCGGTGGGACATCGGCAGGTCGATGAAGGCGGCAGGCACGCCTGCGGCCTTGGCCAGGCACAAGGCGATGTATTCGGGGCTGTGGGCGCAAAAGGGAAAATAGCTGACGACGCGGCGGTCGCCCGCCTCGCCTTTGCGGTCGTCCACGGCGACGATGGCGACCGGCGGCACGGTCCCGGCGTCCGTCAGGAGCGGAATGAGCGGATCGAAGTCGCACGGTCCTTCGATCAGGATGGCGGCCGGCCCGACCGCCGCGATCAGCGCCGCCAGATGCGCCGCGCACGCCGGGCTGTGGTGCCGCACGGGCACTACATAGAGGTCGCGGGCCGCGTCGTATATCTCCGCCATCAGACCAGCTTGAGCGCGCGGGCCGCCTGGTAGAAGTCGCGCCACGGCCCCGAGCGGCCGGCGCGGTCCTTGACGATATGGTCGACATAGGCCTTGAAACGCTTGCCGTCCTCGGCCGAGTCCTTGAGGATCACGCCCTGGATCTGGCTGGCGACGTGCCGCCCGGTGACGCGGCCGTCATCCAGATAGGCTGCGTCGAGCGCTGCGGCATGCAGGACATTGACGGCTTCGGCCGTCGACATGACGGCGTCGGGGCGATTGAGCGCGACGCCTTCGCGCGTGCGCCCGGTGCGCAGGTCCTGGAAGGTCTGGACCAGCAGGTCGACGACCTCGGTCTCGCCGCTGACCTTGACCTCCGCCGCGCCCAGGCGTTCGCTCAGTTGCTTCAGGATCAGTTCGCGCTCGAAGGCCGGGTCCTCGATCGGCCGCACGGTCTCGAAATTGAAGCGGCGTTTCAGCGCGCTCGACATTTCATGCACGCCGCGGTCGCGCAGGTTGGCCGTGGCGATGACGTTGAAGCCCGGACGCGCCTGGACCGCCCTGTCCGCCCCCAGTTCCGGAATGGCCAGGGTCTTTTCCGACAGGATCGAGATCAGGGCGTCCTGCACCTCCTGCGGGCAGCGCGTGATTTCCTCGAAGCGCACGATGCGGCCTTCGCGCATGGCGCTGAGCACCGGCGACGGCACCAGCGCGCGTTCGCTGGGCCCTTCGGCCAGCAGCAGCGCGTAGTTCCAGCCGTACTTGATCTGGTCCTCGGTCGTGCCGGCCGTGCCCTGGATGCTGCAGGTGGAGCGCCCCGAGACGGCCGCCGCCAGCAGCTCCGACAGCATCGACTTGGCCGTGCCGGGCTCGCCCACCAGCATCAGGCCCTGGTGGCTCATCAGGCTGACGATGGCGCGGTCGACCAGCGGATCGTCGCCGTAGAACTTGCGGGTGATGCCGAGCTTGTCGTCGCCCTGCACGAAGCGCCGCACGGCCCGCGGCGAGAGCTGCCAGCCGGGTGGGCGGGGCGCGTCGTCCTTCTCGGCGAGGCGGGCGAGTTCTTCGGCATGCACCGTTTCGGCGGGCGCCCTGAGCTGCGTGTCTACCATGGCGTCTTCTTCTCCCAATCGGCGTCGAAACCCGTGCCCCTGGCGGCGATGTCGTAGAGATCCTGCCAGGTTTCGGCCAGCAGGACGGGCGGCACGTCGCCCAGCGCCACGGCCGCGCCGTGCCAGCCGCTGTTGCGCCGCAGTTTCGCGAAGGTCAGTTCATGCAGGGCCGCCGGCAGGTTTTCCTCAGGCAGGGGACTGCCCGAAAAGTGGATCAGCGCCACCAGGCCGGCGGCATGATAGGTGCGTTCATAGGTAAAGAAGACGCCGCCGTCCTCCGCCTGGCCGCGACTGTAGCCCAGCTTGTTGGCCGCCCCGCGCAGCTTGAAGGTTTCGATCATCCAGCCGCGCCGGTCGGTGATCGCCGTGTCGGCCTTGTGGGCCGGATCGAACACCGGCAGGTCGCGCCCGAACTGGTCGAAGGGCGATGCGACCTCGTAATCGGCCAGGTGGGTTTGCCAGGCCTTGGCCAGACCCGCGTCGACCAGCCGGCTGTGCGCCAGCTGGATCGAGGCGAAGCGCGAAATATCGACGCTGTTGTCAAGGGCATCGCTCAGGCTGTTGTCGTCGAGCGGCCGGAAGGTCGCGACGCACGCCCCATCGGCGTCCAGGCCCATCCACACCAGCCGCCGCGCCAACCGCGCCACGAGGGGGTGGCCCAGCACATAGAGCTGCCAGTCCTCGACCGGCCAGGTGCGTTCCAGGCACATGGCTTCGCGCAGGCGCGCCGTCTGGTCGGGGATGACCTGCTTGATCTCCTTGCGCGCCGTCGCCAGGGCCTTCCTGGCCTCCTCGACCAGCGGCTTTTCCTCATCGACGCGCGCGGTCGGAAGGGCCTTGACCGGCTGGCCCGAGGCGTTGAGCAGGACGAGCGAGTCGCTGGCGTCCAGCACCATGCGGTAGGTGCGCTCAGGCCCGCAGTCGAGGTCGGCGGCGCCGGTTTCGTCCAGCCCCGCCGTCGGGATGGTGCGGTCGGCCAGTTCCTCGGTCGTCCAGCCGCGCCGGGCGGCGATATCGTCGATCAGGGCGCCGGCATGGGCCTGCACGGTCTTGGCCTTGAAACGGTTGGCGGTGGCCAGCACGACCTGGATGGCGGCCGGCGACGGATTGGCCGCAAGGGCGTCGAGGATCGCCTTGGCCTGCGACACGCGCGATCCGTGGGTCTTCAGGAAGGCGCGGCAGTGCCTGGCCATGTCGGCGCCGTCGACGCGCGTCGCCAGGCCCAGCAGGCCCTTGCTGTCGGCGGCGCTGCCGAGATAGGTGCTGAACTTGGCGTTGCGCAGTTGCGCGAACAGCTTGTCGCGGTCGGTGATCCAGTAGCCGGCCGACTGCGGCCAGCGCTTCACATACTGCAGGTGCTGCTGCAAGGTCGCGTCGACGACCGATTCGGCATAGGCATTGGCTTCGTCGAGCGTGCAGGTGCGCGTATCCTGCGCGATCCAGCTGGTCAGCACGTGCAGCCCCAGGCGGTGGGCGTGCCCGGGAGCCAGCCGGTCGAGCCACAGGTCGATCAGGGCGTTGCCGCCCGTCTGCTTGAGCTTTGCGGCCAGCACGATCCACCAGCGCACCAGCACGGAATCGACCGCCTTGCCGTCGCGCCATTGCAAGGCCGGCAGGGTATCGAAGGGGAACCATTCCAGGCCTTTGGGCTGGTTTTTCGCCAGACCCGCCTCGGCTTCCTTTTTCATGCGGACGGGGTCGAAGACGTCGGACACGTCGTCGCCCAGGCGTTCCAGGGCCGTGATCAGGGCGGCGCGCGCCAGGTCGCTCTTTTCGGCCTTCAAGGCCTTGCGCAGGGCGGGGATTTCGGCGGCTGTGCCGCGCTGCGCCAGCCATTCGGCGGCCCCGGAACGCACCTCCTGCTTGCCGTCCTCCAGCATGCGCGCGATAAGGCCGTCAATACCCGGCGCCCCCGCGAGAAGTTTGCGTGCGTCGGCGCGCGGGCCTTTGCGCGTACTTGTGGCCACCGCCATCAGAGGCCTCAGGAAACGTTGCGGCACCTTGGGCAGGACGGCCAGCAGCTCCAGCGCCGGACCGACATTCATCGGCTGGCTGCCCGATTGCGGCTGAAAGCCCAGGGCCTCCTCGATATAGTCGAAATGCTGTGCCACCAATGGCCACAGGCGGTCGGGTTCGATGGTCTCGATCGAACTGCCCCAGCGGCTGATCAGGTGGCTCGCTATGGCCTCGTCACCGCGCCACATGGACTGAAGCATGCGCAGGTCCGCGCCCCCGGCGATGCGCCGCCGCAATTCGGCGGCGATCGGGCCGCTGACATAGGGACCAAAGGCCGAGAACAGGTTGCCGTGCGAGGTCCAGCAATAGAGATTGACGATGTGGCGCAGGGTCAGGGACGGCGACGACAGGAAGGCCCCGATGCCCGACCGGTCGAAGGACACGTGGATATGCATCCACTGATAGGTCAGGTTGTCGGATTGGCGCGACTTGCCCTGTTCGGCTGCCTCCTTGATCGCCCGCAGCGCCTCGCTGCCCACGGGCGTAAAACGACGGGTCCAGTGCCATTTTTCATGGGCGTTTTCGCGCTTCTCCTTTGCCAGAACCGCATTGAAGCTGTCGATCGAGGGTTTGAGCAGGTCGACCACCGCCTGCGGTATCGGCGGCGCGTCGGGCGCCGGCGGAACCGGCGGGATGGCCACGGTCGTGCCATCAAGCGCCAGATAGCCTTCGGCGCTATCGCGCCCCTGCCCCTGCACGGCCGCGTGCAGCCCGCCGAGCGCCCCTTCCAGCGCCAGCCGGACCTTGGGCGCGGTCTCCGCCGCCAGCCAGTCCTCCAGGATCGGGCGTGCGCCGTCGCTTAAGGCCCGCGCCGCGAAAGCCACCAGTTCCGCCCGGACGCCGGGGGCCGACGCCCCGAACCGCTGTCGCAGCAGTTCCGGCAGGCGGCCCGTGCCGGCGCCGGTCAGGGCGGCCTGCGCGGCCGCCTTCACGGTCTTGGCGGTCGAGACCGCGCCGTCCATCAAAAGATCGAGATAGGGCTCGGTCAGGCCGAAGCGGCCGATCGCCGTCATCAGCTGGGCCCGGGGTACGGCCGCCATCCGCGGCGCGACGGCGGCTATGGCTGAAGTCTCGGTCTTCAGCCATTGGTCGACGCCTTCGAACAGGTCGACGCAATTGTCCTGCCTGTACTCGGTCGGATTCGGGCCGAAGACGATGTCGGCCACGACGTCGACGCCCAGATCGCGCAAGGCCGCGAGACAGGCCAGCGCCTCCATATTGCATACGGTTTGCCCGCGGACGGCGCGGATCGCGACGATGTAACGCAACCAGTCCGGCGAGGCGCTCGTGCCGACCATGCCCCAGGCCTGGCCGGTCAGCGGGTTGAGCGCCGCCAGGACATCGCCCAGCCGCGCCAGCTGGCCGTCGTCCCACGCCAGGCCGGCATTGAACAGGTCCTTGTAATTGTGCGACACGGGCCAGTACGTGCCGCCATTGCGCCAATGCAGTTGCACGGCGTGGGTCGAAAGCGTCGACAGAACGGCCGGCCCGGCGCCGCTGGCGACATAGGCCGCGATCGCCTTGTCCAGCCCGGCCTGATGTTTGGCCATGCGTTCGAACTGTTTGGCAATGCGCGCGGAAACCTCGGCTTCGTTGCCGCTGCTCTTGGGGCCGCTTCCCTTGTCGCCGCCCTTGCCACCGAACAATTTCGACAGGATATTCATATCGCCCCCCCCCCCGGATCCCGGCGCGCACCGGCCGGAACAGCGACCCTATGCGACCTCGCGCTGCATTTCCAGACACGGCAGGGGAATTTTTCAGGCGCCAGCGGGGTGACGCGCATCACATCCCTCCGCACCATCCGGCCGCCGCGCGGCTTGCGTCGCGCGGCGGCCTGGAACGGTCCCTTCGGGCCGAAGCGGCTTAACTGGGCGGGTAGATGTAATAGTGGCAGACGTCGTCGCTGAAGCCGTTGCAAATCGTCGTCGGCGGCCCGGCGTCGACATTGCAGGGCTGGTCTTCCTCGACATAGTTGTCGGTCTCGTAGCCGCTTTGGGTATAGTGGCCGTTGCAGGCAAGGACTTCCTTGCCCACCGGCGCATAGGTACCGGTCGCCTCGTTGTAGTCGAAGTAGGTAATCCGGTATCCCATGTCGGGCAAGGCCATCGCATCGCTGGCCACGGCCAGCCCGACGAGAGCCAGGGCCGTCACCAGCCCCGTGCGGGCCATAAGCTTATGTCGCACACTTTTCCTCCCAAATGATGAGTGAATAACGCAACTGAGTGCTGGCCAGCGAAAAGACGGTATCATTTTATACCAAACAGTAAAGTACAAAAAATTGTATATCCGGAATTCGCTCAACCTTCGAGGATGGAGCGGGAGAATCCGAATCAGCCAGACGAGTCCGTTGCCGCTGTCAACGCTGACGCGCTCCGCCGCCACCAGAGGGGCCAGCGCTTTTCGGCCTTGGCTTTCGCGGCCCGCGACCGCATCCGTATCGGCTCGATTTCCCGCGCAACCCGTTTGTGCGTAAGGCTTGCCGCCGTGCGCGCGCCTGCAAGCTTCATCAATATGACGCTCTGGCCGGAATTTGAGGAGCTCATCCGGAGAGGCCCGCCGCGAGGTGCGTCACCCCAAAATCCATATGCTGGATACGGGC
Organism: uncultured Asticcacaulis sp.; assembly: GCA_936940865.1. Classification (GTDB taxonomy): domain Bacteria; phylum Pseudomonadota; class Alphaproteobacteria; order Caulobacterales; family Caulobacteraceae; genus Asticcacaulis. Next base: position 928 of record CAKZJB010000044.1, on the reverse strand, counting down.
ATTGCGTCGGCCCTGCGGAATCCGGGCTCCGATAGCTTTGCCGCCGATGCCCATCCCGCAGCCCTGGGCGGCCTGCTGGAAACATGGGTTTTCAGCGAGTTACTCAAGAACCTGCCCTACCAGGAGGCGGAATGGCGGCCATGGCATTGGCGTGGCACAGCCGGCCGCGAGGTCGATATCCTGCTCGAAACGGGACGGGAATTGGTCGCCTTTGAGATTAAGGCATCCACCACGATCACCCCGGCGGATCTCAAAAACCTGAAGTGGTTCATGTCCGAAGGACCGGGCAAAAGCTGGAAAACGACAGGCATTATCATCTACCTTGGAACTGTCAACCGGCGCTGAAAAAGGACCCCCTATCGGCGCCGAAAAGGGACCCCTCCTTTGTGTGTGAACGCGGCGTAGCGCGTAGCTGTCAAGCGTAGCGCAGCGCGCAGCCGCGTTCATCCACCGGCCTCTCAGCTTCGCCCGGAGGGGGGTCTGGGGGGAGGTTGAACAGATTGTGGACGGTTTCAGGCGCGATGGCGCAGGCGCCAGCTGTCGTTGCCTGTCTCGACGATGTCGCAGTGGTGGGTCAGTCGGTCGAGCAGCGCCGTGGTCATCTTCGGATCGCCGAAGACGGTGGGCCATTCGGCGAAGGTCAAGTTGGTCGTGATGATGACCGAGGTGCGCTCGTAGAGCTTGCTGATCAGGTGGAACAGGAGCTGTCCGCCGGCCTGCGGGAACGGCAGATATCCCAATTCGTCGAGCACGACGAGATCGAGCCGGGCCAGTTGTTCCGCCAGGGCGCCGCCCTTGCCGAGGCGGGCCTGTTCCTGAAGGCGATTGACGAGATCGACGGTGTTGTAATAGCGCGCCCGGGCGCCCTTGCGGACGAGGTGAACCGCCCCGGGTTTGCCGGAGGCTCGTTGGTTTAAGTTAGGCTGCC
>CAKZJB010000043.1 GCA_936940865.1 uncultured Asticcacaulis sp. | reverse complement strand
ACAGCCAGTACCTGCAGCGCACGCGCCTGGGCGGCATCGCTCTGGTCCGCGGCAACATGTACCAGGGCAATACGGTCAGCTGGGCCTTCGACGATCCGGAAAATGCCGTCAATGTCGCCATCCTGGTGCCGAACGCGGCGCGCAACCATTTCAAGGTCATCGCGTACAACGTTACCGGCCATCCGATTTCCGCGACCATGACCGGGTGGAATGTCGATTCCGGACAGTGGGAAATGAAGGCCGGAAAGGGCGACGACAAATACGCCTTTGCCGGCGACCCGGCGGTGTCTTCCATCGCCTTCGAAAAGACGGTGGGCGTGCCGCTGACCCTGCAGCCGGGCGCCAACGTCTTCGAATTCACCCTGAAGACGCCCGGCACGCCGGTCCAGGACCGTCCGGACCTCGGCATCGGCCGCGACGACATCAAGCTGTCGCGGGGCGGCGTGGCCGTCACAGTCCACAGCCTTGGCGCCAAAGACGCGCCCGTAGCCCGTGTCGAACTGCTCGACGGCAAGGGCAATGTCGTGGCGAAGGCGGCGACGCCTGCGCTTCCGGCGCCTGTCGATCTCAAGCCGCATACGGCGACGGTGAAGTTGTCGCTTCCGGCGCGCTTCGACGTCAAGACCGGCCGGGTGCGCGTGGTGTCGGGCGAGGCGGAAATCACGCAGCTCAACAACACGATCGCACTGGAATAGAGCCGGCGATCAGGCTTGGGCGGCGACCTGCCGATCGTTGGCGGCCCCGCCCAGCCGGCCGGCGATGTCGCCGAAATAGGCGGGCCGGCCGAAGCGATAGCCTTGCAACAGGTCGCAGCCGACCAGGCGCAACAATTTCTCCTGGTCCTCGGTTTCGACGCCTTCGGCGACGACGCTGAGCGACAGGGCGTGGGCGATGCTTATGGCTCCGGTCAGCAGGGCGCCGGCTTGCGGATCGCTGCCGATCGTGGCCACCAGCGCGCGGTCGATCTTGACCCGGCGCAGGCCGAAGCGCTGAAGATGGCCGATGCCCGAGACGCCGGCGCCGAAATCGTCGAGCGCGAAGCCTATGCCCCTGGCGGCCAGCGACATGATCACGGCCCGGGCGCGCTCGGCGTTTTCGAGGATGTGGCGCTCGGTGATTTCCAGTTCCAGGCGGTGCGCCGGAAAGCCGGTTTCGTCGAGGATCGACTGCACTTGGGCTTCGAACTCGGGGTGACGGAACTGCACCGGCGAGATGTTGACGTGCAGCCGGACCGCTTCGAGATCGGCCATGTCCGAACAGGCCCGCTGCAGCACGAACAGGCCCAGGCGATGGATAATGCCGCTGGAGTCGGCTGCGCCGATAAAGGCGTCAGGCCCCAGTTCGCCGTCGGGGCGGCGCGGCCAGCGCACCAGGGCTTCGACGGCTTCGACCTCATGGGTCGTCGCGTGGCAGATCGGCTGGTAGGCGACGTCGAACTCGCCGTTGATCAGGCCGCAGCGAATTTCGGCGTCGAGCTGTTGCCTGCCGGCGCGGGCCGCGTCCGTGACGTCGTCATCGCCGATGCCGCGCGCGGGCTGTGTCGGGGCAGCGGCCCTGTCGGCCTGGCGGAAGAGGCGCCGGACATGGCCGCCGCTGCCCGTCGCGGGCCTGAGGGCATGCAGGCACATGCCCGTCACCAGAAGAACCAGGACGCCCGTCAGGATGGCGATATCGACGATCCGGGGCGCGAGCATCGCGGCGACCGCGTCATCCCCGGGGGCAACGGTCCGCAGTATCGAAAACAGCAGGGCCAGTATGGCGGCGCCGCTGGCGATCCCGCCCCCCAGAACAAAAATGATGGGCGTATTGCGCCCCCGTTGTCCGCCGTTGCGCTGCATTTTGCCACCACCTTCCCTGTGCAATCGCATGCACTTTTCAGAATGTGTTAGCGCAAAGTCATAAATGGCTGGTTACGCGGCGGCAGCCCCCGGCGGCCTTGGACCTGTGAGGGAAGGGGTCAGTCGACGACCGGCAGACGATGGGCGCGGGCCCACAGGACGACGAGACGGACAATGAAGCTGGACACGGTTTTCATGACAAATGCTCTTTCTCTTGTTGGAAGCGGTCAGCGAGCGGAGCCGGGCGCCATGCCGAAGGCGATCAGGGCGGCGGCGATACGGTCGAACAGCGTCTTCATGGGGAAAAACGAACACAAAAAGTTTATGACAGCGCTGTCTATATCATTCTCGCACCTGCGAGAAAAGGGGCGCGCCTGTCACATTTGGCACGAGCGTTTGTAACAGTCCGTGTGCCTGTCACGGAGGGCAGCGCCTCCCCGCACCGTGATAAATGCGCAACAAGGTCCTGCCGTCCGTCATGGATGCCACACAAAAATGACGTATATCGTATAAAATATTTTGACTGTCTTTTGATTTCATGGCCTCTTCGCTCCACAGGATTTGTCAGGCAAATGGGGTTTTAAAAAATGATAATGAAGACGAACAGGAAAACGCTTCTCCTGGCGGCCACCGGCCTTGTGGCGGCGATGGCGTGCGCTCCGGCGCTGGCCGAGGACAAGCCGGCGGATACGAAGGCCGCCGATACCAAGGTCGAAAACGGGCAGGAAGTCGTCATTGTCCGCGGCGTGCGTGGCAGCGTGAAGGACGCCTCGGACAAAAAGCGCCGCAACAGGCAGATCAGTGATTCCGTCTCGGCTGAGGATGCCGGCAAACTGCCGGACAACAACGCCACAGAGGCCTTGGCGCATGTCACCGGTGTCCAGATCACCCGCCAGCACGGTGAAGGCTCCGACATGGCGATTCGCGGGATGCAGGAGGTCGGCACGACGATCAACGGGAATGCCGCTGGCGGTGGCAACCTGCGCAGTCTTAACCACAACGCCGAAAACGGCGGGACGTGCAATATCGCCACCATTACCGGCATCTGTAACGACCAGGGGCCGACGCTGAGCGACGTGCCGGCGGCGCTTATCAAGTCCGTGACCATCTACAAGACGCGGACGCCCGACCAGATCGAAGGCGGCATCGCCGGCACCGTGGATGTCGAACTGCGCCGCCCGCTCGACCTGCCGAAGAAGCTAACCGTGGCCGGCAGCTATCGCGATGTTTTCAGCAATATCGGCAACACCGAAAGCCCGAATGCCAGTCTGCTGGTCGCCGACCGCTGGGACACGCCGCTGGGCCAGATGGGCCTGCTGGCCAATATCGGCTATTCCAAGAATAATTACGAAGAACAGCACCTGGTGTCGGAATCGGTCGGCACCTTCTATGCCGGGACCTATAACGGCAATCCGGCCTCCAGCCTGCCTTATGTCGGCGTCTACAAGGTGTGGAACGGCGTCCAGACCGGCTCGAACAAGCGTCCGTCGCTGAACCTGACCTATCAATGGCGCCCGAACGACAACCTCGACCTGGTGCTTGAGACCTTCTATTCCGGCAGCCGCGAAAACGCCGAAAACAACTATCTGGCGCTACGCACGCGTGGTGACGGCAATCCGACCTTCACCAACCTCGTGCTCCAGCCCGACGGCAAGTCGGTGAAGTCGTTCACCATGACGACGACGGGTACGCTGCCGCTCGATATCGTTTCGTCGTACTGGCAAAACAAGAACGATACGACGAACACCAATTTCGAAGCCAATTGGCACAACGACAAGCTGACGGTTGTCGGCAAGCTGCAATATTCGTCGACGGACGTCGTTGCCAACAGCATCTATCAGGTCATCAATCTCAACGGATTGCACTCGGCGTCGGTCGATCTCGACTCGAGCGCCGTGGATGGAGGCGCACCTCAGATTACGCTGCAACCGGGCTACGATTTTACCAATTCGGCCAACTATGTCATGGCCAACTTCCACAACCAGGTCGACCACACGGTCAGCCGCGACTTCAATGGTCAGGTGGATGCGACCTATCGCCTGAGCGACGACGGCTTGCTGCGCTCGTTCAAGTCGGGCGTCCGCATGACCAGCCACTTCAGCCACTACTATACCGCGTACCGCGACTCGTTACCGACGACGCCCCCGGCGATCAGCGCCTTCCCGACCGGTACGACGCTGGTTTCGTCGTCCGTCGACACGCCGGGCTTCCCGGCGTCAAAGTGGTATCACCTCGACAATCAGGCGTTGCTGGCGAACTTCAATTCGGTTTTGTCCTATCTCAACAATTCCGCGCATTCCACCCAGCCACAAAACTGGGCGCCGGTCGTGCCATTCGACAACGACAGGAACTCGAACGGAGACAAGGAATTCACCACCGCCTACTATGGTCAGTTCGAATATGGGTTTAATCTAATATATCCGATCGACGGCATTTTCGGCGCGCGCGCCGTATCGACCAAAGGCACGTCGTTCACCTATACGTTCAACAATGGAACGCCGAAGCCCCAGCCGGATTTTGTGCCGGGAAAATATTTCGACGTAATGCCAAGCCTGAACACAACGGTTCATTTCGACAAAAACTTCCAGTTGCGCCTGGCCTATACGTACAATGTACAGCGCCCGGCCTTCCAGCAGCTCAATGGCGGCTTGCACATTGACTATGATGGCACAGGCAAAGCCACCGGTGGCTGGGGCGGCAACCCCAACCTGAAGCCGATGAAGGGGCCAAACTACGACGCATCGCTGGAATATTATTTCGGCCGAGGCGGCGTGGCGTCGTTTGCCGCCTACCTGAAGGAACCTGACGGGACCTTCTTCGCCTACCAGACGCGCAAGTCGTTCCCGCCCGATATTCCGAACGATATCCAATACTGGACGACCTACAACGCCGGCAAGGGCACCTTCCAGGGCTACGAATTCAACGTGCAGGGCTTCTTCGACTTCCTGCCGGGCTTCTGGCATAATTTCGGAGGCGGCTTCAACTACACGTACAACCAGATTTATAAGATCGTCCTGCCGTCAGAAGTCACCTTCGGATCGACCGACGCCTCGTATACGTCCAAGAAGACGATGAACATCCAGCTCTATTACGATACGCCGCAGTTCAACGCGCGTGTCGCCTATAACTATCGCTCGAAGTTCCGCTTCGATCCGAATCTGGACTTCCTCGACTATACGATCATAAACGCGCCGACCTCGCGCCTCGATGTGTCGCTGGCCTGGACGCCGAAGAAATGGCTGACTTTGACGCTCGAAGGCACCAACCTGCTGAACGACAATCAGAAGGCCTATTACGGATACGAATATTATCCGGAAGAGCGGCGTCTCCAGGCCCGGACCATTCAGGTCGGGGCGCGGTTCCGATACTGAACTGTGCGAGAAGAAAGGGCCCGCCGGTACCATCCGGCGGGCTTTTTTTATGCCGGCACGGGCTGCGATGCGCAGGCTTTCGTGATATAGACGTCGTGCCCAGGCATCCCTTGGATCAGCCCCTCGGTGCCCTGGCGCACGCGATCCATGCGCCATTTGAACTCGTCTTCGGGCATGACGTCGGCCAGCGGATGATAGGTTTTCGGCATCATGCCCTGTCCGGCCAGAACAGCGAACCAACTGGCTTCACGGAACAGTTCCTCGTCGGTAACGAGAGACATATTGTACCGTTCGAAAGCCTCCAGCCGGGCCTTGAGACTGTCGGGGACATCCATGGTGCGGCAATAGGTCCAGAACGGCGTGTCGTCGCGCTCCGTAAGCTTATAGTGCGCGATGAGGAAGTCCTTCACATTGTCGAAATTGCCCAGCATTTCCGTATTGAAGCGATCGCGCATGATCCCGCCCGTGTCGCCGCGCGGGAAGTATTTGAGCAGTTTCAGGATGGCCACCTGCACCAGGTAGATCGACGTCGATTCGAGAGGCTCGAGAAACCCCGCGGACAGGCCCAGCGCCACGACATTGTTCTTCCACATCTCGCGGCGGTGGCCGGTGACGAATTTCAGGATACGCGGCTCCGCCAATGCCTTGCCGTCGAGACGTTCCAACAAGAGGCGCGATGCCTGGTCTTCCGACAGGTAAGAGTCGCAGAAGACATAGCCGTTGCCTGTGCGGTGCTGCAGGGGGATGCGCCATTGCCAGCCGGCCTCGCGCGCCGTTGAGCGCGTGTATGGCAGAAGCGGCATCGTCTTCTCGCAGGGTACGGCGGCAGCGCGGTTACACGGCAGCCAATGGCTCCAGTCGCTGAAGCCGGCTTTCAGCGTCTCGGCGATCAACAGGCCGCGGAAACCGGAACAGTCGATGAAGAAATCTCCGTCGATCGTCTGTCCGTCACCTAAGGCGACGCTGGTAATATCGCCGCTTTCGCCGTTCTGCGCCACGGACACCACGCGACCTTCGACGCGCCTGACACCGATTTTTTCGCTGAATTGCCGCAGGAACCTGGCATAGAGCGCGGCGTCGAAATGGAAGGCGTAAGTGACGCCCGGAAAGTTGGGGTTGATTTCCTGGCTGCGTCCGAAAGCGTTGCGCCGCGCTGCCAGGGTCTGTGGATTGAACAAGCCGAAATCGGCCGGCCCGCCCGCCTTGAGATAGCGCAGCCAGTAGTGCGTGAAGTTGATGCCGCTCATGTCGACGCCGAAGACGCCGAACGGGTGGAAATAGTCGCTGCCCGGCTTCGACCAGTTTTCAAAACGGATACCCAGTTTGAATGTGCCGTTCACGGCTTTCAGGAAGGTGTTTTCGTCGATGCCCAGCATGTCGTTGAACGACTGGAAGGGCGGTATGGTCGCTTCGCCGACGCCGACCGTGCCGATCTCTTCCGACTCGACCAGGGTGATCGAATAGCGTTTCGTGCCCATGACCTTGGCCAGGGCCGAGGCCGCCATCCATCCGGCCGTTCCGCCGCCTACCACCACGATCTTTCGCACGCCGTCGCCCATTTTTCGCCCCTTGTCTCGGACCAGCATATTCAAGGCAGGCCATTTGTAAGTCAATATGTACGTATATCGTATAAAATATTTGACTTCGACGGTGGAGTCCGGACACTGTATGACAAAAGGGGCGATGCCGCCCGAAGGTTTGGGGATAAGATGCGTTCGACCTGTTTTGTAATGGCCGCCGGCCTTCTGGCGATTTCTACGGCCGCCGATGCCGGGGCGCCGTCGATCGGCGAACGCTATAACACCGCCGCTTCCTATTTTGCCGGCAGGGTCGGCCAGCTGGTCACCGATCTCGATCTGCACCCGGTCTTTGTCGCCGGCGGCAGCCAGGTGCTCTATCGCCATGGCCCCGGACTGCACGGCACGATCGTGCTGGCCGATGCGGCGACGGGGCAGGGGCGCGACCTCATCAGCGACGATATTCTGTCGCAGGCGGTTGCCACCTTCACGGGACAGGCGGGGCCCGGGCTCATCCTGCCGCAGGATTATGACGCCGCGACCGACACCCTGACCTTTGGCACCGGCGACGCATCGTGGCGCTATGATCTCAAGGCGCAGCATCTCGACAAGGCTCCGCCGCCTCCGCCCGCCGACCAGGGCGTCGTCTCGCCCGACGGTCGCTACAAGGTGGTGCACCATGGCTACGACCTGTCGCTGGTCGAGGTGGCGACCGGGCGCGAAGTGCCGCTGACCGCCGACGGCGGCTACGATCAGCGCTATGGCATGAACTATCCGCTGTTCGCCGACATGGTCGCCGCCAATACGGAAACGCCGCCGATGCGGGTGAGCGCGCAATGGTCGCCGGACGGCAAATGGGTTCTGACCTACCGCATGGACCGCAACGGCAGCTATATCTGGCACGGCGTCCAGCCCAATCCGCCGGGAAGCCAATTCCCGCGCCATTTCGACTATGTCTATCCGACCGCCGGCGCGGCGCAGGTGCCGCAGGTCCTGCCCGTCGTCATCGATGTGGCGGCCGCCCTGAAGGGCGCCGTCAAGCCGAAACTGCTGAACGTGCCGGCCCTGCCGCTGCTGTGGCCGGGCGACCCCGACCTCGGCTGGGACGGCGGCAAGGTCCTCTACCAGTGGCAGAAGCGCGGCTATGGCGAGCTCGACCAATACAGAATCGACCCTGAAACCAATGTCGCGACGATCACCGTGCACGAGGCGATCAAGCCGCTGGTCACCGTCACGGCGACGGCGATCCGACCGGTGCCGGAGCTGAGGGGTACGCTCGTCATCTCGGAACGCAGCGGCTGGGCCCAGCTCTATTTCGTCGCCGACGGGACCGATCCTTCCGGCGGCAAGGCGCTGACGGCGGGCGCGTGGGAGGTCGAGGAGATCGTGCGCACGGACCCGTCCTCGGTCCTGATCACCGGCATCGGACGCGAGGCCGGCGTCAATCCCTACTACCGCAGCCTTTACCGCGTCGGCCTCGACGCCACGATCAAGACCCTGACGCCCGAACCGCTAGACCACGACGTCACCGTGGCCGACGACGGCAAGACCTTCATCGACCGCATGTCGAGCCCGACATCGCCGACGCGGACGCTTTTGCGCGGCATCGACGACGGCCGCGTCATCGCCGAACTCGGCCACGCCGATCCGTCGGCGCTGATGGCCAGCGGCTTCGTGGCGCCCGAACCGTTCGAGACGGTGGCCGAAGACGGCAAGACGAAGCTCTACGGCATGATCTTCCGGCCGAAGGGCTTCGACCCGTCGCGCACCTATCCGGTCATCGAATACGTCTATACCGGGCCGACGACGCACGTCATCGACTATACCTATCGCCGCACCATCGGCGGACCGGCGGAATTCATGGCGCAGATCGGCGCCATCGTCGTCGAGATCGACGGCCATGGCACCTCGCAGCGCGGCCAGGCCTTCCGCGCGCCCGCCTATCAGAACCTCGGCGAGGTCGGGCTTGACGACCATATCCATGTGCTGAAGGCGATGAAGGCGAAATACAGCTATTTCGACCTGTCGCGCGTCGGCGTCTTCGGCCATTCGGCCGGCGGCTACGACACGGCGCGCTTCGTGCTGCGCCGCCCGGATTTTTACAAGGTGGGCGTCGCCAGTTCGGGCAACCAGGACCTGCGGCTCGACAAGGCGTGGTGGCCGGAAGTGTCGATGGGGATTGCCGACGACGCGACGTGGGAGCGCAATTCCAACACCTCGGTGGCGAAGAACCTCAAGGGCCACCTGATGATCATGCACGGCGATATCGACGACAACGTGCCGATCGCCGCGACCTTCCGTCTCGACCAGGCGCTCACCGAAGCGGGCAAGCCGCACGAACTGGTCATCCTGCCGAACCGGACGCACGACACCTACACGCCGTATTTCTGGCGCAAGCACTTCGACTTCTTCACGGAATATCTGCTGGGCGAGACCCCGCCGGCGCCTTAATTCGGTAGCTCGTACCGGCTAATTTCGATCTCGTCGCCGTCGATGGCGATCTCGATGACTTCATTGACAAGCTGGTCGCTGGGCTGAAATTCCTCGAGTACGGCCATGAGCAGCTCGCGCTGCAACTGCGGCGCGGCCTGCGGCAGGATAATGACCAGGCCGGCGTGCAACGGCGCGCGAGCATAGAGCTTGCGGAAATCCCGGGCATTGTTGGTGATAAAGGTGAAATCGTCCGAAATGATGCGCGGCATCAGGCCCCAGTCGGTTTCACCGGACAGTCCAAGCCAGTTGACGTGACTGGCTTCGTGTCCGGCGTCGATCGCCACCTGAACCAGCGACGTGTGCAGACACTCGTCGATCAGGAATTTCCCCGCGCAGACGGCGCCAATTTCCGCCGGCTGCGGCTCTTCAGCCTGTAGCCATCTGCGGACGCTCGCGAAGGGCGTCCTACAGCCGGATGCGCTGCGACCCACAATTGCGCCAGCTCCAGATGTCGCTCGGTCAAGGATGGATAGCCTGAAAGGATGTCCTCGGTCGTAGCGCCGTCTTTCAGCATGCCGGCGATCAGGCGGACCGGAATACGCGTTCCGGCGAAGACCGGTGCACCGCCCATAATGTCCTTGGATGCATGGATCGCCTTTTCGGCCGCTTCGAGTTGCCTAAGACTGGCGCGGACTTGTTTGCGCGCTTCTGCCACGTCGACGATCAGGAAGGCGTCGGCCTTGACGCGCGCCGCCTCCGGCGTAGCGCCGTCCGACAAGGCGCAAATAACGCGCTTGCCGATGGCGTTGTGCACGGCCTTGACGTCCAGCCCGGTCACGGCTGCGGCCTGGGCTGCGGAATAGGATCTTTCGGCGCTCATAATTAGTCTCCTGCCGGAGAATAATAAACGACCGCTATTTATCCGTAAAGACGTTACGGTGTCACGCGTAACAGCACCGCGCCGTGGCGTGGGATCGTGACGGTTTGGGTGGCGGCGGGCGTCAGGTCGGATTTGGCCCAGACGTCGCGCACCTTGGCGGGTTTCAGCCCCAGCTCGGCCCAGGTCACGGTTACGCTTACCGTGTCGTCGCCGCGATTGAACAGGCCGACCGCGGTCGAGCCGTCCTTCAAACGCTTGGTCCAGATTTCGCGTGCGCCGTCCTTTTTCGCCGGCAGGCCCTGGATGCCGGCGGCGTCCTGGTCGATGGCGATGACTTCCGCATTGGTCAGCAAGGCCAGCGTATCGGGCGTCATGTGACGCACGTCGTTGCCCAGGATCAGCGGCGCCGCCATCATGGCCCACAGGCTCATATGCGTGCGGTATTCATCCGTGCTCATGCCGCCATTGCCGACCTCGAGCATGTCGGGATCGTTCCAGCCGCCGGGGCCTGTATGGTTCGGCACGCCGTTCTTTTCGAAGCCGATCCTGGCCATGGTCTCGTACTTGTCTTCGATATCGCCGGTCGTGCGCCACAGGCTGCCGCCGACATCGCGGCCCCAGGAACCGACGTCGAAACGGCCGTATTCGCAAAGGGAAAAGATCATCGGGCGCCTGGTCTGCGCGATCGCCTCGGCCATCTGCTGATAGACGGCGTAGACGGTCTCAGCTGTATGGTAGAAGGCTTCCCCCGAGCACAGGTCGTATTTCAGGTAGTCGATTCCCCAGTCCGCGAAGGTCTTCGCGTCCTGCTCGATGTGGCCGTATGAGCCCTCATAGCCCGCGCAGCTTTTCGGCCCCGGCGAACTGTAGATGCCGAGCTTCAATCCCCTGGCGTGGACGTAATCGGCCAGCGCCTTCATGTCGGGAAACTTGGTATTGGGCTGCAACACGCCCGCCTTGTCGCGGCTGCCCTGCCAGCCGTCGTCGATATTGATATAGACATAGCCGGCATCGCGCAGGCCCGACGTCACCATGGCGTCGGCGATTTCGCGCACCGTCCTGTCGTCGATATCGGTGGCGAACCTGTTCCACGAATTCCAGCCCATGGGAGGGGTCTCGGCACGGGCCGTCGGTGTCACCACGCGGCGCGGCGGTAGCGGGTAGGCCGGAAAATCGAGGACTTTCAAGGCTTTCGCGTCCGCCCTGTGCGCCTGGATATCGAAATCCGCGTACCACAGCTTGCCCGTCATGCGCACGGCCTTGGCGTCGCCCTTCAGCACGATATCGGTTTCGGTTACGCGCGGATTGCCGTTGAACAGATGGAAAATGAGCGTGTCGCCGTCGACGCGCACGTCATCCATCTTCAGATCTCCGTACCAATGAGAGGTCACCGTGCCCGTATACTTGCCGTGGTCCTTGTGCACCTGGACGCGGGTAAAGCCCGGAAAGTCGGGGCCGCCGTCGAAGATCCAGCCGCCGGTGGGCGGCGCCGCGCGCGCTGGCAGGGCTGTCATGGCCACCAAACAGGCGAGCGGCAGGGCGGCGCGAAGGACGGATTTCCGGGACATGGGCGGTTCCTCATCAATGATCTGAGCCCAGGATCGTATAATTTATATTGACGGTCAATACGGGACGTGTACAGTCGCCCTGTCGCTGTTCTCTACCCTTGGGGACAGCGTAAACCGTATCGGAAGCGGATTTATCCGGCCTTTCGATCCAGTTTGCGTTGCGCGCTCCGGAGTGCATGGACCGGCGGGCCTCCCTGGCGCCGGCACCGCCTCCGGAAAGACTTTCGATCCGCCCGGCGCCCTTAGGCTGGCGCCGGCGGATCGCTTTTCTTTTGGCCTTTAGGGGGCCGTTCAGGATTTTCGGATGCCCAGGCTGCAAACCTCTTTTTTCGCCGTTCTTTTCCTGGCCGGATTGTCCGGCGCGGCCCATGCCGCCGACACGCCGTGGAACAGCCCGGACGCCAGGATCGACTATTATGACGCCGCGGGCTTTACCGTGGGCCTGCAGGACTCGTCCCAGACCCTGGTGGCGCTCCAGCCCAAGGGGCAGGGCGGGTTCGACTTCGCGCCGTCAGGCCGGTTCACCCAGCGCCTCAACGATGGCTGCTATCGCCTGGGCGATATCGACCTGCGCGTCCGCGCTGTCGGCGCAGATGCCTGGAGCGACTATTCCAGCGCCTTCAAGCGCGCGCCGGTCAAGGTATTGAACCTCAGGGGCGCGCTCGCCGCCGCCGACATCACGCCCAGCCTGAACGGCATTCCGCTGACCGTGCGCCGCGTCTGGGCCGTCGACCACGGCCAGCTGACCTTGCGCTTTACGCTGTCGAACCCCGGCAAGACGGCGATCGAGATCGGCGGCCTCGGCCTGCCCATGATCTTCGACAACATCATCGCCGACCGGACGCTGGAGCAGGCGCACGAACAGGCGTCGTTCTACGATCCCTATGTCGGGCGCGACGCCGGCTATCTGCAGGTCACGCGGCTGAACGGCCACGGCCCGGCGCTGCTGGTCCTGCCGGAAAAGAACACGCCGTTCGAGCTTTATAAGCCGATCCTCGACAAGACCAATCGCTGGGACCATTCGCCCGTCATCTATAACGACCCGATGCGGCGCGGCATGGTGTTCGAGGGTTTCTACGACTGGATGGTGGCGTCGAAGGGCTTTGCCGACACCGACTGGAAGGGCGTCCAGCAGTGGAACGAGACGTCGAGTCTGATCTTGAAGCCGGGCGAGACTCGCACCATCGGCCTGCGGTTCGTGCTGTCGCCGTCGGTTCGTGCCATCGAGGATACCCTGGCCGCCAACGGCCGTCCCGTCGCGGTCGGCGTGCCGGGCTATGTCGTGCCGACCGACATGCCGGCCGACCTGTTCCTCAAAAGCCCGTCGGCGGTTAGAAAGATCGCTGTCTATCCGGCGGGCGCGCTCGATATCGTAAAGGCCGCGCCGAAAAACGGCTGGCAACGCTACACCCTGACCGGCAAGACCGATGGCCGGGCGCGCGTCACCATCACCTACGCCGACGGCAGCGTGCAGACCGTCCACTACCTCGTCACCAGGCCCGAAGCTGAGGTCGTGGCCGACATGGGCAGGTTCCTGACGACGAAACAGTGGTTCGACGACCCCAACGACCCGTTTCATCGTGGCCCGTCGATCATGACCTACGACCGCGACGAAAAGACAATCGTCACCGACGATCCGCGCGTCTGGGTATCGGGCTTGAGCGACGAGGGCGGGGCAGGGTCGTGGCTGGCCGCCGCCATGAAGGAGCTGGACAATCCGACCCCGGACGAAATGAACAAGGTCGAGACCTTCGCCAACCAGACCCTGTGGGGCAAGATCCAGGTGTCCGAGGGCGAGCACCAGTACGGGGTGCACAAGAGCATCTTCTACTACGATCCGAAAAACATGCCGGCTGGCACCTACGACCCGAAGAAGGACTGGTCGACCTGGACGTCGTGGAGCAAGGAGGGCGCGGACGACCTTGGCCGGTCGTTCAACTACGTCCACGCCGCCGCCGCCTGGTGGAGCCTCTACCGCGTCGCGCGCTATCACGACGGCCTGGCGACGCAAGGCACCTGGCAGACCTATCTGACGCGCGCCTCCGGCACCATCAAGGCGATGATGCGCGACGCGCCCTATTACACCCAGTTCGGCCAGATGGAGGGCAATGTCTTTGTCGCCATCCTGAACGACCTGAAGCGCGAGGGCTGGAACGACGACGCCACCACGATCGAAGGCCTGATGAAGGGCCGCGCCGACCAGTGGGCGAAAGAGCCCTATCCCTTCGGCTCGGAAATGCCGTGGGATTCGACCGGCCAGTCGGAAGTCTACGACTGGATGAAATACTTCCACCATGACGACAAGGCGACGGCGACGCGCGAAGTCATCCTGGCCTACGATCCGGCGATCCCGCACTGGGGGTATAACGGTTCGGCGCGGCGCTTCTGGGACTTCCTCTACGCCGGCAAGCAGTCGCGCATCGAGCGCCAGCTGCATCACTACGGCTCTTCCAACAACGCCATCCCTCTGTTCGAATCGTACCGCGACGATCCGTCGGACTTCCATCTCTTGCAGGTCGGCTATGGCGGGCTGATGGGCAGCCTGACCAATGTCGATGCCGACGGCTTCGGCTCGGCCGCCTTCCATTCCTTCCCCGACGCCATGCATTTCGACGCCATCAGCGGCGACTATGGCATGAGCTTCTTCGCCCATGCCTACAGCGTCGCCTCCTACCTGGTCGATCACCCGAAATTCGGCTGGATCGGCTTCGGCGGCAATGTCGAAACCAGGGGCGGCCGCGTCGTCATGGCGCCGAAGGACAGCGCGCGCACCCGCGTCTTCATCGCGCCGGCGGGCTTGTGGCTGACGCTCGATGCGGGCAAGGTGCAGGCCGTGGCCTATGATCCGAAGTCGGGCCGGGTAGATCTGACGCTCGATCCGGCGGATGCGCATACGCCCACCGCCTATGTCAACTTCGCCGTGACAACGGCCAGGGGACGTGCCTATAAATTGGTTTCAAATGTAACTCGCGACAAGGGCGCTTATGCGGTGACCCTGTCGGCGACACCAACGACGGTCGTGCTCGCGCCAACCGCAAACTAAGGGGACCTGTATGGGAGTATTCGGACCGCTAAAGCCTCTGACCCAGGCCAATGAAGACGGAAAGGCCCTGGCCAAGACGCTGAGCTGGCCGCACCTGATGGCGCTGGGCATCGGCGGCATCATCGGCACCGGCATCTATACGCTGACCGGCGTCGGCGCGGGCCTGGCGGGGCCGGGCGTGATCCTGTCCTTTGCCCTGTGCGGCATCGTCTGCGCCTGCGCGGCCTTGGCCTATACGGAAATGTCGACCCTGATCCCCACGGCAGGCTCGGCCTATACCTATACCTATTCGGCGCTCGGCGAGATCCTGGCCTGGATCGTCGGCTGGGCGCTGATCCTGGAATACAGCCTGGCCTGCTCGACCGTGGCGGTCGGCTGGTCGGCCCACCTGGTCGGGTGGCTGGAGCAGGGGATCGGCCTGCATCTGCCGGCCGCGCTGTTGAACGGCCCGGCGGCCGGCGGCATCGTCAACCTGCCGGCGGTCTTCGTGTCGCTTGCGGTCATGGGGCTGCTGCTGATCGGCGCGCGCGAAAGCGCGACCCTGAACATCCTGCTGGTCATCATCAAGATCGTGGCGCTGGGGGCCTTCGTCGTGCTGGGCCTGCCGGCCGTCCAGGCCGGCCACTACGACCCCTTCATGCCGTTCGGCTTCCTGGCGCACGAAACCAACGGCGAAAAGTCGGGCGTGATGGCCGCGGCGGCCGTCGTCTTCTTCGCCTTCTTCGGCTTCGACGCCGTGTCGACCTCGGCCGAAGAAGCCAAGAACCCCGGCCGCGACCTGACGGTCGGCATCATAGGTTCCATGGCCCTGTCGACGATCATCTACATGCTGGTGGCGGCGGTCGCCGTGGGCGCCTTGCCGTTCAAGGAAATCGCCGACAGCGGCGAGCCGCTGCCGCATGTCCTGCGCAGCCTCGGTTATCCGCTGGTCGCCAGCCTGGTCGGCGGTGCGGCCATCGTCGCCCTGCCGTCGGTGATCCTGGTCATGATGTACGGCCAGAGCCGCATCTTCTTCGTCATGGCGCGCGACGGCCTGTTGCCGTCGGTCGTCGCCAGGGTCAATGCCAAGGGCTCGCCGGCCCTGATCACGCTTCTGACCGGCATCTTCGTCGCGATCTTTGCCGGCTTCGTGCCGCTGAAAAAGATCGCCGAGCTGTCGAATGCCGGCACGCTGATCGCCTTCGTCGCCGTCAGTGTTTCCATGATCGTGCTGCGCATCAGGAAGCCCGAACTGCAACGCGTCTTCAAGACCCCGGTGTTCTGGCTGACCGGCGGGCTGGCGATCGCCGGCTGCATCTTCATCTTTTCGAGCCTGCCCAAGGAAAGCCAGATCTTCACCCTGATCTGGATGGCGATCGGGCTCTGCTTCTACTTCGCCTACGGGCGTTGGAACAGCCGGCTGCGCAAGGCCAGATAGCCAAACAAAAAGGCCGGGTTTCCACCCGGCCTTTTTCATTTTGGCGACAGCGCTTCAACCCCTGAATTCGCGGCGCAGGTCTTCCAGCGTCGATTCGATGTGATCGTACATCATGCCCGCGACTTCGATCCGCTTGCCCTGCGACCATAGTTCCAGCATGGCCAGGTGTTCCTTGTGCGCGCGGTCGTCGCGGCCCGCGGGCTCGAGGTGCTTGCCGACATAGCGCTCGGAAATGATGTTGAGGCGCTCGATGATCTGCGTCGTCAGAGGGTGGCCCAGCGGCCGCACCAGCGACATGTGGAAGGCGCGGTTGAGCTTGCCGACAGCCGCCTTGTCCGACACGGCCGCCTTGTCGAGCGCGTCCAGGGCCGCCCGGGCCGTGGCCTTGTCTTCGTCGGTTGCCACCTCGGACGCCTCGCCGACGGCATCGGGTTCGAGCTTGAGACGAAGGGCGAAGACCTCCTCGGCCTCTTCGGCGCTCAGGGGCCGGACGAAAAAGCCGCGATTCGCCTGGGACAGCAGAAGGCCTTCCTGTTCAAGACGCGCCAGGGCTTCACGCAGGGGAATCTTGCTGACGCCCAGTTCGGCCGCCAGGGCGTCCTGGCGGATCGGCGTGTCGGACGCCAGGCGGCCGGAAATGATCCGGTCGCGGACGAGCGTGAAGATTTGTTCGGAGAGCGTCTGAACGACCAGGCCCATGCGATACCCTTTGACTGAATGGGTGGGGAGAGCGCCCCGATTCAATGAGAGTCGAGTTATAACGTATACAAATTAACGGTCTTTATAACGAAAAGGCAAGCCCGACGGCCTGCCTTCCGCATAAAATTCACAAAACCTGGAAGCCCTGCCAGAACTGGTCTTCGCGATCGATCCATATGGTGTTGAATCCGGTCGAAATCGCCGAGCCCTCGATCGAGGGGATGATGCCCTTGACGCCGGCGATGTCGACCTCGGCCTCAACGCGGCCGGTGAAGCGGCTGCAGATGTAACTTTCGTGGACGAAGCGGTCGCCGACCTTGAGCCGGCCGGTGGCGAAAAGGTGCGCCAGGCGCGCCGAGGTGCCGGTGCCGCAGGGCGAGCGGTCGATGGCGCGTTCGCCGTAGAAGACGGCGTTGCGGCCGTGGGCGCCTTCATGCTTCGGCTTGTCGGCCCACAGGACGTGGCTTACGCCGCGGATGGTCGGGTTGAGCGGATGGACGGGTTCGTAGACGTCGCGGACCCGTTGGCGGATGGCGCGCGACAGCTCGATGATCCGCGCGGCGCCCAGATCGTCGAGACCGGTATACGGACCTTGCGGTTCGATGATGGCGTAGTAGTTGCCGCCGTACGATACGTCGAGCGTCAGCGGGCCGAAGCCCGGCACCTCGATCTGGATGCCGGTCATGGCCAGGTACGACGGAATATTGGTGATCTTGACCGAGGTGACGCGGTTGCCTTCGGACGTATAGTCGATATCGATGATGCCGGCCGGGACTTCCAGCTTGAGCTTGCCCGGAGTGCGGGGCGTGACCAGGCCGTTTTCCAGCGCGAAGGTGACGATGCCGATCGTGCCGTGGCCGCACATGGGGAGGCAGCCCGAGGTCTCGATGAACAGGATGCCGGCGTCGGTGTCCTCGCGCGTCGGCGGGTAGAGAAAGCCGCCCGACATCATGTCGTGGCCGCGCGGCTCGAAACACAGGCCGGTGCGGATCCAGTCGAAGCGTTGCAGGAAGTCCTGGCGGCGCTCGCTCATGGAATTGCCGCGCAACAGGGGGGCGCCGCCGGTGATAAGGCGGACGGGGTTTCCGGCGGTGTGGCCGTCGATGCAGGCAAAGGTATGGCGCATGATGTAAGCTCGGTGCCCGAAGGCCGGTATAAATACAAGTAACAGCGCAAGCGCTTTTGGCTACGGGCTGTATCCCCCCTTCCGTCTGGATCGGCTTGACGCCGACCCAGCCACCTTCCCCGTAAACAGGGAAGGAAGGGAGTTTAGTCGTTTAATTCCTT
>CAKZJB010000042.1 GCA_936940865.1 uncultured Asticcacaulis sp. | reverse complement strand
AACCCGCCGTACCGGCGAAGCCGGCGGCTCCGGCGCCGCGGGAAACGGCTGCCGCCCCGCAAACGCCGCCCGCGGCCAGGCCTGCCGTGACGGCGCCGGCCTCGAAGCCTGCCACGACCCCCCAGCCGGCGGCTCAGGCCGGTTTCCCCAGTAACCCGCAACTGGCCCAGATGGGCAAGGGGCTGTTCGTCTGGCCGGTGCGCGGCAAGATCCTGGTGCCGTTCGGCCAGCTGGCGCCCAATGTGCGCAATGACGGAATCAATATTGCCGCCGAGGAAGGCACCGAGGTCCGCGCCGCGTCCGACGGCGTCGTCGTCTACGAAGGCGACCAGGTCAAGGAACTGGGCAACACGGTCTATATCAAGCACCCCAACGGCTGGTACACCGGCTATTCGCACCTTTCGAACATGACGGTGAAGAACAACCAGAAGATAACCAAGGGGGAGATCATCGGCCATGTCGGCCAGTCGGGCGTCATCGACCGCCCGCAACTGCACTTCGAAGTGCGCTACACGCCGTCGACCGACATCGCCCGCCCGATCGACCCGACGCTTGTGCTGCCGTGAGAGAAAAATCTCCTCCCCGTTGAAAATGGGGAGGGGGACCCCGAAGGGGGGAGGGGTATCTTCCTTTAGCTTCGCCCCCTCCGCCAAAGCTCCGGGTGATCCACCTCCCCATCTTGCGATGGGGAGGAGCAATAATGGCGGCTCCGCCGTCTTTAACAAACAAAGTTGACCTTCTTTTTTTTGTGCCTATGTATGGCACACGTTTTTTTCCGGGCAGGGGTGCTTGACGGTGTTATCTCCCCGCCCACCCAGAACCTAACCGGGAGACTCGCTCGTGTTCGCTACCCCCGCCTTCGCTCAGACAGCCGGCGCCGCCGCCCCCGGCGGCGATTTCCTCTCCATGCTGCCGCTGCTGATCGGCTTCATCGCCATAATGTATTTCTTCATGATCCGCCCGCAGCAGGCCCAAGCCAAGAAGCACAAGGCGATGTTGGCGGCGATCAAGCGCAACGACACGGTGGTCCTGACCTCGGGCATGATCGGCAAGGTCACGCGGGTCGAGGAGACCGAAGTGATGGTCGAAATCGCCACGGGCGTGAATGTCCGCGTCGTCAAGGCCATGATCACCGACGTCCGCGCCAAGGGCGAACCCGCCCCGGCCAACGACAAGGTCGCATAATAGTACATTCGGCCCGGTGTCTTTAACGGCTCCGGGCCGTTTTTCGTCCCAATCAGGCTGACAGAACATGATAAACTTATCCCGCTGGAAGGTAGGGCTGGTCATCGCCGCCGTCCTTCTCGGCATCCTTTTTTCCGCCGCCAACTTCATGCCGCCGGCGATGCGGGATAGCGTAAAGGGCTTCTTCCCGACGCAGACCCTCAACCTCGGTCTCGACCTGCAGGGCGGTTCCTACCTGCTGCTCGAGGTCGACACCGACGGGCTGATGAAGGACAAGGCCGCCAAGCTGATGGAAGACGTCAGCGCGCGCCTGAAGGACGAAAACATCCTGTTCGGCAACCTGGCTGTCCAGGGCACGACCGTAACGGTCCGCATCAACGATGCCGCCAATGTCGACAAGGCGTTCGGCATCCTGTCGAAGCTGGCCACGCCGCTGCCGAAAAATCCCGGCGCCAAGGACCTGATCGTATCGCGCGACGCCAACCAGACGATCACCCTGGCCCAGAATCCGGAAGGCCAGCGCGAAGCCGCCGCCAGCGCGGTCGACACCTCGATCGAAGTCATCCGCAAGCGCGTCGACTCGCTCGGCACCAAGGAACCGTCGATCCTCCGCCAGGGTTCGAACCGCATCGTGGTCGAAGCCCCGGGCGAAAGCGACCCAGAGCAGCTTAAGCGCGTCATCGGCCGGACCGCCAAGCTGACCTTCCAGATGGTCGACGGCACCGTCACCCCGGCGGACATCGCGGCCGGCCGCATCCCGCCGGGGTCCGAACTGCTGCCGGACCCCGAACAGGGCCCGAATGGCAAGCTGGCCGTACGCTCGCGCGTTCTGGTGACCGGCGGCAACCTGACCAATGCCAGCATGGGCACCGACCAGTACCAGCGCCCGGCCATCGAATTCCGTTTCGACGGCGCCGGCACCAAGGCGTTCGGTGAGGCGACCACCCGCTACACCGGCCAGCGCTTCGCCATCATCCTCGACGGCGTCGTCATGTCGGCGCCCAGCATCCATGAGCCGATCATCACGGGCAGCGGCCAGATCACCGGCAGCTTCACGCCCCAGGAAGCGTCGGAACTGGTCAACGTGCTGAAGAGCGGCGCCCTGCCGGCCCAGCTCAATATCGTCCAGCAACGGACGGTCGGCGCCGAACTCGGCAAGGACGCAGTCCAGGCCGGCATCAACTCGACCATCATCGGCTTCCTCGTCATCGTCGCCTTCATGGTTCTGGCCTACGGCATCGTTTTCGGCGGCGCCGCCGTCGTGGCGCTGGTGGTCAACCTGCTGCTGATCCTTGCGGCCATGACCGTCTTCCAGGCTACCCTGACGCTTCCGGGCGTGGCGGGCCTGATCCTCAGCCTGGCCGTGGCCGTCGACGCCAACGTGCTGATCTACGAACGTATCCGCGACGAAGAGCGGCTGGGGCACAAGGTCGTTGCGGCCATGGACATGGGCTTC
Source organism: uncultured Asticcacaulis sp. (assembly GCA_936940865.1). Classification (GTDB taxonomy): domain Bacteria; phylum Pseudomonadota; class Alphaproteobacteria; order Caulobacterales; family Caulobacteraceae; genus Asticcacaulis. Next base: position 15,244 of record CAKZJB010000042.1, on the reverse strand, counting down.
AACCGCGCTATCGTGTCGATCCTGGACGCCAACATCACCTCGCTGATCTCGGCCCTGATCATGTTCGCCTTCGGCGCCGGTCCGGTGAAGGGCTTCGCCTGGACGCTGGCCATCGGCGTGTTCACCTCCGTCTTCACGGCCATCCTGGTCAGCCAGGTCCTGCTCGGCTGGTGGTACAAGGCCACCAAGCCGAAGAAACTCCCGATCTAAGAGTACACGCCCATGCAATGGCCCCTCATTAAAAACCTGCCGACCGAGTTCCATTTCCGCTTCACCAAATATGCACCGGTGGCGGCGGTCGTTTCGGGTCTCGCCGTGCTCGGCACCATCGCCGTGCTCTTTACCATGGGACTGAACCTCGGCACCGACTTCGCCGGCGGCAACGTCCTCGAAGTCCAGACCCCAGGCCCGATGCCGACCGCGCAACTGCGCGCCGACATGAAGAATTTCGGCGCCGAGGACGCAACCGTCCAGCCCTTCGGCAGCGATCGCGACGCCGTCGTCAAGTTCAAGCTGCCGGAAGTCAAGGGCGACAACGACAACGAACGCGTCGAAGCCATCAAGACCAAGCTGGCCCAGGCCTTCCCGGGCATGACCTTCAAGCGCACCGAAGTCGTCGGTCCCAAGGTATCGGGCGAACTGATGCGCTCGGGCCTCATCGCGCTCGGGGCGGCGCTGGGCCTGATGCTGCTCTACATCTGGTTCCGCTTTCCGTCGGGCCTGCAGTTCGGCGCCGGCGCGGTCATCGCCGTGCTGCACGACGTCGTGCTGACCATCGGCATCATGGGCCTGTTGCAGATCGAATTCTCCATGACCTCGATCGCCGCGCTGCTCACCGTCATCGGCTATTCGATGAACGAAAAGGTCATCACCTTCGACCGGTTGCGTGAAAACCTGCGCAAATTCAAGAAGACCCCGCTGGCCGACATCATCAACCTGTCGGAAAACGAGCGGTTGTCGCGGACCATCATCACCGGCTCGACCGCCATCCTGGCCCTGGCCGGCATGCTGTTCCTTGGCGGCCCGGCCCTGTTCCCGCTGGTCTTCGCCATGGTGTTCGGCATCTTCGTCGGCACCTATTCGTCGATCTACGTCGCCCTGCCGATCATCCTGATCTGGGGCATCAACCGTACCGACGAAGACGCGGAAATCATCGACATGGGCGGCTTCAAGGGCAGCAAGAAGCCTAAAGAACTGCCGTGACGGCATCGTCTTCCGTCAACGAATGCGAGCCGCGGTCGGAAGACCTGCGGCTCGCTTTTACATTTATCGGCGACCCTCAAAAGCGCGCCGACGTTCTGGCCATCCACGCCCTGCTAGAAACCCTGCGCGATATTCCCGGCCGGGTCAGCGAGCCCATGCTGGGCGAGATCCGCATGCGCTGGTGGTATGAAGCCATCGAGGAGATCCGCGACGGCAAGACGCCCCGTTATCATCCCTTGAGCGAAGCCCTGCAGCGCATCGTCGGGCAATATGGCCTGCCCGCTGACGATTTCCTGGCGCTGATAGAAGGCCAGATGCCGTTGCTCGACGCCGGCCCGCTAGACGTCAGGACCGCGCTCGCGATCGTGGATGCGGGCGAGGGGCTGGCGGCCAGGCTGGCGGCCCGCATTCTCGATCCGGCCGCCGATCCGTCGGCATTGGCCGATCCCGCGCGGTTTTCCGGCCTTGCCCGGTTGAAGCGGAGCGGACGTTTGCCGGAGGCCGGCGACGCGGAAGGCGGCCACCTTTATCGCGATGCGGCGAAGGCGGCCAGGACGCTGCCGACCAGCCTGATGCCGCTGGCCCTTCCGGCCGCGCTGGCGGGCGACCTTTGGGCCGGCCGTGTGCGCGGACCGCTGTCCCGGCGCCTGAAGCTCTTCTGGGCGTTCGTGACCGGACGGATTTAAACGCCCGTCAGTGCCGCCCTGATCCTGTCCTTCAGCCGTGGCGTCGCCCAGTCGAGATAGGCCCGGACCTTCTGGGGCAGGGGCCCTTGCGCCACATGGACCAGGTGGATCGGCCACGGCGCCGGCTCGTGCCCCTCCAGAACGAGGCGCAGACGGCCATCTCTCAGTTCATCCGCCACCTGATAGTGCAGGACCTGGGTCAGGCCGATGCCCGCCACCGCGGCATCGACCGCCGACTGCGTGGTATTGGTCGCCAGGCGCGTGCGGACAGGCTGCGTGATGTCGCGCCGCGCGTTCCGGAACGGCCATGTCCTGACGGACGTGATCGTCTGCAGCGTCACGCAGTCGTGCCCGGCCAGGTCGCCCGGCTCACCCGGCGTTCCGCGTTCGCCGAGATACTCCGGACTGGCGCACACGACGCGGCGGACCTCTCCAACGGGCCGCGCGTGCAACTGGCTGTCGGTCAGAGGCCCTATGCGCAAGGCTATATCGATCTGCTCCTCGACCAGGCTCAGAGGCTGTTCGGTGAACAGCAGTCTCATGTCGACCAGAGGGTAGGCCTTTAGAAAACCGGTGGTCACCGGCAGGAGATGCATCCGCCCGAACGCCACCGGTGCCGTGACGTTAAGGCTGCCCTTCGGCACCATATATTCGCCGGAAACCGCGCGCTCCGCCTCGGCGATCTCGTCGACGATGCGCTGGCAGGCCCGCACATAGGTTTCCCCGGCCGGCGTAAGCGTGAGGCGCCGGCCCGTCCGCGTGAACAGTTGCGCCCCGAGATGGCTTTCCAGCTCGGAAATCCGCCGGCTGACACTGGCGAGCGGCATGCGCAGGGTCCGGCCGGCGGCCGACAGGCTGCCGGCGCGCACGACCTCCAGCAGGGTCTGCATCGAATCGAGGCGGTCCATTTATCCTTCCAAATATTGGAAACTAGGTTTCACATTGTGCCATCTATTTCGAAAATTGGAAACAGATAGGATGCGGCATGGCCATTAGGGCCTGTTCAGAAAGGATTTTCCAAATGCCGCGCATTTCCGCTCCCGCCACTGTCGCCGATGCCCCCGCCGCCGCGCAGCCGCTGCTCGAAGCCGTCAACCGGCAACTGGGCGTGGTGCCGAATCTATTCCGCACCGTGGCCCTCAGTCCCGCCGCCCTGGAAGGCTATCTCGGCATGATGGGGGCACTGTCCAAAGGCACGCTTCCCGCCGCCACGCGCGAGCGCATCGCCCTGGCGGTCGCGCAGATCAACGGTTGCGACTATTGCCTGTCGGCCCACACCTACCTCGGCAAGACCGTCGCGAAGCTCGATGACGCTGAAATGACCGCCAACCGCCATGGCGCGTCCAACGACCCGAAGGCCGATGCAGCCGTGCGGTTCGGGGCCACCGTCGCCCGCAATCGCGGCCATATCGCAGACAATGACATGGCCTCGGTCCGCGCAGCGGGCTATGACGATGCCCAGATCATCGAAATCGTCCAGCACGTCGCGCTGAACGCCTGGACCAACTATCTCAACAGCGTCGCCAGCACCGAGATCGACTTCCCCGTCGTCAGCGCCGCCGCAGCCTGAAAGAAGAAGCCATGAGCCGTCCGCCCTTGCCGCCCTTCGATACGGCCGGCGCAATCCTTAAGATCCGGCTGGCCGAAGACGCGTGGAACAGCCGCGACCCGGCAAGAGTGGCGCTGGCTTACACGCCAGACAGCCGCTGGCGCAACCGCAGCCAGTTCATCACGGGCCGCGCCGAAATCGAGCGGTTCCTGACTGCCAAATGGCAAAAGGAACACGACTATCGCCTGATCAAGGAACTGTGGGCCTTTGCCGGCCGCCGGATCGCGGTTCGCTTCGCCTATGAATATCACGACGAAGCCGGCCAGTGGTTCCGCGCCTATGGCAACGAAAACTGGGAATTCGACGACGACGGCCTGATGCGGCGGCGGCTGGCCAGCATCAACGACCTCGCCATCGCCGAATCTGACAGGCTGTTCCGCTGGAAACGGGGCGAAACCGGCCGCCGCCCCGACGATCATCCGGGCCTGAGCGATCTCGGGCTGTGACCTATGTCTCCTCCCTGCGCGAAGCGTGGGGAGGAGGAAACGGCGCCTACTTCTTCTTCCAGGGCAGCTTCTTCATCAGGTCGTCATAGGGCATCTTGGTCGTCGTCACCGGCGGCGGCGGCGGCGGCAGCAGCACCTTGTCCGGATAGGCCTTCCAGCCGCTGAGGATCAATTCCCTGAAGCCCCGGCACCCGGGCATGATGCGCACAGCGCCCGAAACCGGCTTGGCGAAGGGCGCCGGCTGCATGACATCGGGCCGGGCGGGATCGATGAACATCCAGTCTCCCTTGAGGCCATAGCCGCCTTCGCCACCGGCGCGTACGGCATTATAGGCAATGCCCGTATGGAATTCGTCGACCCCGAAGGCGATCATGGCGCGATAGAAGATGTCGTCGGCCTGCAGGCGCATGCCCGGCTGGCCGATCGTATAGAGCCAGTCGTGGATGATGGCGGCGCGCGCCGTCGGCCCCTGGGGGTCGATCACGCCCTGGCCGTACCACGGCACCGAGGCGAAATCGGTCACGTACCACTTGGGCACGACGATGACGTAGCCCGTCACCGGATCGCAGTAGGGGAATTCCTCATTGAGCGTGAAGAGCTTGCGCCCTTGCTTCGTGCGGTTGAACAGGATCACCGGCTGCGGCACCAACGAGCTGGGCGTCGCCTTCGGCGCCACAGGCACATAGACGGTGGTGGTCCTTTCGGCGCACCCGGACAACGCCATCAATACTCCGGCCAGAACAGCGGCCGCCCCCCGGCGCCAAGTCATCGCACGCATCCCTCTATTCCGCAGAAACCATCGTCTTGTGCGGCTCTAGCCACGAATTAAGGTCATTTAATGCCCTAAGGCTCATCAGGCGTTTCTTGGCGCGGCCGCGTTCCTTCAGCGGTATCTTGACGCCGTCATCATCCTTTTTCGGCGCCTCCATCGGCGGCAGCAGGCCGTAATTGATATTCATCGGCTGAAAGGCGCCGCCTTCGAGGTGGCCGACCGTGATGTGGTTGATCAGCGCGCCCAGCGCCGTCGTTTCCGGCGGCTCCGGCAAGGTCGTGCCCCTGGCTTCCGCGGCCGCGAACCGGCCGGCCAGCAGACCGATGGCCGCGCTTTCGACATAGCCTTCGACGCCGGTGACCTGACCAGCGAAACGGATTGATTTTTCGGGATAAACGGCCTTCATCCTTAGTTGCCGGTCCAGCAGCTTGGGCGACTGGATGAAGGTATTGCGGTGCAAGCCCCCCAGCCGCGCGAACTGGGCATTTTCCAGCCCCGGAATCATACGGAAGACGTCGGCCTGGGCGCCGTGCTTCAGCTTGGTCTGGAAGCCGACCATATTGTAGAGCGTGCCCAGGGCATTGTCCTGGCGCAGCTGGATGATGGCGTGCGCCTTCACGGTCGGATTGTGCGGGTTGGTCAGGCCGACCGGCTTCATCGGGCCATAGCGCAACGTCTCGCGCCCGCGCTCGGCCATGACCTCTATCGGCAGGCAGCCGTCGAAATAGGGGACATGCTCCCAGTCCTTGAACTCGGCCTTGGGACCGCTCAGCAGGGCGTCGATAAAGGCCTCGTACTGGTCCTTGTCCATCGGGCAGTTGATATAGGCCGCTGCGTCGCCGCCCGGGCCTTCCTTGTCATAGCGCGACTGCTTCCACGCCTTCGACATGTCGATCGAGTCGGCATGGACGATCGGCGCGATGGCGTCGAAGAAGGAGAGGTGGCCTTCGCCGCCAAGCTCAAGCACCACTTTCGACAGGGCTTCGGACGTCAAGGGCCCTGTGGCGCAGACGATATTGCTCCATGGCTTGTCCATCAGCGAGGTCACTTCCTCGCGCACGATGGTGACCAGCGGATGCTCCTCCAGCGCCTTTGTTACGGCCCGGGAAAAGCCCTCGCGGTCTACGGCCAGGGCGCCGCCCGCCGGCACCTGGTGCTTGTCGGCGCACTTTAGGATCAGCGAATTCGCCCGGCGCATCTCTTCGTGCAGCAGGCCCACGGCGTTGAATTGCCAGTCGTCCGAGCGGAAGGAATTCGAACAGACCAGCTCAGCCAGCCCGTCGGTCTGGTGCGCGTCGGTCTTTCTGACGCCGCGCATCTCATGCAGGACAACGGGAACGCCCGCCTGCGCCAGCTGCCACGCAGCTTCCGAACCGGCCAATCCGCCGCCAATGACATGAACGGGTGTCACGAAACCGTCTCTCCAGATGTGTACGCAAACCAAAATACAGCCGGCGGTGAGCGTCATCGCCGCCGCACTGTGGCGCTATAGCAAGAGCCGGGGGGAAATGTGAAGGGTGCGACGAAATAAGCGTTTAAAGGGAAAGAAATTGTTTCTAAAAGGTGAATGGCCCGAAATGTGTGTGATCGGGCGAAATTATCGGGTGGGCCTTTTTTCATGAGTTCGAAGCCGTCTTTCTCCCTCGGCCGTGCCGTGTCGGCAGCGTTTGTCTCCATGCCCGCCGGGATCGGTGCGGCATTCGCACCCCTGCTGCTGTTGTGGGCCCTGACCAGCTTCGGCCACACGGCCTTGATGCATTTCGTCCACGGCGGCGGCTTTCTGCTTGCCTTCCATCCGTTGATCTTCATCGTCTTTTGCCTTCTGACCGTCGTCTTCAAGGTGATGGCGCAGGGCGCCATCTATCGCGTCGCCGTTTTCGGCAGGGATGCGCGCAGGGAAGGCCTGGGGCCGCTTGGCCTGCAATTCGGCGCGCCGGAACTCCGTCTGCTTGGCTCCGCCGTCCTGATCGGCCTGTTCTACCTGGTGATCGCGGCCGCCATCTTCGTCGTCTTCGCGGTTATCTTCAATCTGTCCGGCCTGGCGGGCGAGGAGCCCAACACGCTGAAAGCCCTCTTGACCGTATTCTGCCGCCACCAGGGCGTCGACTGGATCTTCATTCTCTACATTATCGGCGCGTGGATTTTCCTGGTCTTCCTGGCCGTCCGCTTCTGCCTTGCCCCCGTGGCGACGATCGCGCAAGGCAAGGTCGTCGCGCTGAATGCGCTCGGCCTCAGCTCGGGCAATGTGTTCAAGCTGTTCGCGGGGATTTTCCTGTTTGTGCTGCCGCTGGCGCTGGTCGTGGTCGTGGTCATCCACCACGTCATGCCGTCCATGCCGCGCGGCGCCGGACGCCTGGCGGTCCACGCCGGCATGCAGGCCCTGGCCATCTTCGTTATTTTTCCCCTGTTGGCGGGATTCTTCTCGTCGGCCTATAGGCAAATCGTTGATCTGCGGGCAAAATAGGACGGAGAATCCGTCATGAACACGCCCATCACCGAACGCCCCGCAAAACTGCCGATCGACTTCGCTTTCGAAGGCTTCCGCATCATCCGTCAGTCGCCGGCCGTCATCCCCTTCTGGGGCGTTGTGGCGCTGGCCGGCTACCTGGCCAATACGGCCATCATGCAGGCCATGGCGGGCACGGCCCTTCAGGACCTGGAGGCGGCCTCGCGCGGCCACGACATGGCCGTCATGATGGCGGCCCTGACGCGGCTTCTTCCGGCCTATGGCGTGCTTATCCCGCTCAGCATCGTTATAAACGCCTTCCTGACCTGCGCCGTGTTTCGGGCGGTCGCGGGCAAGACCGGGCCGTTCGGCGGGCTTCGCTTCGGCCTAGACGAAGTCCGTCAGTTCGGCGTCGCGATCCTTTTCTTCCTGATCATGCTGGGCCTGTACCTGGTTTGCATCCTGGCAGGCTCGGTCGCCGGCGGCATTCTGACCGTAGCCCTGTCGGCCATTTCGCCGGCGCTCGGCACGCTGGCCATGGCGCTGTCGGTCGGCGCCGTCATCGCCGTTTTCTTCTGGTTCGGCGCCCGGCTGAGCCTGGCACCGGCACAAAGCTTTGCCGAAGGCCGCATCAATATGTTCGGCTCGTGGAAGCTCACCGAAGGCAACAGCCTGGCCCTGGTGATCGGCTATATCATCGCGCTCGTCATGGCCGCGCTGGTCGGCTTCCTGTGCTTCGGCATCTTCATCGCCGGCCTGGCCATCGTCAAAAGCGGCAACGCCCTTGCCGTGGGCGGGGTCATGGACGCCGTGTCGGATATCGGGGCCGTCCTGCGCGACCCGGCCGTCCTTGCCTATGTCATACTGTGGAACGTCATCGTGGCCCCGCTGCTGATGGCCATCACTTTCGGCGCCCCGGCCGCAGCCTATCGGCTGCTGTCAGGCCGCAGCCTCTCCGCCGAATCCGTCTTCTGAGAAAGCCCGTTGCCCACGGAACCATTCCGGCCTAAGCTTCCGTACTCGCACAGGGCGCCGCGCATGGGTCTGCAACTCGATTTTGCCTTCGAAGGTTTCCGCCTCATCCGGGCGCGTCCGAAGCTGATCGCCTTGTGGGGCATCGTTACCCTGTTCGGCTATGGCATAGCCACCCTGGTCCTCGTCGCCACGGCCGGCCCGGTCCTGCCGGTGTTGTCCGGCGCGGGCGCGCATCCCCCGGACACCATCAACGAAGCCGCCGCCCTTCAGGCGCTGACAGGCCTGCTGTCGGCCGCGCCGATCTGGCTTCTGACACAGGCGGTCGTGGCATGCGCCGTCTGTCGCGCGGGCCTGGAAGACGGAGAAGACCCCTTCGGCTACCTGCGTTTCGGCATCCGGGAAGTGCAGGTTCTGGCCGTCATGGCCGTGACCGCGATGTTGACCTTCATGGTGACCGTATCGGTCATCAGCCTGGCGGGACTGCTGGGCCTTGGCGCCGCCTTCACCGGGGTCGCGTCGGTCCTGGGCACGCTTGCCGGCTGCTTCGTCCAGGTCCGGCTGTCGCTCAATGTCCCGCAGAGCTTCGTCCTTCGCCGCGTCGACCTGTTCGGCAGCGTGCCCCTGACACGCGGTTCTTTCTGGCCGCTGGCCGGCGGCTATGTCATGGCCTTCGCCCTGGCCTGCATCGTCGACTATCTCGGCGAAACCGTCATCCGCGCCGTGGTTGCCGTTCTCTTCGGCGATGGCGCCGCCACCGGCATTCCCGACATGTCCTCGCTCAGCGCTTTCGTCACCCCGGCGCATACGGTACAGTTGGCCATGCTGCTGGGCCTGGTCATGCCGCAGGTCTCCGCCATTCTTCTCGGGGCGCCGCTCGCTGCCTGGAAGGCCCTCAGCCCGTCCGTGGCGCCGGCCGCCGCTGTATCCAGATTACAATAGGCACGGCAATTCCATACCGCAACGGGCGCAGACGGTTGCGTCCATGGCGGCCGCCGGCCTAAAAGCGCCGTGAAAGGAGGGGGAGGGGCAATGGACTACGGCCGTCCTACAAAATATCCGAGCACGCCGCATCTGCCCCAGTCGCGTTCGCGTACGAACGACGACAGCATCCTCATGAGCACCCGGCATTTCGGCGGCATGGAGGTCGTCGTCACCGAAAAGCTGGATGGAGAGAACGCAACCCTCTACAGCCACCATTATCATGCCCGGTCGCTGGATTCGCGGCACCATCCGTCGCGCGACTGGATCAAGGCCTTCTGGTCGGCGCGGCGCGCCGACATTCCCGGCCACCTGCGAATCTGCGGCGAAAACCTCTATGCACAACATTCGATCCGCTACGAGGGGCTGAAGTCGTACTTCTACGGCTTTTCGGCCTGGGATATCAACGACAATACCTGCCTGCCGTGGCGCGATACGCTTGACTGGTTCGGCCTGCTCGAGATCGAACCGGTGCCCGTACTCTATGAAGGGCCGTACAGCGATGCGGTCATCGAACACCTGATAGCGGGGCTCGACACGGCCCACCAGGAAGGCCTGGTGGTGCGCAATGCCGGCGCCTTCGCCTTCGGGGATTTCGCGCATAACGTTGGCAAGTGGGTCCGCCCAAAACACGTCCAGACGGAGACCCATTGGATGCATGCCGAAGTCATCCCCAACGGCCTGGCCGGAGCGGCGTCATGAGGGCGGTCATATTCGACATCGACGGCACCCTGGCAGACGTGGCGCACCGCGTCCATCATCTGGAGGGCGAGCACAAGGACTGGAGCGCTTTCTTCGCGGCCATGCACGCCGATCCCGTCATTGAGCCCGTCGCACGGCTGGCGCGGATACTGGCGGCCCAGCGCGGCCAGGGCCTCATCGACGCCGTCCTGGTCGTGACCGCGCGTCCCGATACGGGCGACTACCGCCAGGTCACCCGAGACTGGCTGGCGGCTGCCGGCATTGTCTACGACCGCATCTACATGCGGGCGGGCGGCGACTTCCGTCCCGACCCGGTGGTCAAGGCCGAGCTTCTGCAGCATATCCTCGACGACGGCTTCGACCCCTTCCTGGTGGTCGACGACCGGCCGCAGGTCGTCGCCATGTGGCGCAGCTTCGGCCTGGTCTGCCTGCAATGCGCGCCTGACGAGCCGCGCCAGAGCCGGCACGCCGGGCAGGTCCTGCTGCACATGCTGATCGGTCCGGCCGGCGGCGGAAAGTCGAGCTATTGCGCCAAGACCTACAAGCCGCAGGACGTGATTTCCAGCGACGATATCCGCCGTCAGCTGTTCGGCGGCCATGAGGACGGACAGGGCCAGCACCCCGACGAACTGGCAAGGACCTGGGCCTATATCCATGGCCTGGTCCGCGTCCGGCTGGAAAACGGCATTTTCACCGTGCTCGACGCCACCAACCTCAAGGCCGGCGACCGCATGCGCGTGCTCAAACAGGTGCCGCCGGGCGTCCTGGTGCAATATGTCATTGTCGACCGCGACCTCGACGAAAAGCTGGCCGACCGCGGCTGGCGCTCCGAAGACCTGATCCTCAAACATCACAAAGTGTTCAAGACCAATCTGGCCGACATCCGTGACGCCGACAACCAAGCCAATGTCATGGTGCTCGACGCACGGCAGAAGGGACGGAGATGATGAAGATCCTGGGCCGCGTAAGTTCTCTCAACGTCCGCAAGGTCTTGTGGACCTGCACGGAACTGGACTTCGAACCGGAACGCGAAGACTGGGGCGCGGGGTTTCGCGACGTCACCGAACCCGGTTTCATGGCGCTCAATCCAAACGCCCAAATTCCGGTCCTGGTAGACGGCGATTTCGTGCTTTGGGAGTCGAACGCCATCATCCGCTACCTGTGCAACACTCGGGGCGCCGAGGCCCTCTATCCGGACGCGGCAAAAGCCCGGGCGCGCGTCGACGCGTGGATCGACTGGCAGGCGTCCGAGCTCAATCCCGCATGGGTCTATGCCTTCCAGGCCCTGGTGCGCAAATCCCCGCTTCATACCGATCCGGGTATGATCGACCGGTCGATCCGCCAATGGACCCGCATGATGACCATCCTCGACGGTCAATTGGCCGGTACCGGCGGGCATGTGGCCGGCGCGGCATTTTCGCTGGCTGATATCCCGATAGGCCTGTCGGTCATGCGCTGGTTCAATACGCCGGTCGAGCGGCCGACCTTACCCGCGGTGGACGCCTATGTCGAAAGATTGAAGGCACGTCCCGGCTTCAAGGCTTACGGTCCCGGCTATTCCTGATCGAGGCCGATACGGCAGGATATGTCCGGAAACCAGGCGGGTTCGACCCCTTCCATGAACCGGAAGTGCCCCGGGGCGCGACGGCCCCCGTGGCACCAAGCCGGGGCCGGTGCAACCCCGGAGGTCAGCTGCCGGCGATATGCAGGAAATCGCGATCGTGGCGCGGCTGCATCGGCCGGGCATTGGGCCCGACCAGGCGCTCGAAGGCGTCGGCCTGTTCGGCGCTGATGCTGAGCGGCGACGAATAGACCAGCCAGGTCACGCCTTCCGTGCACGGCGGCGTGGTCAGCGACCCCGAATAGGCATAGAAATCCTCGGTCGGCGGCTGCAGGTCCTGGGCGTTGATCAGCAGGTCGGGCAGGGGAATAGGCTTGCCTGGGTCGGTCGGCAGATAGGTCCATAGCGAGCCCAGCATCGGATCGGCGACGCCGACATCGTACAGGACCGATACGATCACCATGTCGCCCTTGGCGCTCTCGTGCACGAACTGGCTTTCCAGCGTGGCGCGGTGACCATTGATGGCGTGTTCGCTGGGGCTGTGGAACTCGATATATTGCAGCGCGTAGTGGACATCGTCGAGCACCAGGTCGCCGGCACCCTGCGGGGTGATGCGAATGGTCTTGCCGGTATTCTGAATCGTCGCCGGCACGGAATTATAGCTCAGTACGATTTTCGAGGTCTGGGGGCGCGTCACGCCGTTTATGTCGATCGGCGACTGGCGGGTGCCGGTGCCGCAGACCGTGGCCTTGCCGCCCAGTTGCGCCCAGTGATCCGGCCCGGTATCGCCGGCATAGGTCCATTTCGTGATGACCGGGCCGCTGACGGCGGCCTCTTCGTGCCCGCCATGTTTAGGCGAGCACGCGGCCAATAAAACCAGGGCGGGCAGGGCGAAAACGAATCTCATGACGCCAGATTGCAACGCAATGGTTAAGGTTTGTTAAGCGTGAGGTAGCCAGTCACTACGTTAAAAAACAGGCCGGATTTCTTAACAACATCTCTTCATTTTTTCTAAAACTCACGGTGCTTAACGTGGCGCGTTAACCGTTTGGGAGGGCTGCCATGTACGCCATCGCAGTTTCCTTGGCACGATCATTTCTATCGAACCGGTCCGCCAACGTCGCCACGATCTTTGCGCTCAGCACGCCGCTCGTTCTGGGCGGGGCCGCCTTCGGCGTGGAAACGGGAACCTGGTATTTCGAGCAGGTGAAACTCCAGCAGATGGCCGACACGGCGGCCTATGCGGCGGCCGTGGACAACCGCGCCGGCAAGGCGTCGGCCGTCATGCTCGCCTCGGCAAAATCGGCCGCGACCGACAACGGTTTCGATACCGCCTCGGACACACTGACGCTCAACACCCCGCCGGCTTCGGGCAGCTACCAGAACACCAATTCCAGCGAGGTCCTGCTGACCCGGACCGAGCAGCGCTTCTTCACGCAAGTCTTCGACACCTCACCCGTCGTCCTGAAGGCCCGGGCCGTCGCGACCTATGTCAGTTCGGCCAACGCCTGCATCCTGGCGCTGGATCCCAGCGCCAGCCAGGCCGTTTATTTTTCCGGCAGTTCGACGATCAAGCTGGTCGGCTGCAACGTGATGGCCGACTCGATCTCGTCTTCATCCATCTACAGCCAGGGCGCCTCGACCCTGTCCGTACCGTGCCTGATGACGGCCGGCGACGTCTCCATCAACGCCGCGGTCAGCCAGACGGCCTGTTCATCCGCCATGACGCAACTGGCCCCGGTCGCCGACCCCTTCCGCGCCGTCACCGAGCCGACAGTCAGCGGCAACTGCCAGAATTCCAACGGCAATACCCTGCAGCCCGGCCGCTATTGCGGGGGCCTGAACCTCAACGGCACGGTGAACCTGAAACCCGGCACGTACATCATTGACGGCGGCACGCTTAAGGCCAACGGCAACGCCGTCATCACGGGCAGCGGCGTCACCTTTTATCTCGCCAACAATGCGACGGTCAGCTTCAACGGCAACGCCACCCTGACCCTGACGCCGCCGGCCAGCGGAACCTATTCCGGCATGTTGTTCTTCGGCAGCCGGTCGAACTCCGCCTCGACCTCGATCACACTCAACGGATCGGCCGCCTCGGCCATGACCGGCGCGATCTATTTCCCCAACCAGACCGTCTCCTATATCGGCGATTTCCAGGGCGCCAACGGCTGCACCCAGGTGGTCGCCCGTATCATCCAATGGAGCGGTAATTCCAACCTGGCCGTCGATTGCAGCGCCTATGGCATGAGCCCGCTGCCGGTCGGCGGCGTGGTCAAACTTGTGGAGTAGCCGTCATGAACCGAACCTTCGCTGCCTTCCTGCGCGACCGTCGCGGTGTCGCCGCCGTCGAGTTCGCCTTCATCGCCCCCATCCTGATCCTGGTGGTTGCCGGTATCAATGATGGAGCACAACTGATCCTCAAACAGAACAATATGCATTCGGGCGTCAGCGCGGCCGCCGAATATATCATGCGCGGCGGCAGCAACATGACGACCGCTCAAACCATCGGTCTGTCGGCCTGGCCTTCGCACAGCGACACGGCCACGGTGACCGCCAGCAAGATGTGCTATTGCGGCTCGGTCTCCGGCAGTTGCACCAGCCTGTGTTCGGACCAGACCGTGCCGACCGCCTACATCACCGTCTCCGCCAGCGACAGCTACGCAGGCTGGTACGCCACGACGCGGATTTCCACCAGTCAGAAGGTACGCGTCAGATGAACGGCCTCGGCCGCCGCTTTGCCGGTGACAGGTCGGGCGCGACAATCCTGGAATTCGCCATTGTCGCGCCGGTCCTGATTGCCATGCTGGTCGGCGTCTTCAATGTCGGCTTTGCCATGTACTGCGGCGCCGCCGTGCGAAACGCCATCCAGCGGTCGTCGCGCATCCTTATCCTGACGCCGACGACGACCGCGGCCACCGTCAACGCCAACGCCCAGGCCCTGCTGGTCGATGTCCCGGTCAACAACCTGGCCGTCACCATCACGACCGAGACGGTGAGTTCCACCATGCAGGTCAAGCGGGTCAGCTGGACCTATGACTATGCCCTGTGGGTGCCCTTCGCCAGCGGTTCGACGCTCAGCTTCGGATCGAGCATGGTCGTGCCGATGGTGCCGGCGAACTGAGCGGACTAAACTCCTGAACAATCTGACGTCCTTCCCTCTCAGGGAGGACAATCGCAAGAATTTTGCTCAGACATCTCGGCCCTCCCCGTTTACGGGGAGGGGGGGACCACGCGGAGCGTGGTGGGCGGGGCCTATCAGAGGGGACGGATGCGCACCATTCGGAAAGACGCGAAGATAAAGGCCGCGCGCCGCTTTCGCAAAGCCATGACAAAGCCCGAAGTGTGGTTGTGGCTGCGATTGCGAACCCGAACATCGGATGGATTGGTCTTCCGCAATCAGCATCCCCTCGGTCCGTATGTACTCGACTTTTACTGCGCAAAGGCCCGGCTGTGCGTCGAGGTGGATGGATCGGACCATACACGCGAGCGGCAGGTCGCCAAGGACGCGGTGCGTGATGCCTGGCTTTCGGAGCAGGGGATTGCTGTGTATCGGATTATCGCTGGAGAACTGCTTGCGGACCCGGATGAGACGGCGGACGCCGTTGTCGCGCTTGCTCTGGACCGTGTCGAGATGTTGAAAGCGGGGAAAGAGGCCCCGCCCACCGCCTTCGGCGGTCCCCCCTCCCCGCTCCGCAGGGAGGGCCGAAGATAGGAACCTGCGGAATCGGAATGCCTTAGCCTTCGCTGTTACTTTCGCCTCGCTCCCCCATAAACGAGTAGAGCCGAAAGGGCTTCATTCGTGGTGAATGATAGTTTCGGTTATTTTCGGCCCTCCCCATTCATGGGGAGGGGGGACCGCCGAA
>CAKZJB010000041.1 GCA_936940865.1 uncultured Asticcacaulis sp. | reverse complement strand
CCTTCCCTGCGAAGCGGGGAAGGTGGCGCGAGCGAAGCGAGTGACGGAAGGGGCATTGCATAGGCCCGACAAGCAACGGCGCTTCAAACCAAATAAAAAAGCCGGCTTCCTGGCGGAGGCCGACTTTCTTTTTGCGATCGGGGAGGCGGGTCAGAACAATTCGTCTTCCAGCGCCATCAGGGCTTCGGCGCCGCCCTTCATCTTGGCGAGATGCGCGTCGGCGTCGGGCAGGATGCGTTCCAGGAAGACGCGGCCGACCTTCAATTTCGAGGCAAAGAACGGATCGGTCGAACCGTTGTCGATTTCATCCTGCGCCGCCTTGGCCATCATGGCCCACATATAGCTCATGCAGGTCAGGCCGAAGAGGTGGAGATAGTCGAGCGAGCCGGCGGCGGCGTTGTCGGGATTGCCCATGCCGTTCTGCATCAGCCACATCGTGCCGTCCATCAGCTTGGCCTTGGTTTCCTTCAGCGCCTTGATGTAGGCGGGGACCTTGGTCGTGCCTTCCTCGGCGGCGACATAGGCGTCGACTTCGCCCAGGAAGGTCTGCAACGCCCGGCCGCCTTTCGACGGCAGCTTGCGGCCGACGAGGTCCAGGGCCTGCACGCCGTTGGTGCCTTCGTAAATCAGGGTGATGCGGACGTCGCGCATATATTGCGAGGCCGGGAAGTGCTCGGTGAAGCCCGAGCCGCCGTGGACCTGCATGGCATCCGACGTGACCTTCAGGCCCTTGTCGGTCAGGTAGGCCTTAATCACGGGTGTCAGCAGCCCCATATAGTCGCTTGCTTTTTCACGGCCTTTTTCATCTTCGGCAACGTGCTGCAAGTCGGCTTGCAACGCGCCCCACAACAGGAAGGCACGGCCGCCTTCGATCAGGGCGCGGCTTTCCAGCAGCATGCGGCGCACGTCCGGGTGGACCAGGATCGAATCGGCCGGTCTGTTCGGGTTCTTCGGGCCCGTCAGGGCGCGGCCCTGCAGGCGGTCCTTGGCGAACTCGGCGGCGGCGACATAGGCCGCGTGGCCGATCGCGAGGCCCTGCAGGCCCACGCCATAGCGTGCGGCATTCATCATGTAAAACATGATCTTGAGGCCTTCGTTGGGCTGACCCAAGAGGAAGCCCTTGGCGTCCTCATAGACCATGACGCAGGTCGAATTGCCGTGGATGCCCATCTTGTGTTCAAGGCCGGCGCATTGCAGGGAATTGCGCTCGCCCGGATTGCCGTCGGCGTCGGGCAGGAATTTCGGCACCAGGAAGAGCGAGATGCCCTTGACGCCTTCCGGAGCGCCTTCGATGCGCGCCAGGACCAGATGGCAGATATTGCTGGTGAAGTCGTGCTCGCCGGCGGAGATCCAGATCTTCTGGCCGGTTATTTTATAGCTGCCGTCGGCCTGCGGCACGGCCTTGGTGCGCAGAAGGCCGAGATCGGTGCCGCAATGCGGCTCGGTCAGGTTCATCGTGCCCGACCATTCGCCCGAGATCAGCTTGGGCAAGTACAGCGCCTTCTGTTCGTCGGTGCCGCCGGCGGTCAGCGCCGAAATCGCGCCTTCGGTCAGGCCCGGATACATGCCGAAGGCCGAAGACGCGCCGGACAGCATTTCCGAGAAGGCGGTGTTGACGAAGTGCGGCAGGCCCTGGCCGCCATATTCCGGGTCGTTGCTGAGCGCGGTCCAGCCGGCCTCGGTCAGCGCCTTGTAGGCCTCTTTATAGCCCTTGGGCGCGGTGACCGAATGGTCGGGATTGAGGACGCAGCCTTCCTTGTCGCCGGTCAGGTTTATGGGCGCCACGACTTCTTCGGTGAACTTCGCCGCTTCCTCCAGAATCGCCATGACGGTCGCGCTGTCGGCGTCGGCGAACCCCTTGAGGTTGGAATACTGATCGGTGTGGAAAACGTTTTCGATCAGGAACTGATAGTCGCGGACCGGGGCCTTGTAGCTCATGGTAATCCCTGTAGGTGGCGTGTGGCGGTTAGGCTTTGTGTTCGTTGGCGTTCTGCTGTTCGACAGTGCTGATCTGGCCTTCCAGCCAGGCGCAACCGTCGACCATGTCCTGAATGGCCGCGTCGATGTCTTCACGCTGGCGCTTCAGGGTCTCGATCTGCTTGCGGTACTTGACGAGGGTCGCCTTCATCTGCGAGGCGCCGTGGTCCTTTGGCGTGTAGAGATCGAGAATTTCGTGAATTTCGATCAGCGAGAAGCCGAGGCGTTTGCCGCGCAGGATCAGCTGCAGGCGGGCGCGATCCCGGGCGCTGTAAAGCCGCGTCTGGCCCTTGCGTTCCGGCGAAATCAGGCCCTTGTCTTCATAGAAGCGCAAGGCCCGCGCCGTCACGTCGAACTCCTTCGACAACTGGCGGATCGAATAGGTGCGATGGCTGTCCTTGTGGCCATCCTTGTGGGTTATGTCCTTGGCTGTGATATCCATGTGTCCCGACACTCTTAGTTTACATTGACGTAAACGTAAAGCTATTTCGGAGGGTGGTCAAGCGATAAGTTGCCGTAGGGGGAGGCTGCGCCAGCGGTCATGAAGAATGACCGCAGGCGCAGGCATTTTTCAGCTCAAGCGCCGCATGGCTCGCCGCTTCGGCGGCGGGCAGTCGCCCTTGCCAACGGCGAGGCAATCGCCGTTGGAGGGCGGTTGACGCACGGAGTCCCGCAGCTTAAAGCCACTCCACCATTTTTCAGTTGAGAAAGCCTTATTTGATGTCTTCGCTTGCCACCTTGGCTTACGCCGGCCGCGCCTGGCCGTTCGAACAGGCCCGCGCACTGATCGCGCGCCTGGTCAAATCGCGTGTGCGGGACCAGGCGGACCAGAAACAGGCCTTGAGCCTGATCGAGGCGGGCAAGACCGACGAGGCCCTGAAGCAATTCGAAGGCCTGGACCGCCCGGTGATCTTCGAGACGGGCTATGGGCCGTCGGGGCTGCCGCATATCGGCACCTTCGGCGAGGTGGCGCGCACCACCATGGTGCGGCAGGCGTTTGAGGCCATGACCGGTTCGGCTTGGCAAACGCGCCTGATCTGCTTCTCGGACGATATGGACGGCCTGCGCAAGGTGCCTGAAGGCATTCCCAACCCGGAAATCCTGCGCCAGGATCTGTATAAGCCCCTGACCGTGGTGCGCGACCCGTTCGGCGAATATCCAAGCTTTGGGCAGCACAACAACGCGCGTCTCAAGAAATTTCTCGATGGCTTTGGATTTACATATGAATTCTTGTCATCGACCGAGTGTTACAAGAGCGGCGTGTTCGACGCAGCGTTGCTGACGGCGCTCGACCGTTTCGACAAGATCCAGGGCGTCATGTTGCCGACCCTGGGGCCCGATCGCCGCGCAACCTATTCGCCCTTCCTGCCCATATCGCCGAAGACGGGCCACGTCCTGCAGGTGCCGACGCTGGAGCGCAATGTGGCCCAGGGCACGATCGTGTTCGAGGAGGATGGCGAACGCTTCGAGGTGCCGGTCACCGGCGGCCACGTCAAGATGCAGTGGAAGCCCGACTGGGCGATGCGCTGGGCGGCGCTGGGCGTCGACTACGAGATGGCCGGCAAGGACCTGATCGACTCGGTCAAGGTGTCGTCGCAGGTGTGTAAAATCCTGGGTGGCGTGCCGCCGGAAGGCTTCAATTACGAGCTTTTCCTCGACGAGCAGGGCCAGAAGATTTCGAAGTCGAAGGGCAACGGCCTGACCATGGAGGAATGGCTGCGTTACGGCGCGCCGGAAAGCCTGGCCTATTACATGTTCCAGTCGCCGAAGTCGGCCAAGAAGCTCTATTTCGATGTGATTCCACGCGCGACGGACGAGTTCTTCCAGCAGCTCGACGCCTATCCCAAGCAGGAAGAGGCCAAGCAGATCGAGAACCCCGTATGGTTCGTCCTGCGCGGAGAGACGGCGCAAAAGTCGCCGCCGGTGACCTTTGGGTTGATGCTCAATCTCGTGTCGGCCGCCAATGCGGCGGACAAGGAGACGCTTTGGGGCTTCCTGCGCGCCTATATTCCGGGCGCTACCCCGGAAAGCGAGCCGGTGCTGGATCGCCTGGCGGGCTATGCGCTGAACTATTTCGAAGACTTCGTGAAGCCGACGAAATCGTTCCGCCTGCCGGACGATCGCGAAAAAGCGGCGTTCAATGACCTCATCCAACGCTTCAAGGCGCTGCCGGCCGATAGCCGCGACGCCGAGGCCTTGCAAAACATTGTCTTCGAAGTCGGAAAGGCGCATGAATTCGAGCCTTTGCGGGCTTGGTTTCAAGCGTTGTATGAGGTTCTTCTCGGCCAAAGCCAGGGCCCGCGGTTCGGTTCGTTCGTGGCCATATTCGGCCTGGAACGCACCATCGCCCTCTTGGAACAGGGCGTAGCCGGCGAACTGGCGGCGGCCTAGACACTCCGACCGCAACGGGGTACCGTCGGCCTCCGTCAGCGATGGAGGTCGGCATGTTGCGTGCGCTTGCGTTGAGTCTGGCTCTCGTACCCGCCGCGGCTTTTGCCGCGCCTCTCCCCAAACCGGCGGCGATCGATGCGCGCGTCAAGGCGTTGATGACGAAGACTCATGCCAACGGCCTGGCTATCGCGGTCGTCGACAGGGGCAAGGTCGTTCACGTCCAGGCCTACGGCATTCGCAACGCCAAGGGCGATCCCTTGACCACGGACACCGTCATGTACGGCGCCTCGATCACCAAGACGGTCT
The DNA here is from genome assembly GCA_936940865.1 of uncultured Asticcacaulis sp. Taxonomy (GTDB): domain Bacteria; phylum Pseudomonadota; class Alphaproteobacteria; order Caulobacterales; family Caulobacteraceae; genus Asticcacaulis. The sequence continues at coordinate 6,855 of CAKZJB010000041.1, read as the reverse complement.
TCGCTTATGCGGTCCTGCACCTGGTCGACCAGGGTAAAATCAATCTTGATACGCCGATTGCCGACGATCTCGACAAGCCGCTGACCCAATACGACACCAACGCCATCTATCCGGACAAATACGGCCCTTACAAAGACCTGGCCGGCGACGACCGCTGGAAGGTGATAACCCCGCGCATGGCGCTGACCCACTCGACCGGCTTTGCCAATTTCTGGTGGATAGAGCCCGACCAGAAGCTGCACATCCATTTTACGCCCGGCTCGCGCTACGCCTATTCCGGCGAAGGCATGATCCTGCTGCAATTCGTCATCGACCAGGGCCGCAAGAACAAGGGCCTGGGCATCGATGTCGGCCAACTGGTCGACGACACGGTGTTCAGGCCGTTTGGTATGACGCGGACCTCGCTGATGTGGCGCCCCGATTTCCGGCCGAACCTTGCCGACGGCTGGAACGACAAGGGGGAGCCGCAGGAGCACGACGAACGCTCGAAAGTCCGCGCCGCCGGCTCTATGGACACGACGATCAATGATTTATCGAAGTTCGCCGCGGCGCTTGTATCGGGCAAGGGCCTTTCGGCCGCCTCCCGCGCCGAGATGACCAAACCGCAACTGCACATCACGACGCGGACCCAGTTTCCGTCCTTCCAGCCCGAACTGCCGCCGGAGCAGCAGCGCAAAGACCTCTATGCCGGACTGGGCGTCGTGGTCTTCGACGGCCCACAAGGCCACGGCTTCTTCAAGGGCGGCCACGACGGCCAGACCGCCAATACGATGGTCTGCCTGGAGACTAATCAACGTTGCGTATTGATCCTGTCGAACGACGTCCGCTCCGAAGCGGGCTTCGCCGATCTGGTCAAATTCATTCTCGGCGACACCGGCGTGCCCTATGACTGGGAATATGGCGATCAGGCCGGTAAATCCTGAGCGACGGTTCAGGACAGATTTGCGGTGTACAACTCCCACGCCGCATGACCACGGCTACGCCGCCGGCGCCACCAGGAAATGCGCCTGCAAGGTCGCGATCGGTTCCCCGCGCAATTCCTGCCAGGCCTGGACCTCGACATTGGCCACGGTCTTTCCGACGCGGTTGACGATGGCCCGCGCGAAGGTCTCGACCGGCTTGCCGGAGCGCAGATACTGCACGCTGACATCTATGGGCTTGGGCAGATGATCGATCTTTTCGCTCAGCGCCAGTTGCGCCATGGCGGTGATCTCCATGAAGGCGCCGATGACGCCGCCGTGCAGGGCCGGGATCATGGGATTGCCGATCAGGTGCGGCGCGTACGGCAAATGCGCGGTCAGTTCGTCGCCGGCCAGGGCCAGTTTCACACCCAGAAACCGCGCGAACGGCATGTCGCGCAGTACGGCTTCCGGACCGGCGGGCGTGATCGGGCGGATGAGGGCGGGTTCGATGTCCTGGGTCATTGCGCGGAAGCCTTGAGCGTGGGCGAGGCGATGATAAAGGCCGATTGCGCGGCGGCTATCGCGTCGTCGGGGCTGTCTTCGTAAGCAAAGCCGCGCACGAAGCCGATCGAGCGCGTCAGCTTGTAGCATTTGGCGGTGACCAGCAGGTCGCGGTGGGGGACCGCGGCGCGCATATAGTCGATGCGGAGGTCCAGCGTGGCAATTGGCTTGAATTCGTTGACCAGGTCCCACACCGCCATGCCGCAGCCATTGTCGAGCAGCGCCGTGACGACGCCGGACGCGATGACCCCTGTCTCCGGATCGCCGACCAGGTCGTTGCGCCAGGGCAGGCGCAGGGTCACGCCGTCGTCATTCGCGCCGACGAAACTGGCGCCGATCGCCTTCATATAGGGCGTGTTGTCGACGATGGTGCCGAACATGGCGGAAAAGGCAGGCTTGTCCATGGGCTCTCCTCGTTTTTCGGGAATTCTGCTCGATCTTTACGTCCGCGTCAAATATGCGGACGAACAAAAAAGCCTTGCCAAAGACGGCATATGCGCCTTTTTACTGGGGATCGTTTCTTTTGCCCCAAGGTTTCCAAAGGTCTCCGCCATGTCCGCGTCCCTGGACCACGTTCCCGCTTCTCGTTCCGCGCTCGTCCTGTTTTCCGGAGGGCAGGATTCGGCGACCTGCCTGGCCTGGGCCTTGACGCAGTTCGACAGGGTCGAAACGATCGGCTTCGACTACGGCCAGCGCCACGCCATCGAAATGCAGGCGCGCATGACTGTGCTGGAGCGTTTCCGCGAGGTCTATGCGCCTGCGAAGACCGGGCTGGGCGAAGATCATGTCTGCGATCTCAAGGGCTTCGGCGCCGTCGCCGAGTCGGCCCTGACACGCGAAAGCGCCATCGTCATGACCGAACGCGGCCTGCCGTCGTCCTTCGTGCCGGGGCGCAACCTGGTCTTCTTCGTCTATGCCGCCGCCGTTGCCGACCGCCGCGGCATCGACCACCTGGTCGGCGGCATGTGCGAAACCGACTATTCCGGCTATCCCGACTGCCGCAACGATACGCTGAAATCGATGGAAGAGACCCTGCGGCTTGGCGTGGAGCGGCCCTTCGTTATCGACACGCCGCTCATGTACCTCGACAAGGCGCAGACTTGGGCGCTGGCCGACGAACTGGGCGGGCAGGCCCTGGTCGACCTGATCCTTGAGGAAACGCATACCTGCTATCTCGGCGAGCGCGGCAATCGCCATCCCTGGGGCCATGGCTGCGGCGAATGCCCGGCCTGCGCCCTGCGCAAAACCGGCTTCGAGCATTTTCTCGAGATGAAACAACGGCAGGTAACGGCGCGCTAAAGCCGTTTCCTATAGGTTGGAAACCTGCTAATCAGCGCAGATCGTATCAGGAGGGCGCTGAATGGCGGGTCACGGTTCCACGGCAGCCGCATACAGGGTAGGGCTCTATCCGGGGACGTTCGACCCCATCACCAACGGCCACAGCGATATCATCGGGCGCGCGGTCAAGCTGGTGGACAAGCTGGTGATCGGCGTGGCGCGCAATATCGGCAAGGGCCCGATGTTCAGCCTGGACGAACGCGTCGAGCTGATCCGCGAACAGATCGCCGTGCACGGCGACCGGGTCGAGGTCCTGCCGTTCGAAAGCCTGTTGATACAATTCGCCCAGGAGGTCGGCGCCTCGGTCATCATCCGCGGTTTGCGCGCCGTCGCCGACTTCGAGTACGAATTTCAGATGACAGCGATGAACCAGCAGCTTAATCGTGATATCGAAACGGTTTTCCTGATGGCCGATCCGCGCCATCAGGCGATTGCATCGCGGTTGGTCAAAGAAATAGCCCAATTGGGCGGCAACATCGCGCCGTTTGTGGCGCCCAGCGTAGCGGACCGCTTGCTGGCCAAGGTTAAGATGAAGGAATAGGACACATATGTCAGGGGTGAAAACAAAAGCCGCCATCGCCGGGGCCCTGGCGGCTTTGCTGATGTCCACGTCGGCGTTCGCGGTCGATCCTGGCTATCGCGAGCCGGACGCGGAGCATACCCTGGTCATCGACACCAACAAGGGCCGCGTCGTCGTCGAGATGTATCCGCAACTGGCGCCCAACCATGTCGAGCGCCTGATCACCCTGACGCGTCAGCACTTTTACGACGGCCTGGTTTTCCACCGCGTCATCGAAGACTTCATGGATCAGACCGGCGATCCCAAGGGCACGGGGGAAGGCGGCTCGTCGCTGCCCGACCTGAAGGCCGAATTCACCGTGCGCAAGGATGCGACCTTCCCGATGACCGTGGTGGCGCACCCGGCGGGCGCGGTGACGGGCTTTATCGGCGCCATGCCGGTGCAGTCCCAGGTCAGTGAAATGGCCGCCATCACCGCCGACGGCAAGACCTCGGCGTGGGGATTGTATTGCCAGGGCGTGCTGGGCATGGCCCACAGCTACGATCCCGACTCCGGCAACAGCCAGTTCTTCATGATGCGCGGCGCCAATCCCAGCCTCGAAGCCAAGTATACGGCCTTCGGCGTCGTGATCTCGGGCGTCGACGTCGTGCGCAAGATCAAGATAGGGGAGCCGCCGGTCAATCCCGACAAGATGCTCAAGGTCCAGGTGCTGGCCGATATGGCGCCGGCGGACCGGCCCAAGGTCCAGATCATGGATACGCGCTCGCCGCAGTTCCAGGCCTATGTCGACCAGTTGAAGAAGAGCAAGGGCCCCGACCTCACGCCCTGCGACATCAAGCTGCCGGTCAAGATCGCCGGTGTCGAGGAAAAGTCGGAGGCGGCGCCCGCGCCCCTTATTACTCAGGGGCCGGCCTCGCCGACGCCGCCCGCCGGCTCGGATCCGCAATAAGGCCTTGACGGACGCCCCTCGTGGGCGTCTTTTTCGTTCAAGGTATGAGATTGGCTGGGGCGTGAAATCGAAATGGACGCATTGTCCGTATTGCGGCGGCTGACCCGTATTCCGGTTCTTGGCTGTGTCGTCTTCATTGCGCTTTGCGTCTGGCCGGTGGTCTCCGGCCTTTATGTGATGATCACCCACCATCACTGGATGCTGATGGATATCGACGCCGTGCTGTGCGGCGCCAAAACCCTGGCCAAAAACCACTCGCCCTATGCCATCCATCCGCGCGCCTGCGACGGCATCCGGCCGGCGGCCTATGTTTATGCGCCGCAGGTCGCCCGACTGTTCATCCCGTTCATTAAGGCTTTGGGCGTCGCGGGTACGCGCTGGCTGTTCGTCGCCGTCCTGCTGGTTCCGGCGACCCTGCTTCTCCTTTGGTTCGCCCTGGCCAAACGGTTCCAGGACATCGACTATCGTTACCGATTCCTGGCCTTTTCCGCTCTGACCTCGATGACCTTCGTCTGCGCCAATGTCGGCCTGGTCATGCACGCCTTCGTCCTGGCCAGCCTCCTGTTCTTCCCTAAGACGCGATGGCCCTTTACCGCGATGGTCCTGGCCTGCGCCTGCGTCAAGCCGACTTTTCTGGCCTATTTCGCGATCTTCCTGCTTGACGATGTGCCGTTGTGGCGCCGTGGCTTCGATTTTACCTGGCGGGCCATTCTGGGCGTCGGCGTCGTCTGGCTGATGGTGAAGACCGACGGGCATTTCGGGAAGGCCTGGCAAAGCACGCTTCATTCCGTGACCCTGGCGCGCCAGGTCGGCATGGGCTGGTTCGAACTGACCAACTTCGTCTTCCATGTGCCTGGCAAGTCGACCCTCAATGTCGAACTGGCCGCGGGCTTCATGGCCGTCATGGTGCTGTCCGGCATGGCGATCGCGCAGTGGAGCGGGCTCGACCGCGATGAGCGCCTGGTGCTCGGCATGGGGCTGGTGCCGCTGATGACGCCGCGCCTTCTCGACTACGACATGGTGTTGATCGTGCCCTATGCCGCCCTGCTGATGACGGTCGTCCATCGCATCGGCGGCAAGGTTGCGGCCTTCCTGTTGTCGTGGATATTCGTCCTTTGGCTGGGCTATGGGATCGTCGCCAATTTCCGCCACGACACCGCGTGGCACCGGACGCCCATGGACATGCTTCTGTTCGGTTGCCTGACGGGCGTTACCGCGCTGATCGCTGTGATCTATCGCCTGCGGACGGGCAAGCCTGTTGCCGAACCGGAACCGGCTTAGGTCGTTGCCGGACGCGGCCGCCCGCGACCCCGGCGCCGGCGGGGTTTCTTGCGCGCCATCGACAACAGCAGGCCTTCGCGCAGGCCGCGGTCGGCGACACGCAAACGCCTGCATGGCCACAGGGTTTGTACGGCTTCCAGGATCGCGGCGCCGGCCAAAACCAGGTCGGCGCGGTCGCGGCCGATGCACGGCTGCTGCTCGCGGCCGTCGCGGCCGAGATCAAGCAGGCGCTGGATGACGTCCTGACAATGACCGTGCTCCATCCACAATCCGTCGACCCGCGAGCGGTCATAGCGTTCGAGGCCTAGGTGCATGCCGGCCAGGGAGGTAATGGCTCCCGACGTGCCGACGATATAGGCCTCGCCGCTGTCGAACGCCTCGCGCAAGGAGTCGGCCGCGGTGAAATTGCGCAGGCGATCGGCGACGTCTTTGACCATGTCGTTGAACCAGTCGCGCGTGCCGCCGCTGTCGGGTTCCGGAAACCGCTCGGCCAGGGTCACGACTCCGACCGGCAAAGAAATCCAGTAGCGCGGCCTGGGCATCTGTCCGCTGGCATTGAGCGGCTGTCCGCGCCGGCCGCCGCCGGTAAGCTCGACCCAGCTCAATTCCGTGGAGCCGCCGCCGACATCCATGACCAGGGCGGCGCGGGGACGTGGCTCCAGGCCCGCGCCGTCCAGCAGCGAGGCGCACCCGATGACCGACAGTCGCGCTTCTTCTTCAGGAGAAATGATCGTCAGCTTAAGTCCCGTCTCGCGTTCGACGCGGGCGATGAAATCGCGGCCGTTCCTGGCGATTCGGCAGGCCTGGGTCGCTACGGCGCGAATGCGGCCAACGCCGCGCTTTTGGATCTTTTCGGCGCAGATCTTGAGCGCGCGCAGGGCGCGCTCCATGGCGCGATCAGCCAGCCGTCCGGTCAGGGACAAGCCTTCGCCCAGTCGCACGATGCGCGAAAAAGCCTCGACGATTTTGAACTGTGAGTTGTGCAGTGTGGCGATCATCAGGCGGCAATTGTTGGTGCCGAGATCGAGCGCCGCGTAAAGAATCTGCGGTTCGCGCGCCGGCGCGGCCACGGCCGTTCGGCGCGACGCCGCCGGACCGCGGCCCGGCCAGCGGAGGTTTGAGGGAGCCTCCATGGCTCATACCCCTTTATCTTTTTGTGCACCGGTTCGCGCATAATGCGGGCGGCGAACGAAAGCCCGCCGGGTACACGACTTCGACAACACTGTAGGCCGCACCGCCCCTCGTGCCAACCCGAAAACGTCCGTGTGCGGGGAATTTCGGACGGGTGATTCGCGGGTCGTTTT
>CAKZJB010000040.1 GCA_936940865.1 uncultured Asticcacaulis sp. | reverse complement strand
CGCCCACCACGCTTCGCGTGGTCCCCCCTCCCCATAAATGGGGAGGGCCGAATGTATCTCTATTTCGACGCGAACTTGCTGAGGTAGGTCAGCACCGGCACCAGGAAAGCAAACATCGGAGATTGCCCCGCCAATGACAGTAGCGATGCCGAAAGCGCCGTAAACGCCCCGACTGTCGCCGCCTTGGTGATGTCCTTGATCCCTTCCTTATGCCCCTCGCCGGCCGCGCCTTGCACCAACTTGGCGTAGTCGAGCGCGATCTTGCTCATAGTCGCTAGGACGTTCATCACTCCGCGCATCAGTATCTTGCGCTCGCGCGACCCTCCGTCCTCCCAGTCCGCAGCCAGCACTTCGTAGTTCAGTTCTTCCTTGACCTGGTCCTCAAGCGCGTCGGTTTTGACGAGTTCTTGGCTGACCTCCTTCACAGCTTCTATATCTGTCCCGAGAGGGTCGGCATCGTCGTCCAGCCCCCGGCAGAACTCCCCCCAGTCCGCCGAATTGCCAAGGGTCCGGCCGACATTAACGTTGAGGGCGACGACCTCAACCGCCATTTCCGGCAGGAAAATCTCATCGGCCTTTAACGCAAAGCGGTGAATCCGCTCGGCTGCCGCGCCGGCGCGAATGACGTCGAAGTGCTGATAATCCGCACCCAAGGCTGCGCGCAGCCGGACCAGCGCCTGCCGGAGGCCCGAATGGTTATGGCTTGGAAAGGCTGCCTCGAAGTCGTCGATGGAATCGATAAGGGCTTCTCGAGCGGAGTGAAGCGCCCCCTTGGGGTCGTCCGGAGCCGAAGGCATTTGCCGTGCTACGCGGCCGTCGCGTTCATAGGTAATGAGCGGACCCGGGGCTTGCGGGGGAACGCCAAGTGAACGCAGCAAGTTCAATCTTTCAGCTATGTCCGCGTTGACGATGGCAAAATCACGATGCCAAAATTCATGGCTCTCCCTTGCCAGCTCCAAACAAAACCTTTCATTCGCGTATCGTGTCAGACCGGAAAAGGGGAACTCCTCACCGGCAAGTATCCGCTCATACCATTCTATCCAAGGCTGCCAGAACTCGCCAACTTGATCAGCGAGGTGAGCCTTCATCACATTCCAACGTTCCGCAATTGTCGGAAAAGGGCGCCCTCCGCTCCACAGCGGCGTCTTGGCTAAATTCCTGACAACCTGGAAGTCGTCTTCGGCACCTTCTAAAGCCTGCACATCGTCTTCGATTTCCACCCATATTGTGTCAGCTTTGATAGCTGCGGCAGCAGCGAGAGCAGCATGAGTGGCCGTGGCATCTCGCGGAGAGGCAGTAGTGGCAGCAGCCGCATAGGCAGCGGCGGCGACAAAGGGAGAGGCAAAGTCTAATACGACGGTTTCTCGTACGGCAACGGCGCCCTCTCGGGCTACGGCTGCGGCTGCGGCTCTCATTTCGCGGGATGGCCACTCTACCGCACCCCACGAAAAGAAAAGGGCGCGAAATATCTTAAGTGTCAAATCGGGTCGTTGATTTGGCGCTTTCCATAACGGCAACACCCGCAATGCCGTGCGCATCGCAATTACGTGGTGCCACTCGACCCGCTTGCCGTAAAGAACGGCGTCTAGTTGCTCCTTATTCCGAATCTCAACCACGCGCCCGCTCCCCTATGGTTGCAACCACCATAAGGGAGCGAACAGTGGGATCAACCCAAATTCACCACACCTGAACCCGGTCCTCCGGCTTCAGATACAGCTTCTGATCGGGCGTTACCTTGAACGCCGCATACCAGGCGTCGAGGTTCCGCACCGTATCCCCGCGGTATTCGTCCGGCGAGTGGCCGTCGGTCTTGATACCCTGGCGCAGGGCCGCCTCGCGCTCGATCTGGCGCCAGGATTGCGCAAAGGCGATGAAGAAGCGCTGGTCGCCCGTCAGGCCGCGTTTTACGACATCCGGCTTGCCGTGCAGCGACAGCTTATAGGCATCATAGGCCGCCGACAGCCCCGCCACGTCGGCGATGTTTTCGCTCAACACCTGCTTGCCGTTCACGCACAGGTCCGGGAACGGGCAATACTTGTCATACTGCGCCGCCAGCTTTGCCGAGGCCCCCTGGAAGTGCGCCAGGTCCTCAGGCGTCCACCAGTTGTTCAGCCGGCCTTGCGCGTCGAACTGGCTGCCCTGGTCGTCGAAGCTGTGGCTGATCTCGTGGCCGATGACCGCGCCGATCGCGCCCAGATTATAGGCCGTATCGGCCTGCGCGTCGAAATACGGCGCCTGCAGGATGGCCGCCGGGAAGTTCAGCGCATTGGCCAGCGGCAGGTTGACCGCGTTGACCGTCTGCGGCGTCATCACCCATTCGCCGCGATCGACCGGCCCGTGCAGCTTGGCCAGGTTGCGCTTGTAGGTGAACATCTCGGCCCGGCGGATATTGCCGTAGGCGTCGCCGCGCTCGATATCGAGGCCGGAATAGTCGATCCATTTGTCGGGATAGCCGACGCCGACCTTAAGCGTCGCCAGCTTGGCCAGGGCCTTTTCCTTGGTCGCCGGCGACATCCAGGTCAGGGCCTCGATGCGCTTGTGATAGGCCGCCAGCTCCTCCTTGACCATGGCCTCGATCTTGGCCTTGGCCGACGGCGGGAAGTATCTGGCGACATAGAGCTTGCCCACGACCTCGCCCAGCGCCCCGTTGGTCGAGTTGATAGCGCGCTTCCAGCGGTCGGACATCCTGGGCGTTCCCGTCATGGCCGTGCCGTAGAAGGCGAAGCGCTCATCGACGAAGGCCTTGGGCAGGATGTTCGAATAGTGGTCGAGCAGACGGAAGGTCAGGTAGTCCTTCCACACATCGACCGGCTCTGACGCCACCAGCGCGGAAATGCCCGTGACCGCGCCCGGATGCCAGATGATGAAGTCCTGCTGGTCGCCAAGCCCCGCCGCCTTGAAATAGGCGTCCCAGTCGAGGCCCGGGGCCTTGGCCGCGAAATCGGTGCGTTTCCAGGGGTTGTTCGCCTTGTGCACGTCCTCGGAATCTTCGCGGCTGGCGTGAGTCTGGGCGATCTTCGTTTCCAGCGCCATGATGCGCGCGGCCTTCGCGTCGGCATCGGCCACGCCCGCCAGCTTGAGCACGCTGACGATATGCGCCTGGTACCGGGTGCGCAGTTCGGCCATCTTCGGCGAGGCGTCGAGATAGTAGTCGCGGTCCGGCATGCCCAGCCCGCCCTGCAGGATATAGGGCACATTGTGGTCCGGATCCTCGAAGCCCTGCGTGATCCAGACGCCGAAAATATGGTCCGTATAGAAGTTGGTGGCGTTGAGCGCATCGACGTCGGCGCGCAGGGTCGTGCCGAGATACGACGACAGCGACGCCTTGTCCGTCACGGCGTTGATGGCATCGAGGTCGGGCTTCAACGGCGTCAGCCCCTTGGCCTCGATGCCGGCCTCGTCCATGTAGCCGGCATAGTAGTCGCCGACCTTCTGCGCGTCGGAGCCCTTGGCGGGCTTGCCCTTGGCCGCATCCTGGATCAGGTCGCGAACCTGGGCGCTGGTCTTTTCGCCCAGGACGACGCCCGGGCCATAGGACGACCGGTCGGCCGGAATCTGCGCCGTCTTCATCCACGCGCCGTTGGCGTATTTGTAGAAGTCGTCGCCCGGCTTGACCGACGAATCGATGCCGGCAAGGTCGACATCGTGGACGACGGGCGCGGCCGGTTTGGCCACGGCGGCCAGCGGCAGCACGGCAAGGACAAGAGCGATGGCGGTGGAACGGGAGAGCATCATGGAGAGCCTCATCTGCGGAAACGTAAACGTTAACGCAATCTCTGAACCCTCTTTCGCCGCCGTCAAGTTAACTCTCTGCAATGTTACCGGTGAAACGGCGCGCCTTGACCGTTGCGAAAGGTTAACGGCCGCGACATTCTCGCGTAACAACGTTTCATAAAAATGGGAGGGTATCATGCGTATGTGGACGATGGCCGCAGCGGCGCCGAGGTGAATGCCGACAGCATCGACCTGACCAATGCACGCATTACGTCGTTGAAGATTCTCGACCAGAAGGACCACGACGGCAAGCTCGATACCGTGGTGATCGTGACGATGGCCTATCAGAAGCTGGTCATCACGCACCAGGACGGCGGCGTCACGGCCAAGGATAGCTGGCAGTAGGACCCGACTTTAATACCTCCCCGCCGAGCGGGGGAGTATCAAATTTACCGAGCCCCTACCCCTTCAAACTCTTCAACTGCAGCCCGTGCAGGTACGCTGCCACGTCGTGCAGCGCCGCGTCCATGGCGGTTTTGACCCTTTCCAGACGCCCGGCGGCCCCTTCCAGATCGCCTTTCTCCGCCTCTCCCGCCCTTTCCGCCAGCAGGTTGGCGCCGATGCCGGCGGCCGCGCCTTTGAGCGTATGGGCCGCATCGCGCCAGCCTTCGTGGGACGTCGTCAGCAGCGGCGACCACAGCTCGCACTGCTGCTGGAACAGGCGCAGGACCTCCTCCATGACGGTTGCGTCGTTCATCGTATAATTTTCAAGAAAAGCGAAATCGACCGCGCCCGTAACATCCCGCATCGCCATGTGCCTTTTGCCTCCATCCACAGGTTCGAATCAGAAAATGAGGGATAGACTGATTTTGCGCTTGAAACCGAGCGAAAAATGGCTATGTTCCGCCGCCTCGCCGGGGACCAACCCCCGGCCGTTTCGGTCACGAAACGCCTGAAGTGGTATGGGTGTGTAGCTCAGTTGGTAGAGCAGCTGACTCTTAATCAGCGGGTCCACGGTTCGAGTCCGTGCCCACCCACCATTTTCTTCCCGACATCATCCTCCCCTAAATCAGGCCACGTCGTTGACCGCCGCGCACTGGCGGCGACGCTTCGGTATGGTAAGCCGCGAAAAGGCCGCCCGGGGGCAAGGGCGGCCTTTTGCAGTTGGACGGGAAACCGTCCGCGAAAGATGTAAAGCCTTACTGGCTGGACGATGAGGACGACGACGCGCCCGAAGCCGTGCCGGTGTCGGCCGTCGTCCCTGTCGTCGCGCCGGTCCCGGCCGTGGTGCCGTCCGTACCCGCGCTGGCGCCGGCCATCGTGTCCGTGGTCGTGCTGGCGCCGGGCGCGGGAACCGTGGGCGCGGCGCCCGCGTCGGCCGATGCCGACACCGAGGCGGAGTCCGATGCGGACGAAGACGCGGCGCTGTCGCCGTGCTTCTTGTGGTGCTTGGCCGACTGAGCCTCGGACATGGCGGGAATGGCGATCATCGCAGTGACGATGGCGGCGGCGGAAGCGATCTGAATAAATGATTTCATGACAACAAAGCCTTCAATATGGTTCGGTTCAACCCGGGCGACGCCCGGCACCGGCCACCTTTGAGGCTTTCCCCGGCGAAAAGGCGGCGCTTATGCGGCCCGCCGCATTTCATAATCGAATCTTTATGGGGCGAATTTTGCGGCAGGTTTTCAAAAGCTTGCCCGGGAATGTCCCGGAATCCGGGAAATTTCCGCCGCCAATTGCGGCGGCTATCGGGCGAATTCCCGCCCTTGCGATGAACAGGACAGAAAATGCTGCGCCGCACTGGACTTTTCGGCGCGGCGGGTCTATGCGCTCAATTGTATTGGTTCCCTTATAAAGTGGCGTAAAGTCGTGCCGTCAAACGAACATCCCAAGGTCGTCATGGAGTCCCTGCGCCGGATCGTCCAGGCGCTGCGGCAATCGGCGCTGCACAGCGAAACGGTGTCCGGCCTCACCGGCGCCCAGGCCCTGGTGCTGCGGACGATCGGCGACCATGAGGGCGCCTCGGTCAACGACCTGGCGGCCGCGACCTTCACGCACCAGAGCACCGTGTCCGAGGTCATTGCGAAACTGGAGGCGCGCGGCCTGGCGCGGCGGGCGCGCTCGCCCGAGGACGGCCGCAAGACCGCCGTCACCCTGACGCCCGAAGGCCGGCAAATCCTGGCCGCCAGCCCGCCCACCGCCAATGAAAAGCTGATGAAGGCCGTGACCGGTCTGCCGCCCGACACGCTGGCGCAACTGGCGGCGACGCTTCACGCCCTGACCACCGCTGCCGGACTGACCCAGGCGCCGGCACGCATGTTCTTCGAAGACGACCGGAATTGACATCATGAGTAACCACGACCTTCAAAACGCCTCGACGACGCCGGGCCTGCCCCTGTCGCTGGGCATCGGCCCCCTTCTGGAAAAGGCCGACGTCGAAAAGCATCCGCGCGCGCTCGATCGCCGGAGCCTGATGGTCGCCGCCCTGTGCGTCGGCCTGGCCGTGGCCATGACGCCGATCGCCCGCTGCCTGATGGGCCTGATCGGGCTGATCACCAACCTCGTCTTCTATGGCCGCGTGTCGTTCGACCTGGTCTCGCCCGCCGGCACGGGCCTCGGCGTCGCCCTGGTGGCCGTCCCGGTCCTGGGCTCGATCGTCGTGGGGCTGATGGCGCGTTTCGGCTCCAAGGCCATCCGCGGCCACGGCATTCCCGAAGCGATGGAGCAGATCCTGACCAACGATAGCCGCATCCCCGTGCGCATGACCTTCCTGAAGCCCCTGTCGGCCGCCATCGCCATCGGCACGGGCGGGCCGTTCGGCGCCGAAGGCCCGATCATCGCCACCGGCGGCGCCCTGGGCTCGCTGATCGGGCAACTGATCCACGTAACGGCGCATGAGCGCAAGGTGCTGCTGGCGGCGGGCGCGGCCGCCGGCATGACGGCCATCTTCGGCACGCCGTTTTCGGCCGTGCTGCTGGCCATCGAGCTGCTGGTCTTCGAATTCCGCCCGCGCTCCTTCATCCCGGTGACGCTGGCGGCCCTGACCGCCATCATGCTCAGGCCCCTTGTCTTCGGCACAGAGCCGGTTTTCCACATCGCCGCGCTTGCCGCCGCCAGCCCGGCCGCGCTGATCTCCTACGGCCTCGAAGGCGTGGTCATGGGCCTGTTCGCCGTGCTGATCGCCAAGTCGACCTATGTCATCGAGGACCTGTTCGAACACCTGCCGATCCACTGGATGTGGTGGCCGGCCATCGGCGGCCTGTGCGTCGGCCTGGTCGGACTGGTCTCGCCGCACACCATGGGGGTGGGTTACGACAATATCGAGCGCATATTGAGCGGGCGGTTCGTCGGCACGGCGTTGATGGTCTTCTGCCTGCTGAAATTCGTATCGTGGGCGGTCGCACTGGGCAGCGGCACGTCGGGCGGGACCCTGGCGCCGATCTTCACCGTCGGCGGATCCTTGGGCGTGATGATCGCCGAAGCCTTCAAATGGGCGCTGCCCGGCATGGACATCGACATCCGCATGGCCGCCCTGGTCGGAATGGCGGCGTGCTTCGCAGGCGCGTCGCGGGCCTTCTTCGCCTCGGTGCTGTTCGCGCTGGAGATCACCGGGCAGTTCAACACGCTCCTGCCGCTGCTGGCGGGCTGCTGCACGGCCTTCATGGTCTCGGCCTTCCTGATGAAGACGACCATCATGACGGAAAAGCTGGCGCGGCGCGGCCACCACGTGCCGTCCGACTACGTGCCGCATCCGCGCCCGGCGGAGACCTGACGGACCTGCGGATTGCGTCCCTGCCCGGTACGGGGTATAAGGCATGACCGGGACCTGCCCGGGCGCTTCCGTGGGGGGAGAGAATGCGTTCCCGTGCCGTCATCGCGGCGACCTGTCTTGTTGTCGCCATCCTGGTCGGCGGGTGCTCGCCGGACGTCCTCAAGAAGATCGCGGACGAAGCCGCGACGCGCGCGGCCGAACAACGCGTCGACACTGAGTTCGTCAACGATCCCGCCTTCGCCAAAGCCCTTGCCCTGATGAAGGCGCGCTTTCCCGACGACTATGACACCTTGCGGTCGGGCCTGGTCGGCCTCATCAAGTCCGGCCAGGGCAAGGAGGCCATCGGGGCCTTCTTTTTCGAGGACTTCCGCCACTTCAGGGCACGGCACACTTCGGAATTCGTCGCCGCCGGCAGCCCGGCCCTGTCGGCGTTCCGCAAGGCGCAGATTCGCTGGTACGAGGCGGTGCAAAGAACGTCGGTCGTGGACTGCGCCTGGGCCATGCTGCCCAAAAGTCCGCATCTCATGACGCCGAGCGGCGCGATCAGGCAGGCCACGGGCGATTTGCTCTATACCGTGCTGAACGCCGCCGTAGACGGAAAGACCGCCCGGATCCATCGCACCGCGCCGGCCGGCAAGACCTATTACGCCCTGGGCCAGGCCATGGTGCGCCAGGGACTGACGCCGGCCGAGGTCAACCTGGTCGTGGCCGGCCGGATCGATACCCTGCCCCCGGATCGCGAATGCGCCGTCGGCATCGATACGTTCAAGGCGATCGACTCCCTGCCCGAAGGCGACGCCGACAAGATCACCACGACCATTTTCGCGGCCGACACCGCCGCCGGCAAGCCCGCGCGGGAAGCCAGCGCCGCATCCTCAGGACGCTGACCGGCCGCCGGTCTGGCGCACAGCAGGACCGTAAAAAAATGACGGTCGCCGCCGCCTCATCGAGCCCCTGGCGGAGACGTTCGAGCGTGTGCATCTCTGCCTGGGGGACACCCCGCCGGCCGCCGCGCCCCTGCCCGAACCGCGCACCGTCGCCGCGTGGCGATCGGGGCTGGAGCCGTTTTACCGCAGCTCGATCCGGACGAGGCCGTGGCGGGCGCAGCGATGGCGAAAGGCGTGCGCTTTTCCGAGGTCTGCGCCGCGCTCGACGGCGAAGAGGCGACCGCGCGCCTGGCCGGCTGGCTCGGACAATGGATCGACGAAGGGCTGGTCTGCAACGTGCGCTGATCGGGCGCCAGGCATCCGGCCTCCCCCGGCCTCGGTCCCCCGTCGTCGCGCCACCAGCCGCGTTCGCGGAAGGCCTTGAGGCGGAAATCCCAGTTGACCTCAGGGAGCCCGTCATCCCCTGCGCGGTAGTCGCGCTAGGGGGAAATGGGGCGGTTCCGCATAGCGGGTGCCGATCGAAGAAAGCAAGAAACCCCACCACCACATCTCGTCGCCCGACGGATCCTCGTCTTGCGCTTGCCAAGGTCATGCCTTGGCTTCGCTCACCCTCACCCATCGCTTCGCGACGGGGAGGTGCAAGAAGAGTGGATTCGAACCCCTTGCACCTCCCCGTTTTCGCAGAAAATGGGGAGGGGGACCGCCCGGAGCGTTAGCGCAGGGTGGTGGTGGGGTTTCTTACTTCCTTGCCCGGGCTTCGATGCGCTCCAGAGCCACCAGTACCGCGCCATTCGCTGCACCATCGGCATCGCGATAAACATCGCCTGCCGGAATGCGATAGACCGCGATACCGCGCGCGTTCAGAAAGGCATCGCGTGAAGCGTCTTTCTCGACCTGGTCGTCTTCATAGTGATGCGCGCCGTCGACCTCGACGGCCAGTTTGGCTCTCGCCGAATAGAAGTCGAGGATAAACGGGCCGATGGCGTGCTGGCGGCGGAAGTTGAGGCCGTCGTTGTTTTCGCGCGACCGCAGGCGTTCCCAGAGCAGCCATTCGGGCTCCGACATGGCGCGGCGCATCTTGCGGGCCAGGGCGACCTTGGGCGTGTGGGTGGTCGGCATTTGTGCCTGCAAAGAAAGTAAGAAACCCCACCACCACATCTCACTCGCCCTTGCTTTGCAAGGGCTCACTCGTGCGGTCCCCCTCCCCATTTTCTGCGAAAACGGGGAGGGGCAAACTCTACGGAAACAAAAACGCCGTCGTGGCGCGGGCGATGTCCGTCAGTTCCTTGCGCCCGGCCCCGGCCCGCGCGCGCATCAGCAGGTTCGAGGTCAGGCCGCTGATCATTTGCGTCAGCACCTTCGGATCCT
Source organism: uncultured Asticcacaulis sp. (assembly GCA_936940865.1). Taxonomy (GTDB): domain Bacteria; phylum Pseudomonadota; class Alphaproteobacteria; order Caulobacterales; family Caulobacteraceae; genus Asticcacaulis. The sequence goes on along the minus strand of CAKZJB010000040.1, from coordinate 1,878 downwards.
GGTCTCCGCGCAGGCAGCCGAAATAGCGCGCGCCTTCGAAAAACGACTGGAACCGCCGGTCGAAGCCTTCGATCGTCGCCTGCAGCATTTCCAGGATCGATTCGTGCTGCGGCGCCTCGTTCAAGGCCGTGCACATGAACGCACACCCTAACGGATGGTCCTGTTCGCCCGTATAGGCGGCGATCATGATATCGAAATAGCGGTCGATGATGGCGCGCATCGAATCGCCTTCGCCATTGCACGTCAGCACGCCGTCCAACTGCGAACGCAGGTCTTCCTGATAGCGCTCCATCGCCTTGATATAGATGGCCTCCTTGTCGCCGAAGGCGGCGGCGAGAGAGGGCCGCGACACGCCCGTGGCAGCCGAGATATCGTCGAGCGAGGTCGCGGCGAACCCCTTCATCCAGAAGAGCTCAAGCGCCGTTTCCAGCACCGCCTCGGTACAGAAGGCACGCGGCCGGCCGCGCTTCTTGCCCGAACAGGCCTGGGTGTCGCCCAGCCCATGACAGACCGGCGCATCCATATCGAACATCAACTCCGTTGGCTTCGGATCGTCCATGGTACGCGAACCCTTCAACGACTTCCCTGCGTGCGATCATTCATGGTGACACAAACTGACACCATGCGGCCGCATATCCGTTGGCGCAACAGTACCCGCCTTTACCGGCCATGACCAGATCGCAAATTGCGGCCTGATAACGCGGACCTGCGCCTTCGGGAATGGTTTAGCAGAATTATTTGCGAAGTCGCATAAAAATATGTTTACAAGATGGCCTTCCCGCCCTATTTGTATGCGTGTTCGCACATAAATGGGTCTTGACCGCGGGGGATCAAGGCCTTCGCTTCCCTGTATCTGCGCGTAACCAGCTCCTTTCTCCCCGAAGGATTGTCTCATGCTACCCACTGAATTCCTCTCATCCGTCCATACGGCGCAACGCCGGACGCTGCTGGCCGCAGCCGCCGTCACCGTGGCCGGCCTTGGCGCCCTGACCGCCATCGCTGTCGCTCCGAAAGCCTCGTCCCAGGCCGCGCCCCAGGCCGTACCCGTTTCGGTCGCCACGGTCCCCGAAGAGAATGTCGCCACCTGGACGGCGTTTTCGGGCCACCTGGAAGCCGTCGACCGCGTCGAGATTCGCCCGCGCGTCGCCGGCGCCATCAAGTCCGTCCACTTCCAGGAAGGCGCGCTGGTCAAGGCCGGCGACCTGCTCTTCACCATCGATCCCGCGCCCTTCCTCGCCGAGGTCAACCGCGCCCGCGCGAACGTCGCCTCGGCCGAGGCCCGCCTGACGCTGGCCCAGTCCGAACAGGACCGCGCCCAGCGCCTGTGGACCGACCAGGCGATTTCGCAGTCCGACCTGGAATCCAAGGTCAATGCGTTGAAGTCGGCCGAGGCCGGCGTCGAAGCCGCAAAAGCCGACCTGCAGATCGCGCAACTGAACCTTTCCTATACGCAGGTGCGCGCCCCCGTTTCGGGCCGCGTCGGCCGCATCGAGGTCACCGCCGGCAACTTGGTCGCGTCCGGCCCGCAGGCCCAGATGCTGACGTCGCTGGTATCGGTCAGCCCGATCTACGCCAGCTTCGACGCCGATGAGGCGATTGTCGGCCGCACGCTCGACGACCTCAAGGCGGCCGGCGCAGGCCTGTCGGCGATCCCCGTCACGGTCGAATCCGGTTCCGGCGACGCGCCCATCCAAGGCAAGCTTCAGCTGATCGACAACCAGTTCGACAATGGCTCGGGCACGCTTCGCGTCCGCGCCGTGTTCCAGAACGCCGACGGCAAGCTGCACAAGGGCGTCGCCTTCCGCGCCGGCCAGGGCATGGACAACGTGCTCGACCCGTCGCTGAACACGCAGAGCCGCAAGGGCGATTTCGGGCTGC
>CAKZJB010000039.1 GCA_936940865.1 uncultured Asticcacaulis sp. | reverse complement strand
CGGACGTGCCGTTCGACATCGTGCGCGGCAATATCAGCCTTGGCGCGGCCTTGAAGATCCTGTCCGAAAAGGGCGAGGCAGCCCCAGAAGCGTCTCGCCAGGCTCTGAGACGGATGGAGGGCTAGATGAAGCGCATCGTCCTCGTCCTACTCGCAGCCATGATCGGTGGCGCCTCGCTGGCTGTTGCCCAGACTCCGAACATGGCGGAATTCCAGACCGCGCTCGATCGCGCAAATGCCGCGACCGTAACGTCGGATATCGCCGGCACCCTGCCGGGCTACCACGGCGATGCGGCGGCTCTGCAGGCGAAATCCGCAAATAGCGTCGGCCAATTGCAATCCGAAGGTGCCCTGGCCCAGGCAGCGAGTCCAGTGACGCCCTCGATCAATCGGGCAAACGGCTACGTGGCGGCCAATCCGGTGACGTCGAACGCGGCTTGGGTCAAGAACGCGCTCGGGGTCGCCAACGACCCGAACGGCACAGCGGCGGGAACGAGCGGCACGACATCGACCATTTGCCGGACGGCTGCGGGTTCAACGAGCCAGACCACGCTCTATAGCTGCGAGTCGGGCAATCAGATCTCCACATCAACGCAAAGCTGCCAGACCTACCAGGACATCGTCCAGGCGCCGGCGACCACGACCTGTACGACGGACAGCTATTACGAGGCCTATGCGTCGTACGCGAATATCAGCAGCTATACCGCTGCGCACCTCTGCACGATGCTTGCGGGCCCGAGTGGGCTCAACTATTCGCAGGGCTGCGGAGCGCTCATCAACCAGATTTCGCCAGGCGAATGTGCCCCGCCGAAACTGGTCTCCGGCAACCAGTACGTCGAATACTGCAGAACGCCTCAGATCACCTTTTCGGACGTGATGTACATCGGGGCGCGAACGAACACATGCCCGGCCGTCGCGGCCGATACCGCCTGCACGAAAGCATTTGAAACCTGCAACGCCTGGACCGACTCTGCCAGCGGGCTGTGCGGCGACAAGACCGTGACCTATTCGTGCGCCGACGCGGGCTACACCGACAAGGGGCTCAATACGTCGGCGTGCGCCGCCTATTCGGGAAATCCGGCCTGTAGCCTGACCGGCCAGACCTGCGTGCAGCACGCGAGCGATGTTCCGGTGATCATGGCCGCTCTGAACCTTGCGCCTGACACCTGCCTGCGTTCCGACCTGAACTATTCGTGCGACGCGGTGGCGAGCACGGGCTCGACCTGCGACGTTCCAGCCGGCTGCACCCTGAAGGCGCAGACCTGCATCGACCCCAACTATGATGGGACCTCGCCGTGCCAGACCTACAGCTATGACTACACGTGCCCGTCGTCGACGGCGCCAGACAACGCCGGTCAGGCCATGTGCGATGCGAGCTGGGTGAACGGGACAGCCGTCATCACCGCGTCTGACGATCCGCACAACGATCTGCCCCAGGCGCTGAGCGCCATCAACGCCCTGAAGGACGCATCCGGCAGCTATCGGACGAGCGGCGACCTGACGATTTTCGGCGGCGAGGGGCTGAAGTGCGGCAAGTCGATCGGTGGACTGTCGAACTGCTGCAAGGATTCCGGTGTCCTGCTCGACGTCAATCTGACCAGTTGCAACGCCGACGAACAGAAACTGGCGGCCGAGCAGACATCGAAGGCCTGCCACTACGTCGGCACCTATTGCTCGAACAAGAGCTTTTTCGGCTGCCTGGTGAAGAAGATGACCTACTGCTGCTACGGCTCGGCGTTGGCACGGATCGTCGAAGAGGCTGGCCATTCGCAGCTCGGCAAATCCTGGGGCGACGCGAAGTCGCCCTCGTGCGGCGGCTTCTCGGTCGCGGAATTCCAGACCGTCGACCTGACCAATGTCGATTTCTCCGATTTCTACGCCGAAAAGCTCGGCCAGCTCGCGAGCAATGACCCCAATTCGACGGTCGCCGCCATCACCGCTTCGATCAACGCCATGAACACCAATCAGACACCGGCCAAATGACCATGACCCGATCGCTACTTCTCGCCCTCGCGTCCATGCTCTTAGCCCTGCCGGCGGCGGCACAGAATCCGCCACCCCTGGCACAACCGGCTCAGACCCCTGAAGCCGGTCACGGCGGCGACTACTGCCTGCGCAATCTCGGCACCTGGTTCTACTGCGATCGGCCGGAGCCGGAGCCTGAGCAAGAAGCCGCGGCACCGCCGACTGGGCCAGGCAGTGCCGAGGCGGACTATGCCGCAGCCCAGGCTTTCAAGGCCGACATGGAAAAGGCGCGCCTGATCGCCGTCTGGAACCCGACCGAAGCCAATGTCCGCAAATATTACGCCTTCCAGCAACAGACCCTGTCGAAGTCGGGCACCTTCGCCGACACGATTCGCCGGATGGTCTGGGCGGACCCGACTCTCGACTACACCTTGCAGCGGCCGGTCTCGGCGGTGGCGAAGACGGCATGGGTCGATGCGCGCAGTACAGATCGCGACCTGTTCTTCAGAGGGATCTACGACGAGGTCGGAATCTACTATGTCTACCGGGGATCGTGCGCGCCCTGTCGGGTAGCGAGTCCTATCGTCCAGCAGTTTGGCCAAAGGTATGGCCTGACGGTGAAGGCGATTTCGCTCGACGGCGCCCCGAACGCGCATTTTCCCGACGCGGTTGTTGATCGCGGCCAGATGAAGGCCTGGGGCTTCGATGCGCCCATTACGCCGGCATACCTTATCTACCAGAAGCCGACGCTGGACCCGCGTGGCCAGCCGCGCCCGATCGAGGTTGCGGTATCGGACGGGCGGTCGTTCTCCCTGCGGCCCTGCCAAAACCCCAAGGGCTGCCTGACTTATCTCGGCGCCGGCGTTCTCTCGGTCGACGAACTGGCGGACCACCTTTTTGTGACCCTGGCCACTGAGCCCGGAAAGGACTTCTGACATGGAAATCGCAAAACGCTTTGCCCTGTGGCTCGGCCTCTTGGCCATGTTTTTCACCAGTTCGGTCGCCTGCGCCGGCGTCAACGACTCGATGGACAATTTCTGGAAGGACAGCCTGTCGGCGTCGAATGGCGCCGGGCCGTCCGCCTACCAGGGCCAGGAGGCCGGCTATTACACGCTCGGCAACTATTCGACCCGAGCGCCCCAGATGACCTCCCAGATCTCCTCGGTCAGCTTGCCTTCGGTGAAGGCTGGCTGCGGCGGTATCGATATCTACGGCGGCAGCTTCTCCTTCATCAACACAGACCAGATCGTCGCCACGTTCAAAGCGGTCGCTCAGAATGCCATGGGACTTCTCTTCCAGATGGCGGTCAAAAGCCTATCCGAACTGCTCGGCAACGAGATCGAGCAGATGTTCAACCTGGTCCAGAAAGCGAACCTCGGCGCGATCAATAGCTGCGAAGCCGCCCAGCAGCTCGTGAATGGCGCGGTCAATGCCCTGCCGTCGGGTGCCTTGAAATCCTGCATGGAGATCGGCCTGCAGAACGGCAAGTACGTCGATGAAGCTGCGGCACGTGCGGCCTGCGGCTTCGGCGGCGAGGCCGAGAGTACCATTGCCGGGGCGAGCGATGCCCAGCGCCAGACCCAGGCCTACAATCGCAACGTGGCCTGGGAAGCGATTATGAAACACCCCCTGTTTGCATCGGACAATCAGCTTGCTGAAACCATGATGACGCTCACCGGGACGACAATCGTCCGCGTTGATAGCGGCACTCCGGAGATCCACACCCTGGCGCCGGACGCAGACAGCGACGGTATGATCACCGCCCTGCTCGATGGGGGTTCGATCAAGGTCCATCAGTGCTCGGACGCTGCCTGCTTGACGGTCGTGCCTTATGGCCAGACGGTGAATGTAGCGGGTCTGAAGGCTAAGGTCGTGGCGGTAATCGATAGCATCGTCGGGAAGATCATCAACAAGCAAACCCTGAGCACTCAGGAGATCGACTTCCTGGGCCTCGCGACTATCCCGATGTACAAGATCGCCTCGGTCCAGGTTGCTGCGAACAAGGACCTGGCCGCGGCGGAAATGGAGAAGTACGCCGACGCCATCGCCACCGATATTCTAATCGGTTGGCTCGAAGCCAACCTGCATGCGGTCCAGGCGGCGTCGGCCGATGTTGTCGGAACCGACACCGAAACCACGACCGCATGGCGCGCCGGCATAGGAGACATCATCGCCCGGCTCGATTCCCGGCAGCAGTTGATCGAGAACCGGATCACGGCGGTCCAGCAGCTGATCCAGCGCACGCGCATGTTCGAGGAGGACATCGCGGCGGACACGACTTCGCGCCTCGCGCAATCCATCCTCTACGCCAACACCAAGTCGACGAGCTGACCATGTGGGAATTCCGCGCATATGGGTCGGGCGACCTTTATCACGACATCTTCAACGCCGTCGCGCTGATGTCCGGTGCCAACGCCATGGACTCGCTTATCCGGCTCGTTCTGGTCTTGGGCGTCGCCATGGCCATCGTGAAGGCCGTGACGGACTTCAACATCGGCTCGATCGTCCGCTGGTTCCTGTTCGCTACGATCATTTACGGAGTCCTGTGGGTACCGAAGGTGACGGTTCAGGTCGAGGACCGGCTCGACCCGGCCGCCGTCTATCCGACCGTCGCCAATGTTCCGCTCGGCGTTGGCTTGTCAGCCTCGTTGGTCAGCCAGGTCGGCGACCGGATCATAAAATTGACCGAGACAGCCTTCGCTGACCCTGCAGACGGCCAGTTTTCTTCACACGGCATGGTCTTCGGGGCCAAGATGTTCGCCAAGATCAACGCGCTCCGGCCCGCCGACCAAAGGACCGCCTTAAACGTGCGCGCCTATATGCAGGACTGCGCCCTCTACGATATCGAAGACAATACGGTCCAGATCGATGCGCTTAGCCGGTCCGCCGACATGTGGCAGACCCTGACGGCGTCGCCCAATCCGGCGCGGATGGCCTCGTACACGGCCGGCGATGGCTCGACGTCGCTGAAGTCCTGCAGCGATTTCGTGACCGCGGTGAATACGGATCTCGGTAACGACCTTCCGAACGTCCAGAAATACCTGGTCGCTTCGGTCGATCCGGATGCGG
>CAKZJB010000038.1 GCA_936940865.1 uncultured Asticcacaulis sp. | reverse complement strand
TGGCGCGGCGATCGACCTGAATCCAGACGGCCTGCGGCCTACAGCGGATGCATACGAAGGCGTCGACCCAAGCGCGGAAAAGAAGCGTAAGACCGTTGCCGCCCAAATCGCCCATAGCAATACCTTTGGTGACATCGCTCAGGAATATATCGACCTCAGGGCCAAGGAAGGCCTGTCTGATACCACTCTTACCAAGCTCCGGTGGTTCCGGTCGCTTCTCGACAAGCCAATCGGTGGGCTTGCGATCTCGAAAATAGAGCCGTTCGAGCTTCTCTCCGCGCTCAAGGAGATCGAGAAAAAGGGCAACTACGAAACGACCAAGCGGACGCGAGCGTTCGCCGAGCGAGTTTTCCGATACGCCATCATCACGGCCCGCGCCAAGAACAACCCCGCCACCGCGCTTGGCGACGCGCTCATCTCGGGCCAGACACGCCACCACGCCGCGCTTTTGGAACCGAAGGCCGTCGGGCAGTTGTTGCGTGCCATCGACGCCTACGAGGGCAGCATCATTACGAAGCTCGCACTCCAAATGCTCGCCAACGTTTACGTACGCCCTGGCGAACTACGCCACGCCGAGTGGACGGAGATCGACTTCGACGGCGCGATCTGGCGTATCCCAGCCGCAAAGATGAAGATGCGAGCCGATCATTGGGTGCCTTTGTCAAAGCAAGTCCTGGCGATCCTTCTGGAAGCGCAAAAGTACAAGACCGGCAGCCGGTTCGTTTTTCCGTCTCTTCAGTCCGCCCATCGGCCGATGTCCGAAAATACACTGAACGTAGCGCTGCGAAGGATGGGCTACACCAACGAAGAAATAACGTCCCACGGCTTCCGTAGCACCGCGAGCACGTTGCTTAACGAGTCCGGCAAGTGGTCTGCCGACGCAATCGAGCGATCCTTGGCGCATAAGGATAGCAATACGATCCGCGGAACCTACCACCGCGGCGCCCACTGGGATGAACGCGCACGCATGGCCCAGTGGTGGTCGGACTATTTGGAAGCACTTCGTCTATAGCCTTACATAAGAGCGCGCCCTTTGCACATTCATCCGCCTTGCGGAGGCAAGGATTTTAGGAGTCAAAAATTTGCAAGGTCGATGGCAACTCGAAAATGAGGTCCAGACGAATGGGCGACGCAGGCGGGCTGCCCATGGCGTCCATGCCGTTGGCAGCCAGGCGGTCCAATTGTGCACGCTGCGGATTAGTAAGGGCCTCGAACCAATTCGGGGAGAAGAACGCATTTTCGATATGTTTGACACCCAGTTGCATACACGCATTGGCCTGTACGTCCGTCGGCAATGATCGGATCTGGTCGGCGATGACCTTGCCGGGCGCACCGGGCTTATCCACCCAGCTTACGCAGATATAACCGGTGCCTGGCCGGGCAAACGTGCTGATGAAAATTTGTTCGAGAAGCTCGTCTAGCCCCCCATACTGAAGGTGTACCCCCTTTAAATCGGTAAAAGGAGACCAGGCTCCTGCCAGCATGAAGGGCAGCTCAGAGCGGAATTGGATCACCATGGATCGCAGCGCCGAGGTGTTGCCGGTCGAAAGCGCTAAGGAAAGGAGTGAGTGCGTGTGCCGAAGCTCCTTTTGAGCGGCGGCATTGTGCGTTTCCATAACCGCAAGCCAATCTTGCATTAGGCGCTGCTGGAGCGGGTGCAGCCCCTTGTCGGCGTCCCGCAGGATTGAGCGCATCTGTGCCGCCGAATCCTTGCCATAGGCCTCGCGGCTGAGGGTCCGGTATGCTATCGCCAGACACTGGTCTGGACGCCCGGTGAAGGCCTCGTTCTCTATGCAGGAAAATAGAGTGCGATCGTGGGCGGCGCAGAAGCCGTTAAAAGTGGAGGCATCACCAATTCCTACCTTCGTCGCAACCAGCTTGCCGCCGTTTTTATTCATTTCCTTGATGTTGGTCTGATACTGGATGACGTGGCCATTCTTGGCGATCGCGGATAGGTTAGCGCCCTTGGAGATTGAATGCGCCTTGACAATTTGCCCGTCACAATCGCCGAACAGGCCTCCATGGGCGGTACAAAGTTTTCTCTTAAAGGCCTTCCGGGTCGCCTCGATAGCATGCCATGGATTTTCAAGGACCTGCTGTTCCCGATTCAAATGGCAAACCTTGAACTTTTTACCAGACCCGCACCAGCACGGGGTGTTTCTGCCTTGCTTTGTCATCGTATCGAAATTGCCACCTGAATGGGCGCTTCCTACCATAGGATGCAGGCCTTGCCACCTGGTTCAGCGTCAGATTCCGGATCTTCACTAGTTAAGGATTGACCCATCGGGAATTCACAAACTATTCAGGCCCTCAACACACAACGCCAGGGGGAAATTTGATGAGGGTCGTCAGAACGCAGTGGCCGGTTGGCCAGGGATGTTTTGCCTCTGGAATAATCGATGTGGAAGGACGACGCCCCCTTCACTACGTCTATGATTGCGGCGCTCGCAACGTCACTCAGCTAGAGCCGATCGTCGAGCGATACTCCGACATGGTGGGGAAGATCGACGCCTTGTTCATCTCCCATTTCGATGGAGATCACGTCGATGGTCTCGACCGGTTGCTGGCCAGGACGCAGGTTAGTGACGTCTATTTGCCATATCTGGACATGGCCACCCGAGTCCTGACGATTGTGGAAGAAATGATGGCTGGCGCGGTGACCGCCACCTTTATCCAGGCAGTGCTTGATCCGGTTCGGTGGCTTACGGATCGAGGCGCTGAGCGCGTTATTTTCGTGCGCAATGAGGACGGTTCAGGGCCTTATTCGCCACCCGACACTGATCCGGACGGCGGTGGCGATCCGGATTCGCCCGTGCTGGCAAAAGCTGATGTGGCTCCCATATCGGAGACAAAAGCTGGCCTTACCTCTGACACTGATGGTTTCGGCACCGAGTCTCATCATAGTCAGATTATGGAGATGAAAACTGGCGGTGCTGTCAACATCGTCAAAGGCTATAGCGTGGTTTGGGTACTGGTCCCATATGTGCCGCATGTCGATCCGCGGAACTTAAAAGCGTTCCGGAAACGGGTTACGGACCTTCTGAATCTTCCAGAAGGCAGCGCGATCCCGGCATACCGGGTCGTGGAGCAGCTCAAGAGCGATGATGGCCGCGAGGCGCTTCGTCAATGCTATGACGAGATCATCACGGCAGGTGCCAGCTCCAGCCAACACAACAAGATTTCTATGTCCCTGTATTCAGGGCCAGTGCTGCCTAATCAGTTTCATCTATCGATTCTTCGACACAGAGGCGCCCATTGGTGGATGGGCCCGGATGAACCACATGGAGGCGTCGGCTGGATCGGCGCTGGCGACGCCAAGTTGAAAAATGGCAGCTATCGGAACGCCTGGATCGATTTTTATCGCCAGTTGCTCCCGATGGTCGGGACGTTCCTGCTGCCCCACCATGGATCCAAAGCAAACTGGCATTCCCAGCTGCTACGGAATGTTCCCGCAACATTCTTTGTTGCGGCCGCGGATGAAGCCGATGCGGGCTACAAACATCCGAGCGCAAAAGTCGTGGACGAGATCGAACATGCCGGCGGCCTGCTTATACATGTGACCAAAAAGCCGAAATCGCGCTTCATTGAAATCTTGAGTTCGTTCTGATCACCCAGACGGCACCCGCTGAGACTAAACCAGCCAGATCAAAAAACGCACGTTGATTTTCTTCGACGAGGCGGCTCCTACCCTTTTGATGCCCGCCGTCCCCCCGCGCCCGGTAAACCTGCCGCTTTGACCTTTGTGTCGCCCAAGGCGTTAAGGTAGGCTGGGATGATGTTCGATGCTCAATCCGCAACCGCTACAAGGTAAGAAAGCTGGTGACTTTGCCGCCGTACCGGTCCTTTAACCGCACTTAGATCCGCCGCCTGCGCCGAGGGAGCAGCCGCGAAGGCGAAGCGCTGATTACTATCTCGCGGCAAACACCAGGCGCCGAAGCCCTGATCCATAACAATCTGCACTTCACGCCCCCCTTCGAGCCGACAGACCATGTAGCGTCCGTGCGGCACTTTTTGGATTTCGACTTTCAGATCAAGGTCGAGGCGCTCGGCATAAGCCATCAGCCCTTTTTCAGCCGCGTCACTATCTGGCCAAGCATGATTGATTAGCCAGGGCTGGCCCCGATCACTGACCGGCACCTCAGTCCGAAGGACAATGGCGATCTTGGCGCTATTTATCGCCTGCAAAGCTGCAACGGTATCAAGAAACAGCCTACCTACGATGGGGCTGCGGACATATGGATCGTAATAGGTCACCTGTTTGATTTGGCCTGCAACGTTCACGCCGCAGGCCTTAAGTTGCTCGATAATGTGCCTCGCCATAACAGTTCCCCAGCGATCAATCATCTGGTCCAGTTCGGTCGTAATAGCTTTAAAGCGCGCCCCCGGCTTCGGTAGTAAGGCATTCAGGTCAATCGCCGCCACCTTTATCCGTGTAGCCAGCGTTCCACGAATAACAGGCGCACTAGAGGCTTGCCCCCAATAGGCACTCACCTCACCAGCCTGCGCCTTGCGGCAGGCCCAAATGTAACTTTCGGACGGCCCTTCCAACACCGCCAATACGGTGGCACCGTTGAGCGGCGGAGCGCCCTCACCTAGAGTCAGTTGCGAGCTTAGGGCGAAGTCTCGCAATGCCATGCGACTGGCCATATCTAAGGCTTTAAGCCAATCAGGTTCGACGACGAGCGTTACCTGATATCCCCGTCGGCTCCATCCCGCCAGAGCGGAAGCCGCAGCCCATTCATCTAGACGGGCAGGGTCTGCATCAGCCGGCAAATAAACAAAAAGACGCGGTGTCTGGGTGTCCATGAGCAAACGGTCAATCTCATTGAGGACGGAGATGGCCAAATGAGCATCTGGCACCAAGCGGTCTTCAGGCGATAATTCGGTAGCAAGCAATAGGTGAGCCCGCAGATAGTCCAAGGCTTCGGACCGATCGAGCGCCTCTTCACGATCTGGCGCGTCTGAGGTTAACACACAAGCCGCGCATGCCTTCATGCATCCCGGGGTTTGGCAGTTAAGAACGTCCTCGCATTCCTTTAAGACAGCCGGCAGATTTTGTTCAAGCGATACCGCGAAACCCGCACCTCCCGCCGCCTTATCGAAGAGCAGTAGTGAGGGCGAAGCGGCGCCATACGGGCCGGGCATGGATCGAGTAGTAAAGCCCATCTCATCGGCCCCAACTCCCAGCTGACGCGCCAGACCTTCTCGCAACGCAATTGCCAGCGCATTGGCAGCTCCTTCGCTCATTTTGCGGGCGAGCTGCAACTCGACGACATCGGTGGTGATCTCATGTCCCAACGCAATATGGCGCTTTATCTTCCAGGCATTGTCATTTCCCTGGCAGCGATCGTGACTTTCGGATCGTCCCCAGCGTAGTGGCTTGTGTTCCTCCAATGGTATCCGATCACTACCCTCCGGCGGCTCGGCCTCCGCCCGTCCGCAATGCAGACAAATGGCATACTTATTACCACTTGGGCCGTAGTTGGCGTAGAAAACGCGACCAGTGCGCGACTGCCGCATTCGCCCCGTGTCCGGCCACGGTAAGGCGCGCCAAGGCGCATCCCTCGTTGAGACCTCAGGCGGCTGAGCGGGCACATAACTTATTACATCGGTATCGGCGTGGTATTTTTCACGTGGGTCCACGGTAAAGCCCGCCGGCCGCAAATACTCCGTCTGATCAAGATCGCTTGAGCCGCACGCGGTGCAGATGTCCGGAAAACGTTTAGTCGAATCGCTCGCGCCGCAATCGTTGCAGTGCCAGTGGTAGCTGAGCGACTGCACTTCGCTCACCTTTTCCTCGGAGGCGGGACGCTTCCAGTTGAGCGTGACGCCAGCGCTTCGGTGTACAAGGCCGTCCAACACCACTTCGGACCCAGGCGCATAGTCGCGGATGGCCAAATCCAACGACCGTTGAGGCCCTACCGCCCGAAAAGACCGCGTGCCGTCTGCCGTCTCGGGCAAATGCGGCGCCTTTTTTGGAATGAACGTAACGACGTTAGTGGGGAACCCATGCCCGGGCAGGAAGCCGCGATCCGCCAGCGCGCTTAACAGAAAGTCGTCGCAAAGCCGACGAAGCTCAACACCCATACGTGTCTGCTTGGCATTCGCACCCTCTTCGCGGGCCAGTTCTTGAAAGCCCTGCCATTCGCTGACAAAACGCTCTTCGACCGCATCAATAGCCATCTTTGCATCGTCAAGAAGTCCAGTTTCGCCTTCAAGTACGGAACGCGCGACAAGGCCTTCAACGGCGGTCTTATGACGCTTTTGGGTCTCCGGCAGACCCAGCCATTCGCTGAAACGGCTCACTGGACGCTCTTCGCGTTTTGTCCGCGCTTCCCCGATTTGCGCGCCGCAGCCCATAAACGCGCCGATCTTCATGCGCAAAACGTCCCCCGCACGCTCGATCAGAAAGGCGCGGAGAAGATAAGCGTTGACGTGCCTCTGTACGATGGGGCGGCTTGAGAGGGCGACCTTGGGCGGCGCCATACGGCGACCCAGATAATCTATAGGTTTGGAGAACGCTTCCCGATCGAGCGGCCGATCCTTGCAATAGGTGAAGGCCATCGACATGGCTTGCCCGCGGCGGCCAGCGCGGCCAACGCGTTGACGATAATTGGCGATCGACGGCGGGACGTTGGTCATCATCACTGTCGACACTGACCCGATGTCGACACCCATTTCCATGGTCGTCGAACAGTTGAGAATGTTAATGCGCCCGTCCTTGAACTCATCTTCGTATCGGCGCAAAATCTTCGAGGGCTGTTGCGCCGAATGCTCGGCCGAACGAGCATACTGTGCGAAGTGCGCGATGCGGTCGGAGATGTTGTTCCATTGCCCGCCTTCACGCAGAGCCCGGATGTGTTCATCAGAAGACAGCCAACTCCGGATCGCGTCGGAAGCCTCGATTTCATCGAAATCCCCCAGCATGGGCATGGGGTGTGGCGGAACGTTTACCGCCTCGACCCTATGCTTCTCCAGTTTTAGAAGTCCTTTGGCGTATGGCGTCTGACCGAACGGTGCTACATCGAGCAGGCGTCGCGTTTCTGGGCAAATATAGGCTGTTGTCACTGGCGCGATGAAGGCCTTCGTAAAATCGAGCCCACGGCGATCCGGATTGTTGGTGAGCAACATGGAAATTCGATCCCATGCCTCGCGTAAACAAACATCCAAATCGTCGCGATCCCCTGCGTTCGTTAGATCCAGTCCCAGCCCGCGCACCAGCATGGTTATTGGACCCGACCGGTTCCCCTGCTGCGCGTGCGCGTTCGGCCATTTTACACGCGAGGTGCCGTCGTAGTGTTGTCCAGGTGGCAAAAGGCCCTTTAAATAGCCCGGCCGCGGCGGCTGACCTTGACGCGGCAAAAGCCAATTACGGTGAACGTCGGCAAAATCTACGCAGCGATTATTTCGCACAAAATGGGTTACGACAGCTGAGAGGTAGTCTTTCCAGTCCTGTAGCGACCTCCCATGGCGCGAGAATGCGTCGGGGGCACTTCGAACGTCATCAATAATTGGAAAACGCAGACGCGCCAGACCCAAGGTTTCGACGGAATTGGCACGACGAGGCCGGCGAGCCAGTTCTCGCAGGACCAGAAATTCAGCCAAACGGCGTGGCTGGCTGTAATCGGCTTCACGTGCCCCCCACACAGCGGCAATCCACTCGTGCGTTTCGACGCGCTCCGACAACCTGTCGATCAAGCCATTCCAGCTCACTCCTTCGGTGTTGCTTTGAGATAACTCAGCGAGCCTGGCCTGCTTTTGTCGAATCCACTCGGCTACGGCCGGCGCCTCCGCCGCGGCCTGAAGCATAGCGATATCCTTACGCAGAGTCTCCGCTTCAGGACTTTCAAGTTGTGTCGAGGCCAACGAACTTTGAACGCTATGATAGATGAATGAGCGAACAAAGTTGCGCTCAGCTTCGGCCTGTATTTTCGCGGACATGCGGGCGGTGCCCTGGCGGCTATCGGTAAACGATAACAGCCCGCGCCCGCCGTACGGGGCAGATTGATCCGAAACCTTGGGCGCGATGCTGTCCAGCAGAAGGGGCGCCACGGTGCCGATCATGAACGGTGCGCCAAACCGCAGAGGACGAATGACGTTAGTGTCCCGCGCGTTAGCCTCGCAGCAGGGGCAATCCGTGTCGCTCTCATTGCGAAGTTCCGCTTTGAAAGTCCTTATGCCGTCGCCTGCCTGCGCGACGATACACCCGGTGGCCAGATCGACATGAATTGAGCGGGCCGCCGCGCTTGGCGCAACAGGTATGAGATAACGCTCACGCATGGCAGGCGCTTCAGCTTCAACCTCTTCAGTCACTGAGGCTTCATCGTCACCTGCTTCCTCTGCATCACGCGCAGCTTCGATGGCAAACTCGTCACGCGCCTCCTGCCTGCCCGGCGATACCAACCGGCCGTGACGGCTCTCGACCGCGGTTAGCATCGGTGCTCCACATTCAATGCAACTAAGTATCTCCAGCGCAGGTGAGCCACAGTCGGGGCATTGGTCCGCCCGCTCGCTAAACAGGCGTCCGAACGGCCAATTGGCAACCGATGGCCCGCAGTTCCCGTTAAGGCAGGCCCATACTCCCGGCACCGAGCGTTCAAATGCATGAATTCTCAGTGGCAAAAGACGCTCGCTGTCCCCCGTCACGGGATTGCGGCGCTCAGCGCGCGACATCTGAGTCACGAACCCTTCGGCCTCCAGGCCATAGCGCCGAGCTAAAGGCGCGAAGGCTGACAAGGGTCGTGCGGTCTTGAGCAACCCCTCCACCACGGCCCAAACGTCTGGGTCGCTGGCCAATCCGTCATAAAGGGCCTCCGGTGTCTGCGACTCCAGATCCGCAATGCGTCTACCGTCTGACGGACGCCCAGGCGGCTGGCGTGCGCCTTCGATTACGTGGACCTGGTCGTCGCGTATACCGCCGATTTCCGCCAGAAACGCCTTCAGACGCTGAGGGATGTCCGATCCTTCGCCGATCGTGGCCGAGGTCGCCACAAAGTGGACATCCTCTGGCTTGACGTCAAATGCCAGCAGCACCCGACGCAATAGCAGGGCGATTTCGGCCGCCGCCGCCCCGACCAGTGAGTGCGCCTCGTCAAGGACGATCCACTTTAACTTGCCACGCGATTTCTCGATAATCGGCTGGTCCTCGATCCGGGCCAGCATGTACTCCAGCATCGTAATATTGGTCACCAACATAGGCGGCGGCGTTTCGCGGAGAGTTTTGCGATCAGGAACGCGTTCAGGTTCCGCCTTCATATTTGACCGGCGCACGTCCGCCTTCAGGTCGTTCTCCATATCGCCATTGTACAGGGCGTAGCGGACCCTGCCATTCATGGGATGTGTCCAGGCCGACAGACGCAACCTCTGGCTCTCAATCAGCGCGTTGAGGGGATAGAGCATCAGCGCCTGCACACCTTCCAACGGCCCGGGCTGTCCCTCAGCCTGTCGCGTCAGATCGCTGAGGATAGGAAAAAGGAAGCACTCTGTTTTCCCGGAGCCCGTCCCCGAAGTGACCAATACGGACTGTGGGTTTTGGTGATCGCTAAGGGTACGCCAGGCCGCGTACTGATGCCGGAAAGGCTTCCGGTGCCCGGGAAAGCGATAATCGTCCCGCTCATCAAGGCCGGAAACGATCTGGACAAACCGCGGATGGAGCACATCCGACGGCACCTCGGCCAAGGTTCGATCTGCAGGTATGTAAGGATGTGCAGCCTCAAGAACGGGTTCTGCTAGCAAGCGGCCTTGGGGCCCTCGCCCCCCAGAAAACAGTGCGCGCAGCTCGGCTTTAAGGCCCGCGTGACTGAGCCCCGACTGCGCGATGATCGCCTCTGTCCCGCGCTGGTTGATATCTTCAAGTGTGGAAAAGGGCGTCACGTGGATTACCTATAGAGATTGAAGAAGGCCGAGTAGGCCTGGGACACGTAGTCCGGCGCGTCACGGAGCACCCGCCGCAAAGCCAGAGCCAACGCAGAATTAAGTTGGAGCTTTCCCAAGGCGGCAGCTGCCAGGACGCCGGGCGCGGCGAGCGCTCCCCAATCTTCAAGGCTGAAGTGCCTGAGTCCTTCCGGCAGAGCGAGCCCAGCCCGCGCTAATGCCATGGGCAGGGCCGACATTCGTAACCCGGCAGGATCGGGATGGTCGCTAAACCGCGCAATATAGGCGTTGGCCGATGACCTGACATCCACGGGCGGGGGACCGGGTGTGAAGGGTATACTGATATGCGTCAGTATGGTGGCTAGTGCCGCGTCGCAGGCGATTACTCGATCCGCCGAGCCGAGCATTTGCTCTTTGACCATCACCAATCGCATTCCCGGCTCGATTGCACGAAGGTCATCCAGCCAGCGCCCTGCCTCGGCATGAAAGGCCGACCGCCATGCATGGACAGGCAGAGCCAGCCAAAGGAACGGCAATTCGTTCTGAAGCTTCCAGACCGCCTCAACACCTATGGCGTCCCGGCCATGAACAAGCACCCTCGTCAGAGCTTCAGGCGATTGCCCCAATCTCTTCAAGGCATCGAAAGCCGTGGCGGGGACGCCATTCAGAGCCGCAATATGGATGTTGAAATATTCAAGATCGACAAAATCGGCATGCTCAGACGCGAAGCCCTGCAGGACCTCATCGAGGGCTTTTTGCCGTTGCTCATAAGCCCTTTCAGTCAGTGCGCCGCGGAGATGTCCGGTGGTCGGCGGCAGATCACCCGGACCACTCACCGCCAACGGGCGCGACAGGATATCCGGACCGTCGCGAAGATAGACAAGCGTAGGGCCGACGCAGGCTTCCGGCAAAATATAACCGCCATCCACAGCCGTCAGCGCGTGTTCGTACTTGGGCTGACAGACCATACGGGCGACGGGTAAACCTCCGGCCGGTAAAACTAGCGGAGTGGTGGGCTCCGGGCGTTCGTAGCGATACCGCTGCACCCATATAGGGGGTCGCGTATCCCCCAGAAACACCAGCTTGATTTTGGCATCCTGCTCTCCGGCAGTCGCCAGCATTTCCTCCATGACGCTACGCAGGCTAGCGAGCGGATATTCGTCGCTGAAGGTAAGATCAAACGCCTCCCCTTTTCCCATAGTCGACGTCGTCATTTGCAGCCGGGCTGTGCCTTGCGACAGCAGCCGCGCGCCGCGCAATGCCGGCAGGTCGAGCGTCGAGCCTGGCGCGATGACGCGGCCATTGCCGCCAATAATCACCGCTTCGCGTGCCCGTACCGGCAAACAAATAGCAAGAGACTGCCCTTGCGGCGGTTGAAGCCTCATTCGAACGCGGAAAATAGGCCGGTCGTGGAAGCGCAGCCGCAAATTGCCTTGCGTCAAAGAGTCCAGGTGGCCCCCCGATTCATCGAGGCTAAGTGACCACCCATCCAAGGCATCCAGATTGACGACGGCTTCGGTCTGGCTTCGAAGCGCCGCTTCTATTCTGGCGCCAGACGGCACAAGGCACAGACACTGTTTCTCGATTTGCACGCCAGCTTGTGGATCGCGCCAGGATATCTCAATCAATCCCTCGGCCCCCACTGCCTGAGAATACGGTTGCCAACGCTCGCCAGGTCGACGCCAGAAAACTTCACCAGGCTTTGGCGCCCGCCTTCGCCCATGCGTTTCGATCTCGATTGGCAATGGAGAATGGGCAAAGGCAATGCGCGTATCCGCCGCCTCCAAATTGAGGTTGATAGTCGGAATCCTTAGACGCTCTTCACGATTTGCGCTGCCCGGCTCTATGCGGAACCGCGTCTCGTCATCATCGGGGATGACATAGGTCACAGCATCCAGACGATATATTTGCCCGGGTCGACGAAGCGACAAGCTTCCCATCGAGGTCACGTCAGCCCCTTCGACGCGCCAGCTATCTGGCGCCCATAGGTACAATGTCTTGGCCATGGAGCTGTACGAGCCGCGCGCCTTCAGCACCAGGGCCTCCGGCACAGCACCGCTACCGTCGTCGGCTTCGAAAACGCACAGATCGGAGCTTACGGCTTCACCACCGGGCCACGTCCAGGTCACGCTGCTACCGCCTTCAACGAGGTTGACCGTCACCGCGCTTGCGAATTCAAAATCCGTTAAGGGCCGCAGCAATTTGATCCGCGGACGAATGCGCCAGGTGACCTGGTCACCGTCTGGCGGATACGCTACGGCGAAGTCCCCGGGCACCTGATCCGCCAGATGTCCAGACGGTACGATCCCTACCCGCGCCGCGAACGGGAATGACGGAAACCGATGTTTGGAAATTTCCCCGTCTGCCGCCAACCGTAAAGCTTGCTGCCAGCGACCGTCCTTCAGGATTAACAAGCGCCGCGCGGATATGCCTGTGGTGTAGGGCATCGACAGCTTTTCGCGCATTAATCCGTTCAGGAGACGCGTCAGGCCACTATCTTGTCCGGCAGGCACGTAGATCGGCAGATCGCGCCGCCATTCAGGGTGCAGTTTGTCCAAATAGACGACAGGGTCAACGCTCAGGCCTGACGCTTCGGCCTGACGACGCCAATAGAGCAGGCGCTCGGCCAATTCCGCGCATTGACGGATGAAGTCGTCGTAGCGGTAACTGGGTGGCAGAGCTTCGCTGTGCGCCTGCGCGGCCGTGATCAAATGCTCCAGGGTCGCATCCTGCAACCCTTGCCGCATAACAAGCCGCAGATAGCCCCCGAGCGACGCACTCGAGTCTTCGAGCACGACATTGGCCGGTATTCCCCCTTGCAGGGACAGCGAAATGATGAACTCACGGCTTCCGTCCGATGCAATGATCAACGGACGTTTCCAATAGGCTAACCCCTTGTTGGTCAAGGCGCGCTTATGATTGTCGTGAATCGAGCCCACGACGCCGGGCGCCACATCATTCCAGCGCCGGAACAAAGAAACGGCTTCCCGGCGAAACCATTCGGCAGCATACAAGACGAAGAGGCGCGCAATCTGATCGTCCTCAGCCTCCATGGCACGCCGTCCCTCGCGGTCCAGCAGGACAGTCGCGAGGGACCTATACTCATCGTCCGTCATACGATAACGATGCAGCGCCCGGCCGTCGGGTGCGCTTAAGCTACGACTGATCAGGAACGCCTTCAGCCACCGTCCAGCCGGCGTCACCGTCTTGGGACGCAAGCGCGCGATATCGGCTGCCACCTGCATATAAAGGTCGAATGCCAGATCAGTGTCGCGTCGAGACAATACCTGATTGAGCGCTTGTAGCGCCGCCAGGTTGTTGCCAATAGACCGATAATGCAGGTGTAGCTCTGCGTCCGTTAGCCCTGCCAGTTCCCCTGTCATGCGCTCCCCCCGAGTCAGCCCACCGCTAAGATAACGGTAAATATCACCTTATGCGAGCTTTTCACGTTTTCTGGCGCAACTACTGCGGTGAGCCTGTGTCCGAGGCGAGGCGCGCTATCGGAGATCGCCCAGGAATTCCGACGCAGGCTCGACGCCCGTCACCAGCAAATGGTCGCGAGCCCGGGTACAGGCGACATACAGAAGGTGGCGTTCGGTATTATAAACCTCTTCGAGCTCGGCTTCATCGGTTACTGTCTCGACGCGATCTTGATCCGGTATCACTTCATCGTCGCAGGCCATGACGGCAACAGCTTTGAACTCCAGGCCCTTGGCAAAGTGCATTGTCCCAATGTTCAGGCGATCGGTTTCAGTTTCCAGTCGGTCGTCAAGAACGCTCGCCGCCACGCCAGCCGCCGCTGCGGCCTTCCGCGCCCGGCCGATCTCGGCATCGGATCGGACAAATATTGCAATTTCGCCGGCGTTTAGCCCGCTGGAAATATGACTTCGAATCCAATCCCCCACCGCCGTCGCTTCTTGAGATTCGTCGGGAAAGGTGCGGATGTCGGGTTCCGGCCCTTCAAACAGCGATACTGTACCCTTCCGGCTTTCCGTAATGCCGTCGACGTCGCTGACCGCCCCCGGCAGCAGCCTGTCGGCCAGCGACCGGATTTGACGCGACGTCCGGTAATTGATGCGCAAAGTATAAGACCGGCCACGGACATCCAGGCCCAACGCCTTCCACGAGAAGGGCTTCTGGAAGATACGCTGCCCAAGGTCGCCCGCAAGGAAGAGCTGGTTGCCTTCGGTGCCAATGGCGGCTGCGATAAAGCGCGCCTCCGCTACGCCCAGATCCTGAGCCTCGTCCACCACCGCAAAGTCGAAGGCCTTAGTGGCTTTCTCACGATAATGCTCGCTCAAACGGCCGAAGAGATCGGCCCAGGTGACCAACTGGCGCGTATGCAGGTCGCTTCGGACGATTTCAAAAATCGACCACAGGGTTTCGCGCTGCTTGCCGCCTATACGCGCCTTTCGGCCGATACGGCTAACATCGCGATAAGCTTCCCAGTCATGCAACTGCCAGGCGTCGACGACCTCGTTCCATTCATTGTACAGGAAAGCGGCTGAAAAGCGGTGACCTTCGACGGCCTTGCCGGCCGCCGTAACCAGATTACGGACCTGGGACGCGCTGGCGATATTTGGCTGGCCGAAAAGCTGCGCGTAGAGGTCGTAGCCGACACTCGACAAGGCTTTCACCGTTACGCGGTCGTGAACCTGGTCCTGACCGTCCGTCAAGATATGCAGGCGACTCGCCAATGCGTTTGCCAGCCCCATGGAAAACGTCGTCAACAGGACGCGCGCAGTGTCGGACGTCTGCGCCAGATGGACGGCACGGTGCAGGGCGACAATGGTCTTGCCTGTACCCGCGGAGCCCGAAACCCGGACGGGCCCGCCGAAAGTGCGGGCGACCAAGGCTTCCTGTTCCGGGTGCAGGAAGACCGTCCACTTCTCCCACGGATAATCCAGCGCCCGTTGCAAGTCTTCCGATGTCGCCACCAGGCGGAAACGCCGCTGCGCGTCGGGGTGGGAAAAAGCCTCTTGCTCCGATGGCGTAATCTGGAAGCCGAGGACATTCGCCTCCGGCTCCGGCGGCCGCCGCGACGGTACGGTTGGCGTGGCCTGTTCGCCAACCGCCATGCGCAACAGCGCTTCCTGCGCCTCCTGGGGCAGATGCTCGATGACGTCAAACAAGGTGTCTTCGGTGGCGTTGCGCACATCGTCCACCCAGTCCTCGGGCACGCCGAACGCCATGACCTCGAACTTGCGCAGATTGTCGAATAGCTTCGGCTTGGCGGAGACGGAAGGCGCAGGCGAACCATAGATGTCGGCGTCTTCAACCCGCTCGCGGATTTGCACCAGTTGCATCGCGCCGGTGACGGGATGGCGATCCAGCCGGCGCTTCTCCGCCCATTTATAGGCAGCGTCATGATGATCGACATAGGCGAGGAGGAAACTCTGTGCCGTCTTGTGAATGATCAGCCGAATATCGGCATTGACCCGCACCGACCAGAAATTCTCGTCCTTGCTGCGATCGATGCGGTGGAATGAAAACCCAGGCGCCGCCGGATTGAGTTGCAGGTCAAACGCCGTCGTCTTGACCGCCTTCTGTTCCTGGGCGGTCAGCCGGCCAAGGCTATCCGTGAAGGTATCGGCTATTCTGAATTCCATACCAATGGCTTTCGCGTGGCAAATCCAACGAGCAACTGGACGTATCGTAACGATCAGTGCAGCTGTGAACGGTGCACCTTATCTCGCGCTAGGCACACGGCCCGGCTTAACAATCATCCACGGATACGCGATTTCTCGCGGCATCTGGCCAGCAAAGCGGTAGCCCTTGTTGATGATGTGCCAAGCATTCCCGCCATTGGTCCCCATCCCCGGCAAGGTGAACATCTTCTTCTCATTTTCGAGATTAGGCCATGCAGCCCAAATCAAAAGGTGCTCGATTTCCTCGAGCGCTGGCCCTATGCGGTCAGCCAGGTTACGGCCTGAGAGCTTTACAGGAGCATATGAGAACTTAACCTCGCCTCGCCTGCTCACGATCTCTGCGGCTCGTTCATGATTTCCGAACCGTGTTCGGGGCGACGTCGTCAGCCCGATATAGACTATTCGGTCCCTGGTTCTAGCATTGCCGTGATTGTGTACGAGTGCGTACACAAACGGCTCATCGCAATCAAAAGTCGGGCGACCTTCCCCTTTTCTCCAGAAGGTCGGTCGCGCCCAATTTAATTCAACCTGCTCGAATAGCGGTCGGCCGGCGGCATTAGGCACATCGACCGGCGTCTCGGCACCCCAATTGGCAATCTTAAATCCTCGCATCTCACCCTCCCCTTGTTGCTTCGATTTAAACAGCAAACACCTTCATGACCTCGTCGCCGAGGTGGTTGATGACCTTCACCGCGATGCGCCGCGATGCCGGGCGCGCGAACGGCCGGGACGTGTCGCTGTAGAGAGACTCCCAGGCCTCTTCGTCGATCTCGGCTTTCAGCGATGTCTTGAGCGCCTTGTAGGGGTCGTTAGCGCCCAGGAAGTAGGCGTGGCGGACGAAGAAGCTTTCTTCGTTATAGTCGGTGTCGAGCATCCACAGCGCGATGCCGTCTGTCCCTTCGGAGACCACCTCGCCGCTCTGCGGTTTGAAGACATCGACGCCGGCGACCTTGACCTGGATCATGTCACGGCCAGCATCGATAACCTCGATATCGGGCTCGCCGAAGATAACGAACAGGTTGCCGGCGCCTGTTGATTTCAGGTCCTTCGCCATATGCAGGTCGGGGTTCATCCGGGCTTTCAGCACCGGCACGCGGCCCAGCTTTTCGAATTCGGACGAATGGGCGTCGTAGTTGAAGGCGCAGGCGATCAGGACGTCGAAACCGGCGTCGCCGGCCTCGCGCGCCGCAGCCACCAGATCGGGGCGCGATACCGTGCCGAACTCAGGCCCGATAAAGATACCGGCGCGCCGTTCCTTGTCGCCCTCCTCATACCGTCCTTCCGCGCAAATATATTCGCCGGGCCAGCCGGTCAGGGCGGTAAACGTAATCCGGTCTTCCTTGTGCGCCTGCTGGACGCCGGCGGCCTTCAGGTTCTCCAGGATCATCGACGGGAAATCCTGGACATGCTGGAATTCGTCGCCGGGCTCCTGGAAGCCCTTCGGATCGATCAGCTCGTCATCCCAGTCGACTGCCAGCGTCCGGTGCGGCGACAGGCTTTCGACGGTAAAGGGGCCAGCAACGCGTACTTTGTTCTTGTCGATATATGGCTTGTCGTACAGGTATTCAAAATCGGCCTTGGCGGCAATCGACGCGTCGATTTCGCGTTGCCGGGCAATACGCGCCTCCCAAAAGGCAGCCAGTGCGGTCGTGGCGGCCGCCGGCCAGTCGGACGGCGCCTCACGGGGGATTTCCCATTCCATAAAGCCATTGGCCGGCGCCATTTCGCCGGACGGCAGCTTGACTTCACCACCTCCAGTAAAGTCGATTTTCTGCCCGGCCCGTCCGCCAGTTTCGATCTTAAGCGGTGTAGCGTGGCCGCTTAGCGCAGCATTCAATGACGCGCGGGCGGTTTCGACCGCCGGCTGAAGCCGCTCCCATATCACATCGATTTCGGCATTGTTGGCGATAGATTTCAGCGTGATATGCGGGACGCGGTCATAGACAAAGCCCTGGCGGATATTGCCGTGGGTCGTGGTCAGGGCCGGTACCGTGCGCGTGAGTTCAGCTTCCTTCTGCTGCCCTTCCTTGCTGTCGGCCAACAAGTAGTAGGCATATCGGGCGCCCATCAGTCGCGAACGGGCCAGCGCGATTGCGACGCGTGACGTATCTATGGTGATCCAGCGCCGCCCCCACTGCTCGGCGACATAGGCCGTAGTGCCCGATCCACAGGTCGGATCGAGTACCAGATCTCCCGGATCGGTGGTCATAAGAATGCAGCGCTCAATGACGCGGGTGCCAGTTTGCACCACATATGTTTTGTCGCCACCGAGCGACCAACCAACATCCGTCCAGTTATTGTTAATCACCGAAATCGGGTAGTCTTCCGCAAATCTGATATAGCTCAAGGTTTTACCCCCGGCTTCAACTCGCTGCGATCTCTGGAGTCGGGGCATGGAACTTTCTTGGGTCTTCCAATAGCCAGTTGACGGACCAACGCTGGAGCCTTCATGCGGAACGAAGTATCTTGTTCCTGGACTCTGACTTGTCATGATTTGTTGGCGATAGAGCTTTGCGCCTTCCGGTATCAGGTTCGGATTCTCACGCTCTTCCTTCGTCATCATGCGGCTAGTGCCATCCGCAAGCCTGACCTTTCGGTATGCGCCATCTGCTGCTTCTTCAACGGTTCGCTCAATTATTGGTCGCCGAAACTTTGATGAAGCTTTGTTTTTCGAAAACCAAACGATGTAGTCAGACACCGAGGACAGCAAGTTGTCTGTTTGGCCGCTAGTCTTTACAAAGGTAATTAACGAAACGAAATTCTCGTCCCCGAACACTTCATCCATCAATGCCCGCACGCGGTGGACGTTCTCGTCTCCAATCTGCACAAAGATGCTGCCGCTGTCGCTCAGGAGGTCACGCGCCACGGTCAGGCGGTCTCGCAGATAGGTCAGGTACGAGTGAATGCCGTCCTTCCAGGTGTCGCGAAAGGCGCGCACCTGTTCAGGTTCGCGCGTGATCTGGCTCTTGTCGCCGTCTTTCACGTCGCGCGACGTCGTCGACCATTGGAAGTTCGAGTTGAATTTGATGCCGTAGGGAGGGTCGAAATAGATGCACTGCACTTGGCCGCGCAGGCCTTCGCGCTCTGCTAACGACGCCATGACCGACAGGCTGTCACCCGAAATCATGCGATTGGCCCAGTGCTGGTCGTGGCGATAGAACTCCGTCCGCGCCTCGATATCCGGCAGACCGTTGAAGTCGGCAAACATGTCGATGGTGCCCGAAGGCTGGACCTTCGCAGCCTTGCGCGCCTCGGTTTCGCGCTTCAACTCGTCGATCAGGACCTTGGCGTGCACCTTCTCCTGGATATAGAGCGGCGGCGCCGACACGACCAGATCGCCCTGGTCCTGCTCGTCCTTGCCGCGCCACACCAGTTGCGGATCAAGATCGCGGTTGCGCCGCTCATAGGCGATCTGCACCGGCGTCTTGTCTTCGTCGCGCATCAGGCTTTCGAACTCGGCCGTCGGAATATTCCGCCGCGTCGCGTCCGTGTGCTTCAAGCTGTCAACTTCGAGGGGCTTCTTAGCCATTGGGTAAACCTTGGGGATTTTGTACGCGGGCGAGGAATTCAGTAAGGGGAAGGGCAATTTCGCGCGCTACGGTGCGCAACACAACCGCGATGCCGGGCGCTAAAGTCTGGAGAAAGGCGTTGGTCCACGCCGGTCCGTCGCAAGGGTTGCGACGCCCACCGGCTTGCATCAGAGCCCAGTCGACAATGCGTTCTGCAAGACTTGGCGGCAACTGATGGGACGCCAACGTGTTCCAAAAATTAGCTGCCATTTGACCGAACTGGGCGCCCTGCAACCGCGTGTAAAACTGAACAAATGAAACCGCTCCAGGAATACCGCCTATCCCCGCTCCTCTTGCGGCATAACTGTCAAACAGCGTCCAGCCCTCGGGCTTGAGAAACCACATCAGCTTTGAAAACGCCGAACGCGGTATGGCTGGAAACTGCAACGCACCAGCAGCTGCATCACAGGCTTCTGCACGCCCGACCAAGGTGTTTGGCCATGCATTGGACAATGCGTTTAAAGCTGCCGCTACTTGACTGTAGTTGGCAACGTTAAGATCAGGAGGATTTTGCGGTATGTTTCGCGCGACGCTATAAATCTTCGCGATGCGCCGCGCCGCATCCGCCGTCATCGGGCCGTTGTTCAGGCGCAAGAGTTCAATCTCATCAAAGGTCTTATACCACCAGTAGGCCTGGCAGATCGCGTCCAGGGCGCGTTGTTCGCTCGCGTCCATCTTTATACGCCCATGGCCACGTCGGGTTGCGCTTCGGTGTCCAGATCAGAGTCGACCGGCATTGCGATTTCGGGATCAGCCTCGGGATCGACCACATCAGTCCCTTCTTCCGGCACAGCGCCGGCCTTGACGATCTGGTGTCCTGTCGCCTTGGAAATGAGGGCCAGCAGGCGCTGTTCGCGATCGGCCATAAAGGCGTCGAACTGATCTGTCCGCAGCAGGTCGGGATTTATGCAATGGCTTAGCAGATAGGCATCGAGCTTTGACCGTTCGATGGGCGGAACGTCACCATAGCCATTCTCAAGCCGTTCCAGGTATCGCGACGGCGCCACGCCGCCGAGGATGCGATTGGTGCGGTACCCAAGCGGCGTCTTGTTGACCACCGTATCGAATGCCGGCGCGGCCAGGCCGGCTTTCTTACACCAGTCCCACGGGAAAATGTGATGAATATCCACGCCTTCATCAAAGAAGATCGTGTCGGTGAAATGCTGCCCCGAGCGGAAGTCGATCGCGCCTTCGCCCATCAGGAGCGCATGAATACCCTTATAGGCGGCCGACTGCCGAGTCCGCATGGACCGCATTCGTTCAGCCCGAAAAACACCATCACGCACTGTCGATGGTTCAGGCCCGCCATCGAGCCACAGCGGCACCTCAAGAATATCCTTGGCAAAACGGGATTCGATCGCCGATCCATAAAGCTCACCGAATATGCCGCACCAGTACCAGCGGGCCAGCTTGTCCTTGACCGTCGTGTGATCCCATTTGGCGCCAATCTTGGCCAGGATCGCCGCGAGGGGTACGAGTTGCCCTTGGTACGGCAGATCGATAACGCGATGTACATGGAGTTGCCGCAGGAACTTGGCGACATTCTTGAAGCCTTGCTCAACGCCTTCGCAGTAGGTCTTGTAAGCTTCCAGGGGCAAGTCCAGAAGAGATTGGCGTGTGGCCCGCACGGCCGACAGATCACTTTCTTTTTTTCCGGAGGCGATTTCGTCTTCCCGGACCTTAGCCGTGTGCAGCAATGAAATGGCCTGCAGCACGTCCGTGCTGGCGACCTTTTCCAGGAGGCCATATCTCTGCTCTGCGGCGCGACCGAAAAGCATCAGCCTTTGTTGCAAGCCGGGCTTTCCATCCGCCCCCAACCAGTCGTCGCGTAGGCGATGCCCCTGGGCGGCGTACATAGCCGTGACCAGTTCGAAGGCGTCGAGCGGCTTGCCGCCGGTATTGACCTTTTCGAACACCAGGCACACGGCAGCGTGCGATGTCTGGTCGTCGAGGGCGATGACCGGAACTTGGTATGTCGTGAAATTATCAAGGACCCGTTTTTTGAACTCAAAGAACAGGGTCAGCTTGTCGGACTGGTCTTTGGCCAGATAGTGCTGCATGAAAGCTGTCTGCCACCCGTCGTAATCGAAGACCTGGTTCAGCGGAAACATCAGCTTTTCGAATTCCAGTTCCTGCGTCGACAGGTCGAGCTCGACCGTTCGATCGAAATTCGATTTAACCTTACGATCCTCTGGGACACCGACGATGGCTTCCTCGCGATTGCCGTCCGGCTTCAGCGACGCGAGTATATCGATGTAGAACCAGCGCTTAACCTCCTTTTGGCGCGGCGTGATCGTCGTCACCACCTCACGGCGCACGCACGTTTGGTAAAGCGATGTCATGCGCTGTTGCCCGTCGAGCAACAATTGCTTCGGCTTGCGTGCCGTCGCTGACTCCGGCGCGCCCTGCACCGGCCGCCTCGCAAAGGTCTCGTCTGCGCCAGGCTTCATATCCAGCGCCATCAGAGCGCCAACTGGAAAAGCCTGGGACACCGAGGCGATCAGGCTTTTGATCCGGTCTTCGTCCCACACCCAGCTGCGCTGAAAGTCCGGCAACTGAATATTGCCGGCTTCGCAGTCCAGCAAAAGCTCCTTCAGACTGATCGGGTTTGTCTTAAATGACGCCATTGTTCACCCCTCCCTCGCCTTGCCAGCGACCGCCTCTTCGACCAGTCGACCGAACGCCGTCTCTATTTCAAATACCTCGGTAAATTCGGCAAACGCCCAGCGGCCATAGGTGCCAAGCCGGTTCACCCCATGCACCCAGTAGGTACGCATGGTGTTGGCCTTTTCCTTGGCGTCCTCTTTTCGGTAGCCCTTGATTTCGACAACCAGGTTCAACGGGTCGTCACGGCCGTCGTCGATCTGCACGACAAAATCCGGCAGGTAGATCCTCTGGGTCGAGCCCATAAGGTAGGGAACTTCCAGGCCGAGGCCCTGGTTTTTGACGTAGCTCCTGACCTTCGGATGCGCCTCGGCGACGCGGCAGAACTCAGCTTCCCAATCGCTGTCGCAGACAACCCAGTTGATCTGAGACTTCCGAGGATCGGTTTCCCACCGCAGAGCCTTAGACGTCGTGAAGTTGACGTGTTGCGATGAGCCGGTCGGGTTATACGCGTCAAGGATAACCGTTATGGGATTGCGGTCCTTCATCGTCTCCGTGATGGCGTTTTTGATCCGCTCGGCGGCCATATCGGCGATCTCGCGGTACATGAGTTGCGCCGGATAGGTACCGCCGGTGCAGCGCAGGTAGCCGCCTTCGAGCCATTGCCGCGCGATGCGCTTGAGCTGGCCGAACAGGTACATTTTTGGCTCTTCGCCAGGGTCGCGGTACTTGGTCGTCAACAGATGCTGCGTCAGCTTGTAGACGATTTCCGAAGGGCGCCGTTCGCCGAGGTGCGCCACGTTCAGCGTCACGCTTTCGCCAATAATGCCGGCATTTTGCGTCACCGACGGTCCCACCAGTTCCGGCGTCAGTTCCAGCACCGAGTCGGCGTTGAACTCTGCCTCAAGGCGCTCTTCCGCCAGGTCGACGCGGTACCCTTGGACGCGCGGGAATCGGATTTCGAGCGCATCACGTTCCGGCCGGACGGCATGGACACGCACGGTCTGCCGCGGTGGCTTCGGTGGTGCGATGGTCGGCTTTGCCGCAAAATCAAACGGAATGCCGAGGACGTCGGCGTATTCGACATTGAAGCGGCCGTCGTCGTTCAGCTCATAGGACTGCCGGCGCAGACCGCGGCCGACGACCTGTTCGCACAGGAGCTGAGTCCCGAAGGCACGCACACCCAGGATATGCGTCACCGTATTGGCGTCCCAGCCTTCGGTCAGCATCGACACCGACACGACGCAGCGGATCTGTTCGCCAAGCCGTCCCTTTTTGCCGACCGTGTTCATGACTTCACGCAGCAGTTCGCTATCAGAAATCTCCTCACCGCCGCCGGCGCCTTCACGCTGGACCTTTTCGCGCTTGAACTGCTCGATTTCCGCCGCCGCCATCGCCTTGAAATTGGCGTCGAGCGCTTCTCCGGACTCGAGTTGCGCGCTGTCGATCAGGATGGTGTTGGGACGCGCCAGCCGCTGATCGAAGTCGTCATGATTGCGGAACAGCGCGAACTGTCCCGGCACCGGGCGCGTCGTGCCGTCATCCTGCTCGCGTTCGTAGCCTGAGATATAGTTGTAGATCAGCTCCGACGTCGACGTGTTGTTACATACGATGATGAAGACCGGCGGGACACCTATTCCCTCCTGCTGCCATAGCTGGAACGTCTTTTCGTAGTGGCCATAGAGCGCTTCGAGGGCCGATTTGAGCAGCGTCGGCAGGCTTTCCGGATCCGGCGTTTTTCCGCCTTTGCCGCGCCCGGTTTTTGGAAACGCCTTCGCCCCGCCGATGTTCTCCCACAGATTCCGAAAGATAGGCGTGTTACCGCCTGGGACGTTGTCCGCCACGGGGATCCGCGGCAGCTTTACGATGCCGCACTCGATCGCGTCCATCAGCGAAAAATCGCTCATCGTCCATGGAAACAGGGTCCCTTCGATATAGCCGGAGCCGCGCAGGAAGAACGGCGTCGCCGACAGGTCGTAAACCATCGACAGACCGATCTTGCGCTTTACGGCTTCGAGACCGCTGATCCACAGACGTGCCGCCTCGTTGTTCTCCTTGGCCTCGTCCTTTTCCTCACCTTTCAGGTCGTCTTCGGTGTCGCCGACCGCGTCGCGCACGCGCGCACGATAGCAGTGATGCGCTTCGTCATTCAGGACAACGATTTGCTTCAGTCCCATCAACTCGGGCATCACCCGCTGAATCATCTGACCTTCGGTTTCGAGGGTCTGCAAAGCCTCGCCGCGCCAGCCTTCCAAGGCCTGGCGAGTTCCCTTCGATACCTCCATGCGTTCGCGGAGTTTGAAGGCATGATAGTTAGTGATGACGATCCGCGCCTTCATAATGTCGGGCAGGAGATCGGAGGGGACGATCTCGCGTTCGCGGTAATAGCTATCGGCGTCGTTCGGCAGCAAGACGCGCAAACGATCCCGAATGGTGATGCCCGGGGCGACGATCAGAAATCCCTTGGAAAAGCCCTTGCGATCCGGATATCGGACAGCGTTGATCGTCTGCCAGGCGATAAGCATGGCCATGACGGTGGTCTTGCCGGCCCCGGTGGCAAGCTTCAGCGCCAGGCGGACCAGTTCAGGATTGGCTTCGGCGTTGGCGCCTCTGATATGGTCCCAATACTTCTTGTATCGGTCGCCCTTAGTCGCGACCTCAGTCAGCCAGATTGCCGTTTCGACAGCCTCGACCTGACAGAAGAACGGCCGGACGCCACTGAACTTGTGGTGCCGCCAATGTTTGAGAAGGCGTGCGGTTTCCGGCGTGACCTGCCACTGTTCCGGATTGGGGAGTGAGCGCCAGGCATCGACGTGGTGCCGGATCTCGTTGATGATCGGCGTCGGATTGTAGCGCTGTTCGTCGGAGGAAATTTCATCAGAGAGCCCGAAATTCAGGTTGTCCTGAACGGGCGCTTTTCGCTTCTTCGGCTTCGGGATCGGCGTGATGAGGTCGGAAACCCGCCGCGTCCCAATAACCGCGTTCGTCGGCTGACCATCGGCGTCCAGCTCCCAGTGACGACCGGGATAGTCGTAGGGCGAATTGAGAATCGGATTTTCGAAAAACGCCTCTTGCACCACCCCGTAGCCCTTCTCACGCGACTCTATTTGCGGTGGTTGTATCGGAAATCTATACCGTTTGCCTAGACCATAATCCCGGCGATGGACGCGTGGGTTGATAGCTTGGAATGCATTTTGATTCGCAACCAGGGAGAGGCGAAACCAATCTTCCCGCCCATCGCACCCTTACCAGTTTGATGGCACCTAAGCCAGCAACTCCAAGTCACAGCCATGACCGAGTGATGCTGGCGATTCTTCGCCGTCTGTAACCGCGTAACTCCGTAACCCCGTAACCGCCACGCTCTCATCTGTAACCGCGAGACAGGTTACATGCTAAGGCAACGGCAGTTACAGGGTTACAGCGTTACGTTCATTCGCCGCCATGTTCTTCACAGTCGGCCCAGTGAACGTCGTCACCGTGAATCCTGCTGTTAACGGTGTAAGCCCGGCGGGCGGCGCCGTCGATCTTGTGGACCTTCTGCAACCCGTCAGAACCGCATTCCAACATACCTTGCGAGCGCAGCACCTTGGCCGCAAACTTCGGGTCAATGTCACCGCAGGCCATTTGCCAGCCCGCGGGAGAGAACAACCAAAGCCGACCAGCCCCCTTGCCCTTTGTCCAGCCTGCTTGGTGATGAATAACGCAGCGATCGCCGCCATTGATGCGTTCGAAGTGACTCTTGCCGCGCAAATCTATGAAAGACCTAATCCTTTCAATAACCTGCCGCACCTCCATGGAGTCGACGCCGCCACGATTTTCGATCCACTGTTCGAACGCCCACGCGGCTGCGTTCTCAACTTCCCCTGTCTTCCACGGAACCAGGCCGTGAAGGGCGGCGAACTCGCCGGCCGCGCAGATCAAGCCAAACCTCTCGCCAGCCCGCTGCACTTGCCCTTCCGTGTCCTTGGGCAGGTGGCGCCGCATGAACACGGTGATATAACGGCGCAAAAGCCTTTCAGTTTCATCGGTGCCGACTTGGAGTATTTTCTCCACGAATGCGGGCCCCAAGGTACCATAAGCGGAAGTCGCGGCGGCTTTGATCGCAGCCGAGAAGGAGGCTGCGTCGCGGTACCTGCCCGGGCTGTCGAACGCACCGTAGCCCTGGCCGCGGTCCGCTGGAACGTCAAGCATACGAACCAGTTGGCCGGCCTTGGCGCCGCGGCCGCCGTCTTCCCGAAGCTTTTGCTCCAGTTGCACTTCGCCGGTAGAAATGACCTGGACGTGCC
This sequence comes from uncultured Asticcacaulis sp., assembly GCA_936940865.1. Classification (GTDB taxonomy): domain Bacteria; phylum Pseudomonadota; class Alphaproteobacteria; order Caulobacterales; family Caulobacteraceae; genus Asticcacaulis. The sequence goes on along the minus strand of CAKZJB010000038.1, from coordinate 28,958 downwards.
AGCGCTTGGGATCGCGAGCGCTACCATCCCGCGCCGCACGGATTTTACCCACCCCGTTGGACAGACCATAGACCATTTGCGCAACGTCGCGGGCATCCGCCATTCCGAGCTCATCCAGAGCCAGGCAGGTGTCGGACGAGAGCGCAGCGATGCCTTCTATGCCATTGGCCGTCGTCCGCCAGGTTTGCATAAACCCGCCGGTAGCACCGCGGCCCCAAACCGACGCCGCTGCTTGCAACACTGTCGTCTTCCCGCCAGATGACGCGCCAAATATATTCAGGCCGCCGCCTTCCAGCCGCAGAAGATGCAAGAGAGGCCCAGCCAAGGCCGCAGCAACTGCCAAGGAGGGCAGACATTGGCCCTTGATCAGGTTGCCAACGCCGGCCTGCCAGTCAGCCAACGAACCCTTCTCTTCGTAGTGGGCGTTAGTCACACCTTCAACGATGACCGTCTCCGCCCCTACGTCGCCAATGACCTGTTTCGGCAGAGCAAAAATCGGTTTGCCATTGACACTATGCCACCCGGTACGATGCACAACCGTCACCCGGTCTTCGACCTTGCACTGGCTGAGATACTGACGCAGGCTCCTCTGTTGTGACACCTCGATCCGCAACCCGCCATCAGCCAATATCTGGCAAACCTTCGCGGCATCGCCTTGGAGTTCAGCATAGGGCACCAACTTGGTGTGTACCGTTGAGTCCTCGTCCCGCCAGCGGAGATACAGGCCCCATGCGGATCTATCGGGACTACGAGCCAAGCCGAGAACCTCAAAGGCGGCGCAAACCCAAACGGTCTCGACGTCGCCGCTACCGCCTTTACCTTTGACCTCCCTTTCAAGGCCTGCCCCCGTCATGGTGTAGTTCTTGAAGCTCAGGTACATCGGCGTCGCCGAGTCGGCCGACACGCCAAAGGGCCTGCCATCCGTGTCGTGCACAGACGGCAAGTGCGCACCCCAATTCCCCAGATCGTCCATTAGCACCTCCCTTGGGGACGAGTGGAGATCCAGAGATTAATGCTTTCGGCAGTCCAGCCCCTGGCGCGCACACCAAGGAGAATGCCGGGAGGAAAGCGATTTTCGCCAATAAGCTTGTAGATAGTTGTGCGTCCCAAACCGACCTTGCCCATGACATCGCGCAGGCGGAGAATTTTCTCTTCCATATGAAACCTCTATTAACCGCCTAGCGCGTCCCAACGCGTTCGGCTCGGTCCCAGGAGAGCGTCACGACGGCCGAGCTGCCGCCGCTTTTTTCCTTACCCATACCAAAAAAACCGCCCGGCCTCGTCGCGACTTGGATCACGAATTCCTCCTGTCAAGACAGAAAATGGTCGACGCCCAATAATTTGTCCGCGACTCCGCTAGTTGAAGATGGTGGATCAAACCTTTTCCACCACGCCGACGCCGACGCCGACGCCGACGCAAAGCATATGGCGTGCTTTCTCCTTGATCCAGGCGGCACCCCTGAAGGGTCGAAATCTACCAGCAGACATTTAAAGCACTTCGGTCGAGCGAAGCACAGCGAGGCGGGTCATTATCCGCCTCGCGCAGTCCGGAGCTTCAGCGGCGACCTCGTCTACCAGCAGATCCATAGTCTCCGCTAAGCGATCCATGGCGATCACGGCTTCACCGCATTTGACCGCTGTCGCCACCAGCCGATCCCTGAGACCAATACACTGGGAGAAGATCACCGGATTTTTAATCTCGCCATTAGCGGTGGTAGCGTATCGCCGAAGCAGTTCAACGTCGTCAAAGCCCCTCGCGACATGGGCCAAGACGTCCAGGTTCCGCCACGGACCGCCCGGAGTTTGGCGTTTCTCTATGGCATTCGCCGAGGCGGCAGTGGATATGATGTGCGCTTCCAGCCGTTGGCGAGCCTTTTTCAGGGGCATTCCGACATCGCCCGTACGGACCTTCCGGACGTACCGCCAGAAACTGGCGTCGCTCACTGCCGGAAATTGTTCGCGCACGGCGCTCCAATTGCCCTCTTCCCCTTTTTCCAGATGCGCCGCGATGGCCGCGACAAGTTCCTGTTGTTCCGCTATCGCCACTGTCACAGCCTCTCAGTTGCGACGCTGATAGTATGATCACGATTGCATCAGGCGAAGGAGCGGAACCACGTCACGGTTTATGACCTTACCCCATTCTTCGTCTTCGACGCCGACACGCAGGCAGTAATGCGACATCAGCAGATTCGCGGCGGAGGACGGGGTCGAAGGATCGGACATCTCCGTCGCAAGCTCCTCTGTCGTCATGGGATCAAGAAACGCGCCCAGAAACCAATCGGCCTCAGTCCGGATCAACCCGGCAAGATGCTTCCGGTATCCTTGAAGATCGCGGTCGTCAGCGTCGGGGCAGTAACGCAACGACTGCATAAAACGCATCAACTGAATAGCGGCGCAGATTTTCAATTTCTCGCTGAAGTCTGGCAAAGACCGGGTCCGGGCCTCACGAACCTTGAGTATTTGACTGCGAAGGCAGTCCAGGGCCACCGGAGTGCAAAACCCCATTTCGCAAAGCTAGTAAGGGTCTGCCAACTGAAATGCGGCCCAGAAGTTGCGCGCCGGCTGCCAGATGGCGAGTACACTTCTGGTCGTAAAGGCCCGCAGCTTGGCTCCAGTGCCGTCGTTATCGCCAATCGAGGCCTTACCGGCTTTATCCATGGTCGCCGCTCCCCAGTTGTTCCTGGAGCCATTGTTCAATGGACGCTTCCGTCCAGCCCCTCGCGCGGGGGCCGATCTTGATACCGGCCGGAAACCGCCCGGCCGCGATCTCGGAATACAGCCAGGTCCGCCCCATGCCGACCTTTTCCAGAACCTGCGGCGCACGCAGGATTTTCGTGTTGTATACGTCAGGTGTCTTGTACACGTCATTTATCCTAAACGTTGACGGTCATCAGCGGCCGTCAACGATCAGGATTCATTCCATCACGACGAAAATTTCCCAACAGATCAATAACTTAATACAACCCACGCTTTGCTCACGACGTCGCGGAGTCAATATCGAGCGTGCAACGTTTCGAACAATCTCCTGTGGAAAACTTTAAAACTTGCCAATCGTTTGCTGGAGCCTTCGCCTTCAAGACACGAACGTAACATCGACAACCTTGCTGTCGATGTCGCTTCTGTCGAAATAGATATTGGCGCCGACCTTCAATCCGTCGTTCTCATCGGTGACGTCAACCCGAAGCTTGCCGTAGTACCATTCCTCCAGGTCACCATCATATTCCACGAGTGACGGCTGGCCGAGGCTTTCTATGAGCTGTCTCCGAGTCATACCGTCGACGCAGCGATGGAATTCCGGTCGCGTCGAGGGCGCAAGACAGTTCGCGGCGACTGGCTGGGCGGAAGCTACCGTCTCGTCTGCCGCCGGCGCCTCCGTCGGCTGTTCAGTCGGACTTGACTCGCCATCGCAGCCAGCGAGAACTGCGGCCAAGGTGATGGCCTGTATTATCAATAGACGTTTCGTAAGCATGAGTTCCCCGTGCTCAAGGCCCAGCTGGTGCCGGGCGGTTGGTCACGCGCGAACACGGGTACGCACGTCCTGCGTATTCCCCAAAGGTGTTGTATTGGCAGGCCGCCCGACTCTGCGGGTACCCGTGTTCAAAGCGCGTGTGTTGCGCATCAGCGTCCGGTGACCAAACCTTCTGCTGACGGTAGTGTTATTTCATGGAAACGGGATGGCAGCAAGTGCGCGCATCGCCATCCCGGCGGTTCGCCCACGCGGGGCCACGCGTTGCCACACCACCGGCTGATTTCCCTCTGGATAAAATGGTCTACAGCGACTAGCCTGGCAACATCGGCACCGCCCCCGCCGGCCGTCTGTGACGTCGTCGCTTGAGATGCCACAATTGAGGCTAAGGACTCTAACCGGCACCCATGAAAAAAGTCCGGGGGTATCATTGGGGGTATTTAATTATAATACAAATAATTTACCTGCCTGATATCAAATAGATAAATAGGTAGCGCGAGTCCTCTCCTGGCACCAAGGTTTGTATTGTTGAGAATTCTCCAATACAAACCAGCGGCTTAGCGAAATTCTCCGGTTACAGACTCAAAAATTGTGGCGGCAGGATCGCCTGCAAACGCTCGCAAGGCCCTATCTCGAAAGTCTTTCGCAGCCTTTGGGCTTGCCAAAGGCGACAGAGTCAAAGTCAATCGCTGTCGGTATAAGCTGACGCAGACCACACGGTCACGCCAACGGCGACTCGGCCGGAAGGGCCGCTGCACGGCGTCCGCGCCAGTTTGCGCGGCACGGCCGGATTGCGCTCCGGCCGGAACATCTCGGGTTCGGCGCCTGCCGAAACCTGCCGACCTTCGCCGAAATCCCGGCGGAGATGACAAAGCCGAATGTATCCGCGGCAAAATAACACCGCCACCATTTATTTTATATATGGCAATTAAAGCCATTAAAGATAATTTCTGCGCCGCGAAAACTTCGGTTCGATATGGAATACTTCCTATCCCAGCCAAAATCGCCACTAGAAGATAACGACCAAAAATTGCGTATATAAAATTCTATTTTGCATATGGCTATTTCCGTGTATCATCGGTCAGGGTCAAAAATAAAATCAAGCCCGCCCTGAGTTGAGAATGCCGGCTGCAGGACCGCCTGCGGTGTCACGGGCGCCGACTTTGGGCCGAAACACAGGAAGGACATCATGAAAAATACCCTGCGTCACGCCCTCTTGCGGGGGCTGGCCATAGGCGCGTTTGTCGCCACGGCCGCGGTTTCCACAGTTTCCCCCGCCAGCGCCCAGAGCTACACTTGGCAGACCGTCAAGATCGGCGGCGGTGGCTACGTCCCCGAAATCATTGCCCATCCGGGTCAGCAAGGTCTGTTCTATGCGCGTACCGACGTGGGCGGCGCCTATCGCTATAATCCCTCGAACAGCACCTGGGTGCCCCTGCTCGACTGGCTGACGCCGAGCCAGGCCGCCTATGATTTCGTCGATGGGATGGCCATCGATCCGAACAATACCCAAAAGCTCTATTTGTTGGCCGGCGGCGGCCACGACTGGCAAACCAACTGCTGCGGCGCGGTGCTAATCTCGAACAATCAGGGCGCCAGCTTCACCATCTCGCCGCTGACCTTCGAGGTGAACGGCAACGAGCGCGGCCGCAATGTCGGCCCGCGCCTGGCAGTCGACCCGAACCTGGGTTCCACCCTTTTCCTTGGCACGGCCAACACGTCGGCCTGGGCCTCGTCCAACGGCCTGTGGAAGAGCACCGATAGCGGCGCGCATTGGTCGAAGGTCTCGGGCTTCCCAGCCATGTCGAACAACGACACCGGCGCGGGCGTCAGTTTTGTCGCCTATTACAAGCCGTCGAGCGCGTCCGGCCAGGCCACGAAGACCATCTTCGCCGGCGTCAGCACTCCGCAGGCCGCCAGCACCGGCGCCACGATTTACCGCAGCACCGACGGCGGCAATACCTGGTCAGTGGTTTCGGGCGCACCAACGAATCAGCTCCCGCAACAGGGCCAGATCGGTCCGGACGGCAACCTTTACGTCACCTTTTCGCAGCACGATTCGTCGTCCAGCGGCTGGGGCCCGGATGGCCTGAACCACGGCCAGGTGTGGAAGTACAATGTTGCCGGCGGCAACTGGACCAACATCACGCCGCCGAACGACAGCCAGGCCCTCGCCGGCTGGTTCGCCGACTACGGTATCTCGGGCCTGTCGGTCGATCCGGCGCATTCGGGCACCGTGGCCGTCATGTCCGTCAACCGCTATGACGGCCATGGCGAGTCCCTGTTCCGCACGACCAACGGCGGCACGTCCTGGGTCGATGCCACGGCGAAGTCCAGCTTCGACCTTACCGCTGCGCCCTGGAACGGCACCCGCGGCTATATCGGCAACTGGAGCGGCGTGGCGCTCGATCCGTTCAACCAGAACCACGCCTTCGTGACGTGGGGCGGCGGCATCATGTCGACCCAGAACCTGACGGCGTCGGCCAGCGGCGCGACCGTCAACTTCGCACTCGATGAAAACGGCGTGGAGGAGACGGTTCCGCTCAGCCTGGCGTCTCCAGGCGTCTTCTCGTGGGGCGGTTCGGTTCCGCTGGTGACCGGCATGGGCGATGTGTGCGGCTTCTTCCACTCCAGCCTGACTGCGGCCCCCGCCGCGGCGCACTCGAATCCGTCCTGCGGCAACACCACCTCCGTCGACTGGGCCAAGAGCACGCCCAGCATCATGGTGCGCGTCGGCAACGGAAGCCCTGCCGGCGCCATCTCGTGGAACGGCGGCTACAGCTGGTCGCCGTTCTCCGGCATCCCGTCCAATATCACGGGCGGCAACGGCAACGTCGCCATCAACGCCGACGGCAGCTCCATCGTCTGGGCGCCCGGTGACAGCGGCGTTGCACCGATCGTTTCGCTCAGCAGCGGCAGCAGCTGGAGCTCGACCTCGCTGCCGGCCGGTCTCGCCGTGGTGGCCGACGGCGCGAACGTCAACAACTTCTATGCGTACGATCGCACGACCGGTAAGGTCTATATCAGCACCAACAAGGGTGTGAGCTGGACCCAGCCTGTCACGCCGATCGCGTGGCACACCTTGACCACGCCGTTCGGCAAGTCCTGCGACGTCTGGCTCTACGGCTATAGCGGCCTGGTGCACAACACGACCTGCGGCACCGGGACCTGGACGACGCTTTCGGGACCGACCAGCGTGCAGGCCATGGGCTTCGGCAAGGCGGCGTCCGGCCAGTCCTACCCGGCCATTTACGTCGCCGGCACCTATAACAGCGTCACCGGCGTCTTCCGCTCGGTCGACGGCGGTAACAGCTGGGCGCGGATCGACGACAGCGCGCACCAATACGGCGGCTTCCGCATGCTGACGGGCGATCCGAAGACCTTCGGCACTGTCTACGGCGCCACCAATGAAGGCCGTGGTGTCATCGTGGGTTCGTCGCCGAACTGATGCTGATGTAACGGACCGGAGCGTTCCAGCCGGAGCGGACAACCGTGAGGCTTAAGGACGCTCCGACGACTGAGGCTTGAAACGCATTGCCCGCTTCCCCGGAAGCGGGCAATGTTTTTGTATGAAACGCGGGCGTGGCATCCGGGCCGGCACACGCAAAGGCGTGAATTCCTTTCTTCGCATGTTCTGTCGCGGGCCGGCGTCCACTCTGGCGGGAAAGACTTTGGCGCCGGGCGGCATTAACCCGCTACCGATGCTCATAAATCTTCGCCTTATTTACTAAGAGACGGCAGCTTCAATATCGACGGCCAAGTATTCAACTCCCAAGCGTTTTTATTCCACATATAAAAAATCACTTTGCATATAAAAAAATAAATGTATCCTCGTGGCAATAACAAGATTTGCCCATGCGCGGATCGCCGGCCGCCACCTGCCTGCGGTGTCCTGCGATCCGACCATTGGCAATAAATGAGCCACAGGAAGGACATCATGAAAAAAACGCTGCGTAATATTCTATTGCAAGGGCTGGCCGCGGGTGCGGTCATGGTCTCGGCTGCCTTGTGCACGGTCTCGCCGGCCAGTGCCCAGAGCTACACATGGCAAAACGTGAAGATCGGCGGCGGCGGCTATGTGCCGGCCATCATCTCACATCCGGGGCAGCAGGGCCTGTTCTATGCCCGCACCGACGTCGGCGGCGCCTACCGCTACAATTCCGCGACCAGCACCTGGACCCAGTTGCTCAGTGCCCTGCCGGCCAGCCAGGGCGGTCTTAATGGCGTCGACGCGATCGCCATCGATCCCAACAATACCCAGATGCTCTATTTGGTCGGTGGCGGATCTGCCACGCAATGCTGCGGTATGGTAGCGATCTCGTCGGACCAGGGCGCGAACTTCAATATCGTGTCGCTGAACTTTCCGGTCAACGGCAACGGCAGTGGCCGCAATGTCGGCGAGCGCCTGCAAGTGGACCCGAATAGCGGCAATATCCTGTTTTATGGAACCGCCAATACCTCCGGCAACAGCGCGACCAACGGCCTGTGGAAGAGCACCAATGGCGGCTGGGGCTGGTCCAAGGTCACGAGCTTCCCCGCCCTGTCCAGCGACGACACCGGCGCGGGCGTCAGCTTCATCGCCCTCTACAAGCCGTCGAGTGCGTCGGGCCAGGCCACGCAAAGAATCTTCGCGGGTGTCAGTACACAGGCCGCTGTCAATTCGGGCGCTACGCTTTATCAAAGCCTCAATGGGGGCGCGACCTGGTCCGTGGTCCCCGGAGCTCCGGCCGGCGAATTTCCGCAACGCGGCCAGATCGGGCCGGACGGCAATCTCTACATCACCTACTCGGTCGGCTCGACGTCCACTGGTTTTGGCCCGGGCGGCCTGAACCACGGCCAGGTGTGGAAGTATAACATCGCCGGCAACAGCTGGACCAACATCACCCCGCCGAACGACAGCCAGCAACTGGCCGGCTGGTACACTGACTACGGCTTCTCCGGCCTGTCGGTCGATCCGAACCGCCCGGGCGTCGTCGCCGTCATGAGCATCGACCGCTATGACGGCCATGGCGAAGCCCTGTTCCGCACGACGAACGGCGGCGCCTCCTGGGTCGACGCCACAGCGAAGTCCAGCTTCGACAATTCTTTCGCGCCCTGGAACGGAAATTCGACGAGCATCGGCAACTGGAGCAGTGTGGCGCTGGATCCGGCCAATCCCGATCATGCCTTCGTAAGCTGGGGTGGCGGCATACGCTCGACCAGCAATCTTACCGCCTCGGCCAGCGGCGGGACTGTCAACTTCAAGCTTGACGAAAACGGCGTCGAGGAGAGCGTCCCGCTGTCCCTGATCTCACCCAGCGCATTTTCGTGGGGCTCGGTTCCTCTGTTGAGCGGCATGGGCGACCTGTGCGGCTTCTACCACGCGAACGTCAACCAGGCGCCCACCTCCACGTTCCAGAACCCCAACTGCGGCAGCGGCGGTAATACCGATAACCTGGACTGGGCCAAGAGCGCATCGACCATCGTCGTGCGCGTCGGCCAATATGGCGGGTTCCCCGGCGGAATCTCCTACAACGGCGGCTATAGCTGGAACCCTTTCACTGTCCCCGCCGGAGTTACGACAGGCGGCGGCCTGGTCGCCGTGACGGCGGATGGCGGCGCCATTGCCTGGGCGCCGTGGGACAGCAACGTCGCGCCGTTTATTTCGACGAACAACGGTTACTCGTGGACCTCGCTGTCGGGCATTCTGCCGCCGCAATCGCGGCTGGCGGCGGACGGCTACAATGCGACCAACCTGTTCGCCTACGACCGTCCGACGGGCAGGTTCTACACCAGCACCAACAAGGGCGCCAGTTGGGTGCAATCCGCCAGTGTGGTTGCCTGGGCGGATCAGATCGTGGCGCCGTTCGGCCGCGGCTGCGACATCTGGCTCTACGGTTACACCGGCGCCTATCATAACACCGGCTGCGGCTGGGGAACCTGGACCCAGGTCCCCGGTTCGGCCCAGATCCAGGGGATCGGCTTCGGCAAGGCGGCGCCGGGCCAGTGGTATCCGGCGATTTACATGACCGGAACCCTGAACAACGTGTCTGGCCTGTTCCGCTCGATCGACGGCGGCAGCAACTGGGTCAAGATCAACGACAACCAGCACCAGTATGGCGGCTTCGGCGTGGTCACGGGCGATCCGAAGGTCTTCGGGACGGTCTACGTCCAGGCCGGCGCCCATGGCATCATCATGGGCACATCTGCCAACTAACATGAAACGGGACTTTCCCGCCAAAGCGGATACCGCTTTGGCGGGAATTTTATAAATCAAAGGCTTAAGCTGATTTTTGCCGAGTTGACGTCCACGCGGTGTGACGCGGTGGGGCCATACGCCGCCGGACATGTCCAGCAGATCGCTTCATGGCGCGCGACGACACTTGCAGAGTGGGCGTCCGACGCTTGTTCCTCAAGGGCTTCACGTAAAATGCCGCAAAAGTTGAAGCCGCTCATCTTGGAATTTACTTTTAAAATTAAGTTTTGCATATGATTCTTTGCGGTGTATGCTGGTGCCAGGCTCACCCCTGTGAGGAATGCCGGCCGCGAAATGCACGCGGTGACATGGCGCCGGCTGCGGGTAAAAAAATAAGCCACAGGAAGGAAGTCATGAAGAATACCTTGCGTCACGCCCTTTCCCGGGGGCTGGCCGCCGGCGCGCTTGCCCTGTCGGCTGCCGCTGTTTCCCCGGCCCACGCTCAAGCCTATGCCGACCCTGAAGGATCGGGCGCCATCGTCGGGGCGCTGCACTGGATCCAGGGAACTCTCCTGGGCACCACGGCGACCGTGGTCGCGGTGATCGCAGTAGCCTTCTGCGGCTACATGATGCTGACGGGCCGCCTGAACTGGCGCCATGGGGCGGCGGTCATTCTCGGCTGCTTCATCCTGTTCGGCGCTACGAGCATCGTCGCCGGCATCCAGACGGCGGCCAACGGCGGTTTCTGACCCATGGACACGCTCGACCGCGACCGCCTTTTCGTGGCCCTGACCAAGCCGCAGATGTTCCTGGGCGTAACGTACAGCTTCCTGATCGCGAACGTCGTCGTCACGACGGAACTGTTCCTGATCTTCAAGGCCCTCTGGGTCATCGTCGCGGCGCTGGTCATTCACCTGGCGGGCTGGATCGCGCACCTGTATGATCCGCGTATCTTCGACATCTGGATCGTGACCAGCTCACGCTGTCCGCATGTGCCGAACCGGAAACTGTGGGGGTGCAATTCCTACAGTCCATGACCAGAGTAGCTTACGAAAAGGAAATCCGCGGCGGAGACCGTCTGCCGTATCTTGCGCATGTCGACGACCACACGGTGATGCTGCAGGACAAGGTCCTGATGCAGACCGTCGTGCTCAAGGGTCTTCTGTTCGAGACCGCGGATACCAGTGAACTCAATTACCGCAAGGACCTGAGGGATGCGGCGCTTAAGGCGCTGAGTGCGTCGCGCTTCGCCTTGTATTACCACATCGTGCGCCGCCGCGTCGAACCGGCGCTCGACTCGCATTACGACGATGCTTTCAGCCGCGCCCTGAACGAACGGTGGCACAAGCGGCTGGAGGCCAAGGCCCTCTATGTCAACGACATCTATGTCACGCTGCTGCGCCGGCCGGTCCAGGGCCGCAAGGGCATGGTCCAGCGCCTGCTGGAGGGCGTTTCCGCCGATACGGGCCAGGCCGACGCCGATCTGCGCGAAGGGGTGCGCGACCTGAACGAGGCGCGCGAGATTCTGATGGCGTCGCTCTCGGCCTACCGGCCGCGCCTGGTCGGAGTCTATGCGCGCGACGACCGGCGCTATTCCGGCATTCTCGAATTCCTGGCCCAGATCTACAACGGCTTAGGCCAGCCGCGGCTGCTGCCGCAAGGCAATCTGGCGTCGCATGTGCCGGCGCGCCGCCTGACCTTCGGACGCAATACCGGCGAGCTGGCGCCCTATGCCGAGCAGGACCGGCGCTATTTCGGCATCCTGTCGATCAAGGAATATCCCGGAACGTCCCGGCCAGGCATGATCGATGAGTTGCTGCGCCTGCCCGCCGAATTCGTCCTGACCCAGAGCTTCGCCTTCGTCGACCGCGATCCGGCGCTCAGGCGCGTGAACCTGGCGTTGCGCCGCATGCGCGCCAGCGACGACGAGGCGGTGACGCTGCGCAACGAACTGGCCGGCGCCAGCGACGACCTGGCCGCAGGCCGCGCCGTTTTCGGCGAACACCACATGACGCTGATGCTGAGCGCCGGCAACGAAGCCGACGTCGCGCAGGGCCTGGCCGACGCCCAGGCGGTGCTGGCCGACCTCGGCATCGTCGGCGTGCGCGAGGACCTGGCGCTGGAGCCCGCCTTCTGGGCGCAGTTTCCGGGCAATATGCGCTTCATCACCCGGCGCGCCCTGATCGCCGGACGCAATTTCGCCAGCTTCGCCTCGTTCCACAATTTCGCCATCGGCGAGCCGCGCGGCCACTGGGGCGACGCGGTCACGGTCCTGGAAACGACGGCCGCAGGGCCGTATTTCTTCAATTTCCACCATGGCGACCTCGGCAATTTCAGCGTCATCGGCCCGTCCGGCTCGGGCAAGACCGTGGTCTTGAACTTCCTGCTGGCCCAGGCCCTGAAGTTCAGGCCCCGGCTCGTCTTCTTCGACAAGGACCGCGGTTCGGAGATCTTCATCCGCGCCGTCGGCGGCCGCTACCGCACCCTTCGCCCCGGCGAGCCTTCGGGGCTCAATCCCCTGGCGCTGGAGGCCACCCCCGCCAACCGCCGCTTCCTGATCGAATGGGTATCGCGCCTGGTCTCGCCCGATGCCGTGCCGGGCGCCGAGGAGCTGGCGGTGATCGAAGCCGCCGTCGACGCCAATTTCCATGCGCCGCCCAGCCTGCGGCGTCTGCGCGCCTTTGCCGATCTTTTGCGGGGGAGCGAGCGGCCGAGGGCGACCGACCTTTATGCCCGGCTCAGGCCCTGGTTCGGCAGCGGCGAGCACGCCTGGCTGTTCGACAATGCCGAGGACCAGGTGGGCCTGGACGCCCCTGTCGTCGGCTTCGACATGACCCAGTTGCTCGACGCGCCGGCGACGCGGACCCCGGCCATGATGTACCTGTTCCATCGCGTCGAGGAACGCCTGGACGGATCGCCGGCCATCATCGTTGTCGACGAAGGCTGGAAGGCGCTCGACGACGACGTCTTCGTGGCGCGTATCCGCGACTGGGAAAAAACGATCCGCAAGCGCAACGGCCTGGTGGGTTTCGTCACGCAGAGCGCCCAGGACGCCCTCAGCAGCCGCATCTCCTCGGCGATCGTCGAACAGGCCGCCACCCATATCTTCCTGCCCAATGTGCGGGCCCAGGCGGTGGATTACGTCGATGGTTTCGGCCTGACCCAGCACGAGTTCGACCTGGTCCGGGGCCTTCCCGACCACGCCCACTGCTTTCTGATCAAACACGGCCGCGAAAGCGTCGTGGCGCGCCTCGACCTGACCGGCGAAGCGGAGCTGCTACACGTCCTGTCCGGACGGGAAAGCGCCATTCGCTTGCTGGACGAGGTCCGCGCCGCCGTTGGCGACGACCCGAATGACTGGATGGCGCCGTTCCTGGAGACCCTGGCATGAGCGCGGTCTGCCCTGTCATCGCCAGCGATGCCGGCCTTGTCGAGCGCCTGGCGGCCTATGTCGAGTGTCAGTCGCAGCAGATCGGCCTGGCGGCGTTCCAGGGCGGCGTATGGCACGGCCTGCCCACGGCGCTCGTCTCGGTCCTGCTGGTCCTCTACGTCGCCGGTATCGGCTATCGCCTGATTCTGCACCACCATATCGACACGGCCAGCCTTGTCATTGCCGCCCTGCGCCTAGGCATCGTGGTGGCGCTGACGACGACCTTCAGCGCCTATTCTACCCTGGTTTACACCGTCTCAACCCAGGGGCCGGCGGAACTGGCCGCCGTGGCGCTGGCGCCCGTGGGCTTGCGGGCACCGTCCCCGACCGAAGCCAGCCATGCGGCCGCCGGCTATCTGGAATCCCTGGCCGGCCCGGCCCAGGCTTCGCCCACACCCGCACCGGCGCCTGCACCGCCGCCGGGCGTCAACCCGTCCGCCATGCCGCCCGTGTCGGCTCCGGCCCAGGCATCGACACCCGCGTCTTCGCCGGCCGGATCGGGGCGCGATCTGGGTAGCGCCGTATTCATGCTGTCGTGTGTGGGCTTTGGCCTGGCCGCGCGGCTGGCTCAGGCGATCGCCCTGGCTGCCGGTCCCCTGTTCATTGCCGCCGCCCTGTTCGACATGTCGATCGGCCTGTTCATCGGGTGGTTGCGGGCCCTGGCGGCCCTGTTCCTGGCCCAGACCGGCTATGCCGTAAGTTCGGCGCTCGAGCTGGCATTTTTGGCCAAGGACATGGCCTCCCAGTCGCAAGGCGCTGTCGATCCGGGTGAGCCCTTGCTGCTCGGATTGTTCTTTCTGGCCGCCGGCGCGGTCATAACCCTGGTGGCGGTCCTGGCGGCCAGCGCGTTGCGGCGCCTCGACCTGACGAAACACATAGGCGCGCTGGCGGTGCCGAAGACATCGCTTGAATCATTGCCGGCCGCGCAGTCGCCCTGGCCTGCGCCTGAGCTCCGGATCGAGCCGCCGGTGTCGCGCGCCCAGCGCGTGACCGACGCGGTGGGCGCCCTGGCCAGCGCCGAGGACCAGCGCCGCGGTGGCGGTCGCGATGTTAGTGGCGCCCCGGCAGCCGGCGCGGCTTCGATGGCGGCCACGGACTCTTTGGCAGGTGCCGGGCCGGGCTTGCGGCGGCCGGGACAATTGCGGGCGTCGACAGGTGCGGCGAAACGGGATTTGGTTTCATGAAGATAGACACGAACGCCTATTATGCAGACGCGTCGAGCTGGGCGCAGAGCGAGGCCGAGGGCGCAAGGCGCTCTCGCAACCGGGCCTGGATGGTCGCCGGCGCGGCGGCCCTGGTGGCGGTGGCCGAGGCCCTTGCCCTGGCCAGCCTGGTGCCGCTCAAGTCGACGAGCGTCGTGCCGGTTCTGGTCGACCACCAGACCGGATTCGTCCAGGTGCTGAACAAGGACGGCAGCCAGTCCTTGCGCGCCGACACGGCGTTGACCCGGTCGATGCTGGCTCAGTATATCGCGGCCCGGGAGGGCTTCGACATCACGACCCTGAGCAGCGATTATCGCAGGGTCATGCTGTGGTCCGGCGGCCAGGCGCGCAGCGAATACGCCGCCCTCATGCCGGCGGAAAACCCGCAAAGTCCGCTCAAGCTTTACCCGCGTTCGGCGCTGGTGGCGGTCAATATCGAGTCGGTCTCCGACCTCGGTCCGCGAACCGCACTGGTGCGCTTCACCACGACCCGGATGGACCAGGGTGGCGGCAGCGCGCTCAACTATTACGCGGCGGTGATCACCTATCAATTCTCCGATGAACCGTTGCGCGTCGAGGACCGGCTGGTCAACCCGCTGGGCTTCCAGGTAACGCGCTACAGGCGCAGCGACGAGGCGGCTCCGGCGCGACCGGCGCCGGCCGCTTCGGTCTTCACCATGGACATTCCCCGCAGCGGATCTGAAACCACGACCACGACGACCACCACGGCCAGCCGTGACCCGGCGGCTTCGACGGACAATCCTGATACTGCGAACGCGAGGGAGCCGTGACGACGCGCCGCCATCTCCTGGCCATGATCGCCGTCCTGCCCGCCGCGGCCGCCGTGCCGGCCGGGGCCGTGGTTACGCCCGGCCCGGGCGTTAAGGATCCCCGGATACAGACCGTCGATTACGATCCGGACGATGTCGTGAGCCTGCGCATAGCGCTCGGCTATGCGTTGAGCGTCGAATTCTCATCGGACGAGCGCATCGAAAACGTCGCGCTCGGCAACAGCGCCGTGTGGCAGGCCGTGACCAACCACCGCGCCGACCATCTGTTCATCAAGCCCATGCAGGGCGCCACCAATACCAACCTCACCGTCGTCACCGATACGCGCGAATACAATTTCGACCTGACCGCCATTCCCGCTCCGGACGCCACCACCCCGATATCGTTGCGCTTCGTCTATCCGGTGGGTCTGGACCAGCCGGCGGCGCGGGACGCGCCGAAGGCCCATTTCCGCTTTAGCGGCGCCGCGTCGATCCGCCCGGCCTCCATGGTCGACAACGGGTCCGCGACCTTTATCGAATGGCGCGACGACGGCCAGATCCCGGCCATCTTCATGGTCAATGCCCAGGGGGGCGAGGTGTTGATCAACGGCGCCATGCGCGACGGCAGGTATGTCGTCGATCTGGTGGCCGACCGTTTCGTCTTCCGGCTCGGCAATCAGCAGGCGACGGCGACACGCGTTGTCGACAAGGGGGCGAAATGACCGGCGACAGCACGCTCAGGCCCGAAGACCCGGCGCCCAGAGTGGCCCTGCCGAAGTCGGGGCCGTCTCCCGTTATCGTCGCCGTAGCGCTTTGCCTGGCGGGCGGCGGCGTGATCTGGGCCACCCAGGCGCATCTGGGCGCCCGCAAGGCCCCCGCGGCCCGTCCGCTTCCGCCCGCGGCCGAACTTCCGCCGGCCATCGCGCCGCTGGAGATTCCTCCGCCCCCGCCACCGCCGGCGCCGACAACGCCCAAGGCGCCTGAAATCCGCTATATCCCGGGCCCGCCGCCTCCGCCGGTCGTCCAGTATGTCGAGCGTCCCGGTCCGCCGCCGTCGCCGCCCGCGCCCGAACCGCGCCTGTCCGAACCCGTCATGACCATCGACCTGCCGGGCGCTGCCGGGCCGGCCGACGCGGCCACGCAGGACGATCCGCCGGCGAAGGCCGTGGTCTTGCACAACCGCGCCACGCTGGTGCCCCAGGGTGCGCTGATTCCGGCGGCCATCGAGACGCCGGTCGATTCCAGCACCGGCGGGGCTGTTCGCGCCGTCACGACCGGCGACACGCGCGGCTTCGACGGCACGCGCGTCCTGATCCCACGTGGCAGCCACCTGATCGGCGAGATCCGTCCCGGGGGCCGGGCCGACCAGAGCCGGGTCACCATCATATGGACGCGCATGATCCGGCCCGACGGCATCGCCATCAAGCTGTCCGCCCCGGGAGCCGACCTGCAGGGCGGGGCCGGCGTCGCGGGCAAGGTCGACACGCACCTTCTGGCACGCATGGGATCGGCGGTCTTCCAGACCGCCCTGACCGTCGGTGTCGCCCTCGCCTCGCGCCCCGGCAACGGTTCGGTCGTCCTGGGTGTCCCCGCCCAGACGGCAGCCAGCGTCGCCCAGGCCGGTGCGCCCCAGGGTGAGAACCTGCCCACCGTCAGGGTCGAGGCCGGCACGCCGATCATGGTCTTCGTCAACCGGGACATGGATTTTTCCGGTGTCCTGCCCAGACGGTGACGATGACGATGAATGTCCACACCAGGCCCGACGGCCCCCAAGATTATCTCAGCCACTATCTCGAGCCCCTGCGGCCGCTGCTCGCCGACGGGGACACAACCGATATCTATATCAACCGGCCGGGTGAAATCTGGCGTGAGCGGCTGGGTGGCGAGATTGCCCGCCTGGACATGCCCGTGCTTGACGCGGACTACCTGCAGCGCCTGGCCCGCCAGGTTGCCGTCTATTCCCACCAGGGCCTGAGCCGCGCGCATCCGCTGCTCAGCGCGGCGCTGCCCGATGGTGCGCGTATCCAGATCGTCATGCCGCCGGCCACGCAGGCCCATATGGCCATGGCCATCCGCCGCCATCGCGCGGCGGCCATGCCCTTGACCGCTTACGCGCTCGAGCCGCCGCGCCGCCGCGACCATGTTCGCGACCCGGGTGGCGCCCTGGCGGAGTATCTGGCCGCAGCCGTCCGGCAAAGGCGCAACATCGTCATTTCCGGCGGAACGTCGAGCGGCAAGACGACCCTGCTCAATTCGCTGCTGGCCGAAATCCCGCTGTCGGAGCGGCTGATCACGATCGAGGATGCGGCCGAACTACAGCCGGCCCACGCCAACCGGGTCCAGTTGATTGCCGTTCGCGGCGGGCAAGGCGAAGCCAGCGTGACCCCGAACGACCTGCTCGAGGCCGCCCTGCGCATGCGGCCAGACCGGATTCTGCTGGGCGAATTGCGCGGAGCGGAAGCCTATACCTTCCTGCGCGCCATCAATACGGGGCACCCGGGCTCGATCACCACGATCCACGCCGACAGCGCCGAAGGCGCGCTCAGGCAACTGGCCATCATGATTCTGCAGGGGGCGTCCAATCTCGACTATGCCAATGCCCATGCGCTCGTAAAATCAATGGTCGATATCGTGATTCAGATAGACCGCGTCGACGGGCGTCGCTACGTCTCCGAAGTGCTGAGTCTCGAGGCCCGTGGCGCCTGACAACAGGATTGAATGAAGGTTGCGTGTTCAGGGAGCGACTGAGCCGCCTTCCGGATCGCCCTTTGAAGATCACTGATCGCCTGGCGCATTGCGGAAAGTGGGATACTGTCCGCGACCGGATCGTAAGCTTCCGGCATGAGACCTTGCCCCAGCATGACCGCCAGCCAGCTGTTCTCCGTAAACAGGTCGTCATTGAACCGGAAAATTCGACCGCCGCTTCGGAAAAGATCGAGCTTGTGTTTCAAACTGTCCGGAATATCCATGTCGCGGCAATACCGCCAGAACGGGGTGTCGTCGCGGTTGG
Organism: uncultured Asticcacaulis sp.; assembly: GCA_936940865.1. Lineage (GTDB taxonomy): Bacteria > Pseudomonadota > Alphaproteobacteria > Caulobacterales > Caulobacteraceae > Asticcacaulis. The sequence continues at coordinate 10,905 of CAKZJB010000038.1, read as the reverse complement.
TGACCTTATAATGCAGAATAATGAAGTCGCGGATCTGCTCGTATTCGAGAAGACTGGAACGATTGAACTCTTCGATCAGCGCCGGATGGAAACGCTTGTCCGGAAACAGGACCAGAAGACGCGAAAGTCCTGTCTGCACCAGGTGAATGCTGGTCGATTCGAGCGGTTCGATAAAACCACCGGCAAGACCGATGGCCACGACATTCTTGTCCCATAGCCGGCGGCGATGGCCGGCCTTGAACCGGATGAAGCGAGGCAAGGCCAGCGGCCGGCCTTCCAGTGCCGCCGAGAGACGCGAAGCCGCGCTTTCGTCATCGAGATGCTGGCTCGAATAGACGTAGCCATTGCCCAGGCGGTGCTGCAGCGGGATGCGCCATCGCCAACCGGCCGCATCGGCCGTGGCGCGCGTATAAGGCAACAGTGGGCCGGCAGACTCGCAAGGCATGGCCACGGCACGGTCGCACGGCAGCCAGCGGGTCCAGTCCTCGTAGCCGGCCTTCAGCGTTTCCTCGATCAGCAAGCCGCGAAAGCCGCTGCAATCGATGAACAGATCGCCCCCTATCGTGCGCCCGTCCCGGAGCGTCAGCGATGACACGAACCCGTCCTCGCGCTGATTCACATTCGTAATCAGTCCTTCGCGGCGCGTCACTCCGCGTGACTCGGCGTATTCGCGCAGGTATCGGGCATAGAGGCTCGCATCGAGATGGTAGGCGTGGCGCATGCTCGACGTAAGGCCGTTTGTCCCCGCGCCGAAGCGATTGAGCCGGGCCGCCACGAGTGACAAGTTGTAGTCCCCGATGTCTCCGACCTGCTCTCCGGCGGCTTTCAGCTTCAGCCACATGTGGTGAAACCTGACCTCCGGCCGGTCGATGCCGAACGAGCCGAACGGGTGAATATAGCTGTCGCCAGGACGCCCCCAATCGGCGAATTCGATGCCCAGCTTAAAGGTGCCCTGGGTGCGCCGGATAAAATCCGCCTCATCGATGCCCAGCAGACTGTTGAAGCTCTGCAAGGTCGGTATCGTGGCCTCGCCCACACCGATCGTGCCAATCTCGTCGGACTCGATCAGGGTAATGGAGACCTGATTGCGATCCAGCATGCGCGCCAGACCTGCCGCGGTCATCCAACCTGATGTGCCGCCCCCGACAATGACGACCTGACGGATGGAGTCATGCGACATCGCCAGCCCCCCCGACAAAGCGCTTGATATACTCGATGTGCTCCGGCATAGCCGCGGTGGCGCGCTCGATATAGTCCCGGATCGAACGCATATGGGCTTCCAGTTCGGCTTCGGGCACCGTATCCGCCAGCGGATCGTATCCGCGCGGCTTCAGCCCTTGCCCGAGCATTACCGATAAGTGGCTATGTCCGGGGAAAAGATTGTCGGACGAAATCAACATGCGGCCTCGAGCCTCGAAAAGGGCGATGGTATCCCGAACGCTGTCGGGAACATCCATGTCGCGACAGTAGCGCCAGAACGCGGTGTCGCCGCGCTGGGTGATTTTGTAATGCAGGATCAGGAAATCGCGTAGCCGCTCATATTCGGCTTGCGTATGGCGATTGAACGCGGCGATATCGGCGCTTTCGAAGCTCTTGTCGGGGAACAGCGCCAAAAGCTTCAGGACAGCCGTCTGGATCAGATGGATGCTGGTCGATTCCAGGGGGTCCAGGAATCCGGCAGCCAGGCCGACGGCTACGCAGTTATTGATCCAAAAGGATCTGCGGCGGCCAGGACAGAATGGAATACGCCGGGGCTCGGCCATGGCATCTGCGTCGAGCGTCCTGAGGAGACGGTGCTCAGCGGCATCGTCATCCATGAAACGACTCGAATAAACGTACCCGTTGCCAATGCGATGCCGTAAAGGAATCCGCCAACGCCATCCAGCGTCGTCCGCGGTCGAGCGTGTGTAGGGCACCGGCGCCTCGACACTGTTGCTTGGCACGGCCACGGCCCGATCGCACGGCAGCCACTGCCGCCAATCCTCGTAGCCGCTTTTCAGCTTCTGTTCGATGAGCAGCGCGCGCTGGCCCGAGCAATCGACGAACAGGTCCCCCTCGATGACGCGTCCGTCTTCCAGGACCAGGGCGTGAACAAACCCAGTATCGGCGTCCAGGCGAACACTGGCAATCTTGCCTTCGGTCCGTATGACGCCATGACGTTCGCTGTAGGCCCGCAGGAATTTTGCATACAGGCCCGCATCGAAATGAAAGGCGTAATTGATGGGCCCGAGGGGCGCCTGGGCTCCTGATACCGAGTGGGTGAAGCGGTTCCTGCGCGCGGCCACGCAGCTAAGGTTGTAATCATCGATCTTGACCGACCGCCCCTTTTCGCTCCGTAGGCCTGCATATCTCAGCCAAAGCTCATGAAAGAAGACGTTGTTGAGATCACGGCCATATCCCGTGAACGGATGGATATAGCGGCTGCCGATGTCGCCCCAGCCGACGAACTCGATGCCAAGCTTGTACGTCGCCTGGGTGGCGCGCATGAAGTCGGCCTGATCGATGCCCAATGTCCTGTTGAAGTAGTGGATGGCAGGTATCGTAGCCTCACCAACACCGATGGCGCCGATCTCGTCCGACTCGACCAACGTGATCTCAAGCGGAGATCCTGAAAACGCGCGGCTGAGCGCCGCGGCGGTCATCCATCCCGCTGTGCCTCCGCCGGCAATAACGACGCGTTTGACGGGCTCGGGCATCAGGATACGCTCGTTTGAAGACCCGGGGCCATGCCCCTTTGGCACATGGCTTCGACAAGGTCCCGGTGCGTCGGCAGGAGTTGCGCCGCGCGGGAGGCTTGACGCTCGACTTCACGACAGGCCGACCGCGCCGCGTCGAAATGGCGATAGGCGCCCCTGCGCGCGGACAAATCGGTTTTGAACGCCATGCCGTAAAGGACCTGGCGCCAGTTGCTTTCGATGAAAGTGTCGTTGCCGTAGTCGATATCCACAAAATCCGGCATGCGATACCGCCAGCGCTCCAGCCGCTCGCGGAGCGCGTCGGAAATGGTTTCGGGCCGGCAATTGTCGATCCAGAAATCGCTGTCACGACGGTGGGTAATGCAGTAGTGCACCTTGATGAAATCGATAAGGTTATCGAAACGGCGTGACATCTTTTCGTTGAATTGGCGAGCGGCCCCATCGAGCGGCCCGCTCCACGGAAAAACCGCGGCGAGAAGCACACTGGCGCTCTCGGCATAACCGATACCGGTGGCTTCAAGCGGTTCGACGAAGCCGGCCGAAAGGCCAATGGCCACGCAGTTCTTGTACCACTGGAGGCGTCTGCACCCCGCCTCGAACCTGAGTTGCCTGGGCTCGGCGTTCCTGGCGGCGATGCCGATATGGGCTTTCAGGGTATCGACCGCGGCCTCGTCACTACAGTGATCCGAAGAATAAACGTAGCCGATGCCTCGCCTGTGCCTGAGGCCGATATCCCATATCCATCCGGCCTTTTCGGCTGTCGCTATCGTGCACGACGGTATAGGTGCGTCCTGGTTCTCGTAGGGTTGCTGCAATGCAACCGCCCGGTCGGCAAACAACGCTTTCCGTCTGGACACGAAGGGTATCCTCAGCGCTTCACCGATCAACTGGGCCCGAAAACCTGTGCAGTCGATATAGAGGTCGGCCCGCTGATCTCCGTGTCTTTCGGTCGTCAGCCGATCGATTGCGCCGCTTTCGTCGAGATGTACCGCCGTGACCTTGTCGGCCAGGTGTTTCACGCCCATACCCGTCACGTGCCGCGCCAACACGCCCGCGAACGCCACCGCATCGAAGTGATAGGCATAGGCCAGGTTGCCGGAATAGTCGCCTTGCCGGGCCAGCTTCGGCCCGCGCATGCCGTCGACCACCCTGGATTGGACGCTGGCGACCGAGGACCACGGTACTTGGCCAAGTTCGCCCATTATCCAGTAAGGCATCAGATCCAGCCCTTCGGGCATAAAGGCCGGATGGAACAAATGGTAATAGGTGTCGTTGCCGCGTGCCCAGTCGACAAAGCGAATACCTTGCTTGAACGTCGCCCCTGCCTCTTTGAACAGGAGGGTTTCATCGAGACCGATACGGCTGAGGGTTTTCAATATGCTGGGGAAAGTGCCCTCCCCCACTCCGATAGTGCCGATATCCGGCGATTCGATCACCGTAAGGTCGATGCCGCCCGGCCGGTCGGCGGACATCATCCGCGCGAGATACCCGGCGGTTATCCAGCCCGATGCGCCACCGCCGACGATCGTGATTTTCCGTGTCATCGAGCGCGCCTCCGGAACGGATCGCGGTGGACTGTTCCAGAGGCAGGCGTCGCTTCCAGATCCACAATACGCAGCCCCGGCCGGTTCGGAGCGGGATTATCCGCGGTCTTCATTCAATCCCCCAGCATTCGAGGCAGGACATGTGACATTCGTTTTATACCAGCGGTTATTCTTTATGATCGTCATGACCGTCGGTATTCGCTTTTTCAGCTCAAACGCCGCATGGCCTGCCGCCCACGAAGCGTTGTCCTGACGCTTCGCTCCTTGAGGACCAGGAAGCGGCGGGCAAAGCACGAAAGGATTGGCGCCCTTGCCAACGGCGACAGAGTCAAAGTCAATCGCCGTTGGTATCGGACGGCATTGGCCCGAACCGACATTTCGTGCCTTGCCCCGTTAAGATGCGGGGGCGAAGCATTCCCGGGTGGAGAGCAAGAAAAAGGAAGCAAACGGCCGACAGGGAGGCGGACGTTTGCTTCTAGGTTTTTCTGACTACTCGGGAGAGTACCCGCAGGGGACGTTACCTGCAGGATTTCGCGTCAGAACGCGAAGTTGATACCAAAGTCCACGCGGCGATCGGACTCGTAGTAATTGCGCGGGTAGAACTTACCCGGCAGCACTTCGATTTCGCTGTCCGCGCGGACATTGGTCAGGTTGTTGGCCTGCAGATAGACCTTGATATGGTCGTTGACCTTGTAGTTGGCGCCGAAATCCAACTGGCCGTATTCGTGGCCATAGAGCGGCAGGGCGTAATGCAGCGTTGTGCAGTGGCCGGCGGCATCGGAGCAATAGGTGTAGCTGCTGCCCGTCGTGCCGTCGGAGTTCGTCGTGCCCGTGCCGTTGACGTTGGTCGACATCAGCCAGCGGCTGCGCCAGTTGTACGCCAGGCCGGCATAGAGATTGCCCTTCGAGTACATCAGGCTGAGATTGGCGCTGTACTTCGACAGGCCAGTGACCGGCAGCTCCTTGTACCGATTGCCGTCCATGTCATACGACAACGGCGCCGGGTTGTGGCTGTCGATATAGGTGAAGTTGGCGTCGACGCCGAACCCGCTCCAGAAGCCGGGCAGGCTGTCGAAGAAGGTCCGTCCCCCGAACTCGAAGCCCTGGATCTTGGCGATCTCGCTGCTGTTTTTCGCCTGGGTCGTGACCAGGGTCGAGGTTCCGGCCACCACTGTGCCGTCCCCCTTGGTAAAGGAATAGGGGAAGGGCACGATCGTGTTGCCGAAGACGATCAGGTCCTTCAGATCCTTGTGGAACAGGGCGAGATGCGCCGTGGTGCTGTTGCTCTTGTACCATTCGAACGACAGGTCGAGATTGGTCGACAGGGTGGGTTTAAGCGTCGTATTGCCGATCGAAGCCCCCACGCCGTTGAAAATCCCCGGAAGCTTGTGCTGCTGCCCGTTCGTATCCGTGTAGTTGTTGGCATTATCCAGGGTGTTGACCGAACCGCTGCCGGCAACCGTAATGTCGTTGAACGACGGGCGCGACACGGTCTGGTTGGCAGCAAAGCGAACGAAGAATTTGTCCGTCGGCTTGAAGTTGATGTTGAAGGCCGGCAGCGCGCGGGAGTCGTCGCTTTGATCCGAACGCAATTGCGCGCTCGACGAAACCGTCACGGCGCGGGGCGTCGACGTCCCGGTCATATCGGCCATGAAATCGGCGTTGGCGTCGGCCTGCGTCATGTAGAACTTGTTGGCGTTGAAGACGAAATTGCCGCTGGCGAAGGTGCGGGTCCTGACGTAGCGGATGCCGATATTGCCGGTATAGGGCACGCCGAAGATGCCGGCGTCGCTTCCGAACTTGGCCTGGATATAGACCGAGCGCGTCTCGACGGCCGTCCGGGACGTGCCGTAATTGTTGTGGATGACGTCGTACGGCGTCTTGACCGGAGTTCCGTCCGGCAAGGTCGAGCTCTTGAAGTAGCCGTAGGTGTTCATGATGTAGTTGTAGTCTTCGGACTGGATCAGCGATGCGGACGGCACCCAGAAGGTATGCGGCACCGGAACGGATCCATGGAAGAAGTCGGCGAACGGATAGAACTCGCTATCGGACGCAGGCCCGTCAGAGACATATTTTTGCGGAGATCCATCCCAGCCATTGCCGAGCGGAGTCCAGTATGTGCCATCGTAATGGTCGTGCTCGACCCGGCTGGCGTAGCGTACGCCTGCGCTCAGGGTCTTGAAGAAGCCGTCACCCAGATCATGGTCAACGTCGAGGTTTGCCGCCACCATGGTGCCGTGGTTGTTGCTGGGACGATAGGCGAGATAGCCCCAGGCATAGTTGGCGCGGTTGTTGAGCGCGTCCTGCGAACTGTTCGGAACGTCGGAATAGTCCATTTTGAACTTGGGCGTGTCGCCGGAGATATCCATGCTGTAACCGGTGAGCGGACCGTCGTTCAGGCCGGCCGACATGCCGGTGGAATGGGCGTTCGAATCGACGAATTGCAGCGCGCCGCGGACGCGCGTGCTGTCGCTGGCGTTCCAGATGAAGCCCTGGCTGAAGTCGCTGGTACGGTTATCCGACGTATTGAAGCCCCGGCCGCTGCCCGCGGTCATGTCGGCCTTGGAGGAACAGTCCGGAGGATATGTGCCCCAGTTCAGCTGATAGGCCTGAGTGCCGTACGGATGCGATCCGCTGCAGTTGACCTGCTGATTGCTGGGGATCCAGCCCTGCCCTACCGTCGATCCCAGGCTGCCGTCGTTCAGGTCGGCGATAGACATGTGGTCGGCCGCCACCAGGAAGCCGTTGGAATCGAACGTCATATTTCCCGACGTCGGGAAGATGCGCGAATCCGCCACCCAGGCGCTGGTCCCGTTGTTCTGGCTGACATAGTGCGAGCTGAACATGGTTTGCCAGATCGTCAGGCGGTCGTTGGGCTTCCACTGGAAGGCTTCGTAAAAGCCGGTGCGCTCGCGCTCGAAATGATCGTCACCCCAGCCGAAGCCACCGGGAATATAGACGGTCTTGCCATTGTAATAGCGCTTGAAATACGGCTCGACGCTGAGGTGGCCGTCCTGTGAATTCAGCTTGGAATAGGCGACGTCGAGCAGCAGGCCCATTTCGCCGACAGGCGTATCGAAGCGGCGGGTCCACAGGATCGAACCCGACGGCGTCGTCTTTTTCGAAAGGTCGCCGTAGCTGGCGCTGAGCGCGCCTTCGATCGCCGGCTTCTTGTAGTCGAACGGCATCTTGGTGCGCAGGTCGATGGCGCCCCCGGTGCCGCCTTCGATCATATCGGCCCGGGTCGCCTTATAGACATCGACCGCCGCCATCAGTTCCGGCGTAACCTCGCCCCAGCTCAGGCCAGAGCCGCCATTGGCGCCGAATATCTCGCGCCCGTTCAGCAGGCTGCTGGGAGTCGAAAGGCCGCGCACTTGGATACCCGTTCCTTCCACGGCGAACGAGTCACCGTTCGTGTTGAAACGGCTCATGGTCACGCCGGGGACGCGCGCCAGCACTTCCGTGATCGAGTTGTCGGGCAGACGGCCGGCTTCGTCGGCGACGACCGAATCGATAATGGTATCCGACTTCTTTTTCAGCTCTGTCGCGGTTTGCAGGGCCTTGCGGCGTGCCGAAACGACAACGACGGTGTCATCGGCCTTGCTTTTCGCCGCCCCATTGTCCTCCGCCTTGGCCGGGACCGCGTCCTGCGCATAAGCGGTCGCGGTCATCCCCCCAAGGACGAGAGTCGATGCGCTCACGCCCAACAAAAGCTTGCGTGTCAGATTAATCATTGTTGCTCCCTCACACCCGAAGCTGGCGCCTGCCGCCGCCTCGTTGTCTGCTCGGCCGCAGGTTTGGGCCTGCCGCCACGTCAAGGCATTAGAGAGCAATGCAGTATAATTTCAATAGTGAATAATATTTGATATACGAAACATTGGGTGAGTGATATTTCTCCCACAGATTGCAATAGCGCAAAGGATAGCTGCGCGTCATTTCGGCTCGGCGCTGCGCCATGGCCCCGTCACACCTTCGGTCCCGCCGTCCACGGGTTGGCCAGCTCCCATTTTATCGGATTGGTCTTGGGTTGCGACTGCCGGAGACGACCCTTTTGAGTCTGGGTCCACAGGCAGACGTTGACGCGGCGAAGGATGCGGTTCCGCATTTCCTTGTCGTCCTCATCAAAACCCTGATCCGACATAATTTTTCGGGCGACCTCACGGGCATTCAGGGGACGCCGGGCCTCTTCCACGGCTCCAAGGACAAGAAGGGTAAAATCGCCGGAAATCTGCGAACGCTCCCTGTCCACCTTGCGGGGGGTGCCCGTCAGACGGTGAATGTCGGCATCGACCCGTTCGAACTCGTGCGACAACTTCCCAAGAGCCTCGCGACCGCGGACCAGTTGCTCGCGAAGATGCGCCCGCAAGCGAAGCAGATCCAGGATGTCGTCCGGCCTGTCTCCGGAGGGCGCGGAGACCGCCGAAAAATCAACTGGAGACGCTCGGAAAGCGGTCGTCATGTCAGACACCAGATAACCAGAATGATATTTACAACGCCCCGACACTCATGAGATCGATCGACGCGTCCGAAAAGATGTGTGCGGTTGGCCCCGGGATTTATTCATATGCGATAACTTTTTCATATATGCTTTGCAAGCGTGCTGTTCGATTGGTAATACGTCCGTACGATCGACACTTTAAACGCGTGATCCCAAGCCGGTTCACGACCTTCAAACGCCTTTTCGTCAGGGGATATGGAAGATGGGATTCGCACCGGCCAGCCGACGACTTTCGACGCTGCTCGCGCTTGTTCTGTTGTCCGGCACGGCGCTGCCTTTGGTTTATGCCCCTGCCGAGGCGCGGGCTGCAAAAGAGTCGGCGGAACGGTCGCGGGTGAACTTCAATGCCCGCTGGCGGTTCCATCTCGGCGACGCGAACGGCGCCGAAAATCCGGCGTTCGACGACCGCTCATGGCAGCCGGTCGGCCTTCCGCACAGCTTCAGCACGCCCTATTTCCAGGCGCCCGAGGTCTATGTCGGCTATGGCTGGTACCGCAAGGATCTGGTGCTGAAGACGGTTCCGTCCGGCCGCCGCTTTTCGCTCGAGTTCGAAGGCGCTTTTCAGACGGCGGACGTCTTTGTCAACGGCGTGCGCGTCGGCCGCCACCGCGGCGGCTATACGGGCTTTCCGGTCGACATCACCGCGGCGCTCCACCCGGGGCGCAACGTCATCGCCGTGCGTGTCGACAATATCTGGGATCCGACGCTGGCGCCGCGGGCGGGGGAGCACATCTTCAGCGGCGGTATTTATCGCGACGTCTGGCTGGTCACCACGGATGCCGTCCATGTTCCGTGGACCGGGACCTATGTGACCACGCCCGGGCTGTCCGGCCGGTCGAGCTTCGTCAATGCCGAGACCGAAGTCCGCAACGACAGGGGCGCGCCGGCCCAGGTGACCGTCAAAACCCACATTGTCGATGATCGCGACGCCGTTGTCGCCGCGCTGCCCGACGTAACCGTGGCGGTGCCGCCGGGACAGACCGTGACGGTCGCCCAGAGGTCGGGCCGGATTTCGAACCTTGCGCTGTGGAGTCCCGAGACCCCTGTCCTTTATCGGGCCGTCACGACCCTTGTCGTCGGCGGACGGGAACGCGACCGTTTTGAGACCGATTTCGGTTTTCGTACGATCGCCTGGACGGCCGACAAGGGCTTTTTCCTCAACGGCCTGCACCGCTATTTCCGGGGCGCCAACGTCCACCAGGATCAGGCGGGGTGGGGCGACGCGGTCACCAACGCGGCTATCGGCCGCGATGTCCGGCTGATCAAGGATGCGGGCTTCGACTTTATTCGCGGCTCGCACTATCCGCATGATCCGCATTTCGCCGAAGCCACCGACCGGATCGGCATGATGTTCCTGTCGGAAGCCCCCTTCTGGGGCACGGCCGGCTTCAAGAATCCCTGGGGCGCCCCGGCCTATCCGTCAGACCCGGCCCAGCAGGCGGCTTTCGACGACAGCGTGAAGCAGCAGCTCAGCGAAATGATCCGGATCAACCGCAACCATCCGTCTGTCGTCGCCTGGGGCATGGACAACGAGGTCTTCTTCACGACGGGGGAGACGATGCCCCGCGTTCGCCAGTTGCTGGCGGAGGAAGTCGCGCTTGCGCATCGCCTCGACCCGACGCGGCCGGCGGCGGTCGACGGCGCGCAGCGCGGCGACATCGATCGCATCGGCGACGTCGCGGGCTATAATGGCGACGGCGCGATCCTGTTTCCCGATCCGCATATCGCGAACTTCGTCGCGGAATACGGCTCGACCATCGCGGATCGTCCCGGGGACTATGCGCCGGGATGGGGCGATATCGAAAGGACGCCCGGCGCGACGCAAGGCCAGCCAGAAACCTGGCGTTTTCCCTGGAGATCGGGTGAGGCGATCTGGGCGGGCTTCGATCACGGGTCGATCGCCGGCCGGCAGTTCGGCTCCATGGGCCTTGTCGACTATTCCCGACTGCCGAAACGCCAGTGGTACTGGTACCGCAACGCTTATCGCGGCATTGCGCCGCCGGTCTGGCCGGCAGCCGGGACACCCGCCGCCTTGCGTGTCACCTCAAGCGCACCGGTCATCCGCCATGCCGACGGCACCGACGACGTCCAGCTGGTCGTCACGGTCGTCGACGCCGCCGGCAAGCCCGTTCCCAACGCCAGCGTCACCGTCGCCATGACGCAGCAC
>CAKZJB010000037.1 GCA_936940865.1 uncultured Asticcacaulis sp. | reverse complement strand
TGGAACTACTTCAAAGCCACACAATGCGTTGCAAACTAATCGCCCGATGCTCTAGAGCATGGATTTGAGCGAAGCTAAAATCACCACGCTCTAAGCCTTTACGGCGACCGGCGCGACCACCGGCTCAGCGGCGACATCCTCACCGACAACACCTTCCGACAGAGCCGGCATCGGCAGCTTGCGCAGCTTTTTGGCCAGCTTCCTGGTGTCGTCCTTTTTGTGGGCTTTCTTGCGCGCCTTCTTTTCGGCTTTCTGGGCGGCCTTCTCGGCCTTGAGCGTGGCGCGGTCTTCCGGCGCCAAAGCCCCTTCCTCACGCGCCGAGGTGATCTTGCGCAGCAGCTTGACGAAGCTGTCGCGCTTGGGCGGCGACAGCAGCGACAGGATCTTTTCATCCGCCGCCATGACGCGGGGCTCCATCTCATCCAAAGCCGTCTGTCCGGCCTCGGCGATCTGCACCAGATTGGCGCGGGCATCGGTCGTCGAGCGTTCACGCTTCAGCAAATTCCTGGTCAGCATGCGCGCCACCAGGTCGGCCAGGGTCGAGCGGTCGATGCCCGTCAATCGCACCAGATCGGTCTGCGACAGGCCGTCCGTGCCGTGAAGCGCCTTGAGCACGGCGTACTGGCGCTGGGTCAGCGCCCCTTCGCCGGTTTCGGCATTGTAGATATCGAGCGCGATCTGCAGCACGCGGTGCAGAAGATGCGACGGGGAATCCTCAAGCACCGTGCGCGGCGCGCTTCCGTCGGCTTGGCGTGATTTCTTCATGGTCAGCCCTTGTTCCAGGGGTTCGGCCGGTACGTTTCGATTCGTGGAGCCGGACAATGCCATGACAATACTACATTTTTAAGACGTTTCCATCCGCACACGGATGATGAAACCTGTCAAGCCCCTCGTTTGTCGTCGGTGCCTTCCGGCACGATCATATACTTCATGAAGAAGGGCAGCAGGCAGATGGCAAGCACGATCGGCCCGCCGACCATGGACGCCATCTTCCAGGTGACCCAGACACCTTCGGTCTGCGTCCGCCAGACCACCTCATTGATCGCCGCCATGGCGTAGTAGAACAGGGCATAATAGACGGTCAGCCTGGGCCACGCCTCGTCCTTGAGCTTCAGGCCCTCGCCGAGCAGGGCCTTTAGCGGCTGCTTCTTCATGGCCAGCGCGCCCAGGAGGACCGTGCCGATCAGGACGTCGATGATCGTCATCTTGATCTTGATGAAGATGCCGTTCCTGAACACGACGGTCAGCACGGCGAAGGGAACGGCCAGAAGCGCCGTGGTCAGGCCGATCCAGGCGATACGCTTTTCCAGAACAAGGCCTGCCGCCACGGCCACCACCGACGCCCCGGCCAGGACGCCGCTGGCCCAGATCAGCGCGTCGGTCCTGGGCACCAGCTTGAAGACCGAACAAGCAAAGAAAGTCAGGCCGAACAGGATGACCGGGCCGTAGTCGACCGCCATCTTGACATAGTTCTGCTGCGGTTCGCCGGCTTTCGCCGCGACGTCCGGATTTGCTTCCATCACCGTTTCGGGCAGGTCGGGCTTTTTGTCGCTCATGCTTCGGGCTCCAGCCCGACCATGGAGCGGGCAAAATCACGCGCCTTGAAGGCGTGCAGGTCTTCGATGTCTTCACCGACGCCAATCAGCTTGATGGGCGCGTCCGAGGCCTTGGCGATGGGGATAAGAATCCCGCCGCGCGCCGTGCCGTCGAGCTTGGTCATGACCAGGCCCGACACGAAGGCCTGGCGGCCGAAGATCTGTTCCTGCGACAGGGCGTTGCGCCCGACTGTGGCGTCGAGCACCAGAAGCGTCTCGTGCGGCGCCTCCGGATCGATGCGCTTGATGACCCGGACGATTTTGAGCAGCTCGTCCATCAACTGCTGCTTGTTCTGCAGGCGCCCGGCCGTGTCGATCAGCACGACATCGTAGCCTTCTTCCTTCGCCTTGGTGACGGAATCGAAGGCCAGACCCGCCGCGTCGGCGCCGGTCTTGCGGCCCATGAAGTCCGCCTTGGCGCGCTCAGCCCACACCTTCAGCTGCTCGACAGCGGCCGCACGGAAGGTGTCGCCGGCGACGACCAGCACCTTGGCGCCCTTTGCCGTCAACGACGCTGCGATCTTGCCGAGGGTCGTCGTCTTGCCCGAACCGTTCACGCCGACAAACAGGACGATATAGGGGCGCGGGCCGGACAGCGGATCGAAGGTGCCTTCGTGGCCGACCAACTCGTCGGCCAGGGCATCGGCCAGAACAGCGCGTACGGCGTTAGAATCGTTGGCCGAAGCGAAGCGCGCCTCAGCCATCTTGCGCGCGATCGTCGCCGAAACATCGGGGCCCAGATCGCTTTCGATCAGCAGGTCCTCAAGCTCCTCGAGCGCGGCCGCGTCCAGGCCTTCCTTTTGCGTGAAGACCTGGGCGACCTGTTCGGTCAGGTTTTGCGACGTGCGCGACAAACCTTCCGTAAGCCGCTGGAACCAGCCTTTTTTCTTCTCTTCCGCCATGTTGCCTCTAGAGGGTTTTACCCAGCGCGTGCTTGCCGTCGTGGCCGTGAATGGCGATATTCGCCAGCTGTCCGGGCACGGACGTTCCCTCGAACACCACCTCGGTGAAATCGGCGGCTCGGGCAAAGCCCGGCTTTTCGACGACGCAATTCAGTGTGCGCCCGACCTGACGGTCGAGATGACGCGTCAGCGCCTGGACGCCCTTTGCGCGCAGGCGTTCCGCGCGCTCCTTGATGAGCGGGCGCGGCAATTGCGGCATCTTTGCCGCCGGCGTCTGCGGGCGCGGCGAATAGGGGAAGACGTGCAGGAAGCTCAAGTCGCAATCGTCGACCAGCGACATCGCGTTGGCAAAATGCTCTTCGCTCTCGGTCGGGAATCCGGCGATCATGTCGGCGCCGAAGGCGATGTCCTGGCGGATGCGGCGGACGCTTTCGACCAGGCGGATCGAATCGGCGCGCAGGTGGCGGCGCTTCATGCGCTTGAGAATCAGGTCGTCGCCGTGTTGCAGGCTGAGGTGCAGGTACGGCGCCAGACGCTCTTCCTCGGCAAAGGCGCGCAGCAAGGTGTCGTCGATTTCGGCGGCGTCGATCGACGACAGGCGCAGGCGCTTCAGTTCCGGCACGTTGCGCAGGATACGAACGACCAGGTGACCCAGTTGCGGCGTGCCCGGAAGATCGGCGCCCCACGACGTCAGGTCGACACCGGTGAGCACGATCTCGTTATAGCCTTCGGCCACCAGGCGCTGGGTCTGGGCGACGATGTCGCCCGCGGCAGCCGACCGTGAATTTCCCCGGCCGTACGGAATGATGCAGAAGGTGCAGCGGTGATCGCAGCCGTTCTGCACCTCGACGAAGGCGCGGGCGCGGTCCTTCAGGCCGTCGATGAGGTGGCCGGCGGTTTCGCGCACCGAAAAGACGTCGTTGACGCGCACGCGCGTCGTGTCGGGCGTCAGGGCGTAGCTGCCGGCCTTCGCCTTGTCGCCGTTGCCGATGACGAAGTCGACCTCAGCCATATTGGCGAACATGTCGGGATCGGTCTGGGCGGCACAGCCCGTGACGATCAGGCGCGCCTCGGGGTTTTCCTTGCGGGCGCGGCGGATGGCCTGGCGCGCCTGGCGCACGGCCTCGCCCGTCACGGCGCAGGTGTTGAAGATGATGGCGTTGGAAAGCCCGTCGTCGGCCGCCGTCTTGCGGATGGCCTCGCTTTCATAGGCGTTCAGCCGGCACCCGAAGGTGACGACGTCGACCGAGGGACGCATACCGGAGTCGTCGGCGCTCACGACAGCTCTCCGGAAAATTCGACCTCGACCGGGCCGGTCATGATGACATGATCATTTTCCGCCCACGCGATATGCAGCGGGCCACCGTCCATGATCACGGTCGCCGCGCGGTTCGAAAGGCCGCGACGGGCGGCCGCCACAAGCGTGGCGCACGCACCCGTGCCGCAGGCCTGGGTAATGCCGGCGCCGCGTTCCCAGACGCGCATGCGAAGCGTGTCGCGGTCGATCACCTGGACGAATTCGACATTGACGCCTTCGGGGAAGAGCGGGTGGTTTTCGATCAGACTGCCGGTCGCGGCGACGTCGACCTTCGACACGTCATCGACGAAGAACACGCAGTGCGGATTGCCCATCGAGACGGCGCAGGGCGTGTGATAGAGCGGCGCGTCGTACGGCCCGACCTTCAACTCGAGCCTGAGCGTATCCATGTCTTCCGACAACGGAATCTCGCGCCAGTCGAGGCGCGGCCGGCCCATATCGACGCTGGCTGTGCCGCTCTTGGTGTCGGCGCGCAGCACGCGCGCCCTCGTCAGGCCGCCCAGCGTATCGATCTTCAGCGTCCTGTCGTCCGCGTCGGAATTGAGAAACCACGCTACGCAGCGCAGGGCATTGCCGCAGGTTTCCACGATGCTGCCGTCGGAATTCCATACGCGCATGAACGCGTCGCCGTCAGGCGAACCCTCGATGCTGATCAACTGGTCGAAGCCGATGCCGGACGCACGGTCGCCCCAGGCACGGACCTGGGCAGGCGCCGGTGCGAAAGGGGTCTGGCGGGCATCGACGACGACGAAATCGTTGCCGAGACCGTTCATCTTGAGAAACGGACGTGTCATTGCGCGCTATATAGGGCCAAAGCGCCGACAAATGTAGAGTTTTGTTGAAAAGTCATGGTGCGACGGCCTTAATGCGGGGGATTCAGGCACATATGAACCGATGACCCAGCAAACCACCGCGGAAAAAGCTCCCGACCCCATCACGGCCGAACCAGTGTCGCGCTTCCGCCCCCGGCTGGTGCCGCGTCCCGGCAAGCCGGCGCCTCGCGTCATCATCCACGGCCGCCGCAAGCATTTCTTCGGCGACCTCTATGCCGAACTGATGGACGCCAGCTGGCCGCAACTTATCTGGGTCTTCATCTCGACCTTCGCCGTGATAAACACGGCCTTTGCCATCTGCTATTTCGGCCTGGCCGACCTGTGGCCGGGCGAAGGCATCACCCATGCGCGCCGGGGGTCTTCCTCGACTACTTCTTCTTTTCGGTGCAGACGCTCGCCACCATCGGCTACGGCGGCATGAGCCCCGAGGGCATCGTCGCCAACGTCCTGGTCACGCTTGAAGCCGTTACGGGCTTTACCTTTTACGCGCTCATGACGGGGCTGATCTTTACCAAGTTCTCACGTCCCACCGCGCGCGTGACCTTTTCAGAGCATGCCGTCGTCAACAACGATATCGGCGACCGGCATCTGATCCTGCGGCTGGTCAACGACCGTGGCAACCGCATCGTCGACGCCGAAGCGGCGCTGTTCATGATGCGCGACGATGTCCTGCCTGACGGCACGATCATGCGCCGCTACTACGACCTGCCGCTCGTGCGGTCGAAAGTGCCGATCATGCAGCTGTCCTGGAGCCTGATGCACAGGATCGACGAGCAGAGCCCTCTGTACGGTGAAACGCCCCAAAGCATCCATGACAAGAATATCGAGATCATCGTGTCGATTTCGGGTCTGGATGAGAGCCTTTCGTCCAGCATCCAGACGCGCTTTTCCTACATGTCCGAGGAAATCCACTTCGACCGCAGCTTCGAAGGCATCCTGCACCGCAAGGCGGACAATACCCTGGAAGTGCATTACGACCGGATTCATAAGCTGAAGGAATAGACCAGGCGTTTCACGGCTGACATTTCCCCCCTTCCGTCTCCCCTTCGCCAAGGTTTCGGGGAGCCACCTTCCCCGGCCTCGGCGGCAGCCAAAACGGGGAAGGAACTATATGGTATCACTTGCCCAATTCCTTCCCTGCGGAGCGGGGGAAGGTGGCAGACGCCGCTGCCCAAGCAGCGGTTGACGGAAGGGGCAATCCGTCGCCTCCCAAGGTCTCCAGCCCTATGCAAAGCCTCGAAGTCTCATCAGCGCATCGCGATTGACGTCGCGGCCCATCAGGTTGCGGAAGGCCTCGTCCTGCGGGATGGTGTCGCCGACGCTGAGGATATGCGTGAAATAATCCTTGGCCGTCGTGCCGGAGAAGGGGCCGCCGGCCGCCATGAACTTTTCGTAGACGTCGGCCACCAGCGCGTCCGACCACAGGTAGGAATAGTAGCCCGCCGAATAGTCGTCGCTGGAGAAGATATGCGCGAACTGCGTCGGGCGGTGGCGCAGCACGATTTCCTTCGGCATGCCGATCCTGGTCAGGTAGTCCTTTTCGAACTGGCCGATATCGACCTCGACGTCGCCCGCCAGGTGGTAGGCCATATCGATCATGGCGTCGGCCAGGTATTCGACCGTGTCGAAGCCCTTGTTGAACTTGGCGGACCTGGCCAGCTTGTCCTGAAGCTCTGTCGGCATGGGCTGGCCGGTCTCGTAATGGACGCAGAACTTTTCCAGCACCTCGGGGATCGGCAGCCAGTGCTCGTTGAGTTGCGACGGGAATTCGACAAAGTCGGTGGCGGTATTAGTGCCGGCCTGCGACGGATAGTAGACGTCCGACGACAGGGCGTGCAAGGCATGGCCGAATTCGTGGAACATGGTCGTGGCGTCATCCCACGAAATCAGAATCGGCTTGCCGGCCTCCGCTTTCAGGAAATTGCAGTTGTTCGAGCAGATGCAGATCTTGTTCAGCATACCCGACTGCGACTGGTATTCCATTTCCCAGGCGCCGGACGACTTGCCTTCGCGGGCATAGGGATCATAGTACCACACACCGACCTGCTTGCCGTCGCGCAGGACTTTGTAGGTGGTGACGTCGGGATGGAAGACCGGCACGTCATGGACGGGCTCGAACGAGAAGCCGTACATGCGGTTCGCGCAGTAGAACATGGCCTCCTGGATCTTGCCGAGCTGCAGGTAAGGTTTCAGCGCGCCTTCATCGAGGTCGTAGCGGGCCTTGCGGACTTTTTCGGCGTAGTAGCGATAGTCCCACGGCTCGATCCTGACGCCCGTGCCCTCGGCGTCGGCGATCGCCTGCATGTCGGCGACCTCTTCGTGGACGCGCTTGACCGCCGGGCCCCACACGGCTTCCATCAGCGCCACGGCGTTTTCCGGAGTCTTGGCCATGGCGATTTCCAGCCGCCAATGGGCATGGGTCGGATAGCCCAGCAGCTTGGCACGCCGTGCCCGCAGACGCAGGATCTGACTGCCGACCTTTTTGTTGTCCCATTGGTCGTTATTGTCACCGCGCATCACATAGGCCTGCCAGATCTTCTGGCGCAGGTCGCGGCGCGTCGAGAAGGTGAGGAACGGCTCCATGGCCGAGCGCGTGTTCTGAATGGCGTACAGGCCATCCTTGCCCATGGATCTTGCCTTGGCAGCCGCGCTGGCCACGAAGGTCTCCGGCAGACCGTCGAGGTCGTCTTTCGTGATGAAGGTCGCCTGGGCCTCGTCGTGCTTCAGGTTCTTCGAAAAGGTGTCGAACAGGCTGGCCAACTGCTTGTTGATTTCGGCAACCGTGGCCTTGTCCTCCTTCGACAGCCTGGCGCCGTTGCGCACGAATTTAGTATACTTCTTCCACAACAGACGCTGCTGCTGCGGGTTTAGGTCGAGGTGCTCACGCTGGTCGTAAACCTGGCTGATGCGCTGGAACAGCGGTTGGTTCTGGTTGATCTCGTCCTCGAAGGCCGCCTTGACCGGGGACAGCTTTTCCGACACCGCCTGGAATTCCGGCGTCGAAAGGTTGGAATCCCAGATGCTGTAGATATTGCCGAGGCGGTCATAGGCCTGGCCCGCGCGCTCGAAGGCCTCTATGGTATTGGCGAAGGTCGGCGCGGAACGGACCACGGTAATGGCGCGCAGTTCGGCGCGCTTTTCCGCCATGGCCGCCGCGTAGGCCGGTGCGAAATCGGCGATCTTCACCTTGTCGAACGGCGGCACGCCGCCGTAAGCGCCGGTCCAGGGCCTGGTCAGATAATTGCCGGACGCAGCGGGCGTTTTCGTCGCGGCAAAGCCAAGCGACGGGCTTAAGGCGGCAGCGCCCGCGGCGGAGAGGAGATGGCGGCGGTGGAGAGACATGAGCAGGCCTTTTGCAAAGGGCGTCGGACACGCCCGATTTGTTGCGATCGTTACCAGAAGGGCGGTTTACGGCAAGCCTCAAAACCGTTAGGGGTGAGATCAGGCGCCCGAAAACGCCCGAAAAGTTAAGATTCTTTAATTCCGGACCGCAACTCATGGCCATCGGCGTCTTCGATTCCGGCGTGGGCGGATTGAGCATCCACCACGCGCTCGTCAACCGCCTGCCGCAGGCCGACTTCATCTACCTTGCCGACCAGGCCCATACCCCTTACGGCGACAAGACGGGCGAGCAGATCGTCGAGCTGACGCGCCAGGGCTGCGAAACCCTGTTCGATGCCGGCGCCTCCCTGGTCGTGCTGGCGTGCAATACGGCCTCGGCGGTGGCGCTGCGCCGCCTGCAATCGACCTGGCTCTCGCAGTTCCGCAAGACCTATGGCCGTCCGGTCAATGTGCTGGGCATCATCGTGCCGACCATCGAGGCCGCAACCGGCCTGCCGTGGGAACACGAGGCCGAGCGCCGCGGTCCCAAGATAGAGAAACTCGACGTCATCGGTATCTTCGCAACCCGGGCCACGGCGAACAGCCGCGTCTATGAGATCGAAATCGACAAGCGCCGTCAGGACCTTGCCGTCTTCACGGAACCCTGCCCGGGCCTGGCCGACATGATCGAACAGGGCGCGGACCGCGAAGCGCTGAAGGCCAAGATCGACAGTCACGTCAACGCGTTGCGCCTGCGCATCGGCCGCTTTCCCGACCGCGCCATCCTGGGCTGCACGCATTATGAGCTGGTGGCCGACCTGTTCCGCGCCGCCCTGCCCGAAGGCACGCCGATCATTCACCAGCCGCCATCGGTCGCCCAGGCGCTGGGCGATTATGTCGCGCGCCACGCGGAATACGATATCGGCACCGGCGGCCGCCGCGCCTTCTTCACCACTGGCGCCCCGAAATCGCAATCGACACTGATCGAGGCCTTCTGGGGTGCGCCCCTGACCTTCGAAGCGGTAAGCGGCACGCCCAGGTCCTTGACCGCTTAGAGCATTTTCCGATCGGACTGTATCGGATCGGCGCTCTAATACCAACGGCCATAAAGAATGACCGTCGGTATTCGTTTTTTTCAGCTCAAACGCCGCATGGCTCGCCGCATTGGCGGCGGCGGGCGGTCGCCCTTGCCAACGGCGATCGAGTCAAAGCCAATCGCCGTTGGTACAATTTATTGCCTTTACGCGCTTTTTAATCCGAAAAGTGCGTCACGCCTTTCGGAAAGCGCTCTAAGCCGAGGCGCGATCGATTGAGGCCTTAACGGTCGGGCCGAGAAGGATGTAAGCCTTTTCGGTGAGATGGGTGCCGTCATAACTCAAGGTGGAATCGGAGGGGAAGCCCTGGAGGGCGCCGCCCGTCACCGTCTGGGCATCGCCGTCGCAGATGGTGGTAATGCCTGCCATCGTCTTCATGTCGGCATTGAGCTGGCGACGGCCGGTGTCGAAGGCGGCAACCAGCGGCACGCGCGGCAGGACCGTCGACCAGACCGTGCCCGTCCATCCTTGCGCCGCAAGACCGGGACCGTTGCCCGGCGGGATATTGAAGAACTGGTCGAGGAGGCTCTCGACGTGAGCCGGCGTGTCTTTGAGCCATCGGATGTCGTTGCCGCCCAGCCAGCAATAGAGGATGTTGTGGGTGGCCGCCGGCTCGACGTTCAGGTAGGGGGCGGTCTGGTTCCAGTAGCGCTTGTAGACGGCCAGGATGGTGCCGTTGTCGGCGGACACGCCGTCGTGGGACACGATGTTGCGAATCCAGATGTTCGGGCTGTTGCCGAAATTGTCGTGGATGACGCGTGTCAGGCCGATATTGTTCACGGACCCCAGCGCCTTGACCGTGCTGGCGCCGATGACCAGGATATTGTGCGTCGGCGTCCAGCTGTTGAGGTTCAGCTTTTGCGTCAGCACCTCCGCCGCCCCCAGTTCGACCGCATTCGACAGGGCGGTATTATACAGCACGAAACCGAATACGTCCTGGCGCGTCGTCTCCGGCGCGGTCGGGCTCTGGTTGCCCACCTGACCGCCGGCAAGCGTAAGCGACGGCAGGGCCGACAGGGTTTCGGTCGCTACGTCGCGGCGCAGGGTCAGGCCTGAGCCGCCGCTGTTGATGCCGAGCAGACACGGCGTGCAGGTCGGCAGCAACGACGGCGACGACGGCATGACCGTGGCGCTTTCCGTCACCAGGTGCAGGGTTTCGGGCTTTGTGCGGTCGAGCCAGGTCCCGACCTTGAGCACCGCCGTGGCTATGTCGCCGACATGGAAATTGCGGGTCGGCGTCTCGGACTGCCAGATGAAGCGCGCGGCGAAGAAAGCCGCCATATTGCCGCGGTTGATCTTGACCGCCGCCGGGATGTCGAGGAACTGGTTGTCGGCGAAGATCACGCACGGCCGGTGACCGGTGCGGACGAACAGGCGCGGACGTTGCGACGTACCGCCCTTTAGATGCTGGCCGTTGCCCGACTGATCGTACCACTTCTGGACTTCGTAGCTGCCGTCGGTCAGGGCGGACACGTCGAGATCGTCGCCGTTGAAATTCAGATCGGTCAGGGTTGCCCCAATATAGACCTGCAGCGCCGGCCCGGCATAGGCGGCCACGATTTTACGCGTGGCGTAGGCCGCGGCCGGCGCCGTCGACAGGTCGGAAAGGTATTGCGGCGACGGCGTCGCCGATGACGTACTCGACGATGAAGAAGAACTGGAAGACTGGCCGCTCGACGGCTGAGGCGAAGACCCGCCCGACCCGCCGCCCCCGCAAGCCGACAAAAATACCGCACCACCGGCCAACCCGGTCAGCCCGAGGAGCGTCTGCCGACGGCTCAAAAACGACGCTGAAAGGTTGATTTTTTCAAAGATATTCCTGTCGGACGACATGCAGACCTCAATGAGGCTTTCCGCTTCCCGGCGGCGCCACAATACCAAGACGATACCGGCCTGCCGATATCACAACCGGCCGCACGGATGCATCACAAAACGCCAAAAATGAAGTGTAAAAATTGAAATATACAGATTTGTACGCGTATTGCCGGCCGGAATACGCAAAATCCCACATCGTGAACCTTGCCAAATGTCAAATATACAAAATAAACGCACACGCGCGGCAAAGTTATTCACGGGCATGAAATCCCCCGGCAGGCTGTTATCTGCAGCATTTCACAAGGTTAATAAAGAATTAACACCGGCCCTTCGGGCGCAGGGCGCCGCGCTTGCCTTACTGAAGCGCGCCCTTCTCAGGCGCGCAACCGTATAGCGTGATCGTAAGCTTCGCTGATTCGCTTACCCATTTCCTCGACGGCCCATTTCGACACGTTTGTGCGGCGCGCACCTTCGGCCAGTTGGCCGAGTCTGGCGCCATCGTCAAGCAAGCCAAGCAGGGTCCGGCCGAAACCTGGAAAGTCGTCGGCCGGCAGGACCAGGCCGTTGACACCGTCGCTGACGATCTCGTCGATGCCGGCCAGGTCCATGACCACGGCGGGCTTTCCGCCGGCCAGATACTGTACCACGACACGCGGCAGGCCTTCGCGTTCCGACGTCAGCACGCAGACATCGGCCATGGCGACCAGGCTCTGCGGATTGGCGTCGTAGCCCAGGAACCGGATTTTGTCGTCCGCGCCCAGCGACGAGACCAGCGCCTTGCATTCGTCGAACATCGTCCCCTGGCCGCCGAACAGGAGGCAGACATCCTCACGGTCCTTCAGCATGGGCGCAATGGCTTCGATCAGTTGCTTCTGGCGCTTGCGCGGCTCGAAGGCGGCAAGCATCAGGATCGTCTTCGGCTTGGGACCTTCCGGCCAGCCGCCGATACGGGCGCGCCAGTCGGCCGGCGGTTCGGCATCCTGGAACTTTTCGATCGGCATGCCGGAATGGATGACGACATGCTGATCGGGTGTGCCGACACCGTGGTCGAGGCAGGCCGTCTTCATGCCTTCGCTGACATTGATGATCCGGTCGCTGAGCTTCGCGCCCAGCTGTTCGGTGACGAGGTAGACAGCCTTCGTTGGCCCAGAGACGCTCAGGAACGGCGCAATATGGACGGTGTGCACGACCACGGGCTTTTTCAATCCGGCCGCGGCGAAACGGCCGACGATGCCGGCCTTGCTCTGGTGGGTATGGACGACGTCGAAGCCGTGGCGGCGATAGATCTTCCGCAGGTCCATCGTGCATTGCAGATCCTTCACCGGATCGATCTTGTGCACCATGCTCCTGACCTGGAGACGCTTGAGTTCCTTCGGAAGGCTGTCGAGAAAGACGGGGTCGTATTCCTCGCCGTAGATCAGCGTGACGTCGTGACCTTCCCTGATCTGATAAAGGCACGTGGCCAGCGTGTTCTCTTCCGATCCCGCCTTGAGCCAGCGGGTAATGACATGGGCAATCTTCCAGGTCCGCGACAATCGAAACCCCCAAACAAATGGACAATTCAAAATGAAAAAAGGCCGCCGTCCGTGCAAAATAAGCACCTGACCTTTTGAGCGATCTTACCGCCGTCCGCAAAAAGCGGCAAATTTTTTTTGCTTTGCAGCAAAATTATGGTAGGAAATCGGAAGGACGCAAGCGGGGGCGCTGACGTTGACGTATGTCTCGCCCCGCAGCTTGGCCGGAGCTTGGATTTTTAAGCAAGTGGCCGGTTATTAAGATTTTTTGTTCATTTACGCTGCGTCCGACGATTTTGTGTTTGTCATAGATTAAGAGCACTGGAAGCATGCGGATTTTCATTACGGGTACGGCCGGTTTTATCGGATTCCATCTGGCCAAGCGCCTCCTCGACGACGGACATACCGTCCACGGCTATGACGGAATGACGCAATATTACGACCTGTCGCTCAAGCACAGCCGTCGCGACATCCTGAAAGCCTATCCGGCCTATGCGCATACCGAAGCCATGCTGGAGGACATGCCGGCGCTGACCGCGGCCGCCGAAACCTGCCAGCCGGAAATCGTCATCCACCTCGCCGCACAGGCCGGCGTACGCTATTCCATCGAAAATCCGCGGGCCTATGTCGATTCCAATCTCGTCGGGTCGTTCAACGTCCTCGAGATCGCGCGAATGTTCAAGCCGCGCCACCTGATGCTGGCCTCCACCTCGTCCGTATACGGAGCAAACGAGAAGATTCCGTTCGAGGAAAGCGACAAGACCGACGAACCCATGACCCTATATGCCGCGACGAAGAAGTCGATGGAGGTCATGGCCCACTCCTATTCGCACCTGTGGAAGCTGCCGACGACCGCGTTCCGCTTCTTCACGGTCTACGGCCCCTACGGCCGCCCCGACATGGCGCTGTTCAAGTTCGCCAAGGCGGGACTGAAGGGCGAGCCGATCGACGTCTATGGCGAGGGCCAGCAGCAGCGCGATTTCACCTATATCGACGACCTGGTCGAATGCATCGTCCGCCTGATGGATGTGGCGCCGGGCGAGGACAATCGCGTCAAGGCCGATGGCGTCAATGATACCCTGTCGCCCCAGGCGCCCTACCGCGTCGTCAATCTCGGCGGGGGGGCGCCCGTGGGCCTGTTGCCCTTCATCGATACGGTGGAGGAATCGCTGGGCGTACCGCTGACGCGCAACATGCTGCCCATGCAGAAAGGCGATGTTCCGCGCACCTTCGCCAGCCCCAAGCTTC
This sequence comes from uncultured Asticcacaulis sp., assembly GCA_936940865.1. Taxonomy (GTDB): domain Bacteria; phylum Pseudomonadota; class Alphaproteobacteria; order Caulobacterales; family Caulobacteraceae; genus Asticcacaulis. The sequence continues at coordinate 40,981 of CAKZJB010000037.1, read as the reverse complement.
TGGAGTCGCTGACAGGCTTCAAGCCGGGCATCGAAGTCCGCGAAGGTGTCGCCTCGTTCTGCACCTGGTTCAAGAAGACCTATGCGTGACCGGTTCCTGACCTGCCACGCCTCCAATTCTTTCGCCGGAGCGATGTGCCGGAAAGCGCCAGCGGTTTCGGCATAAACATCGCGACAAAACAAAAACCTGGAGCGGAATGACGACCCCGTCCAAAGTCATTCCGATCTGGGATCAGTTCGAGCCCCGATTGCACGATTCCATGGACACGGCTGCAGACACATCGGTAACGACCGCGCCCCGCGCCGCCGCGGGACCGACGATCGACGTTATCATGACGTGCTACAACGAAGGTCCGTATATTACCGCGGCCATCGACAGCATCATCAACCAGAGCCGCTACGACGTGGTCGAGCGTATCGTCGTCGTCGACGACGGATCCCGGCCGGACACGATCGAGGTTCTGAAAGGTCTTGAGGCGCGCTGTTCGCGGCTCACGGTCATCTATTCCGGCGGCAACGGCCTGCCCAAGGCGCGCAACCTGGCGGCCGATCATTGCACGTCCGAGTGGATCGCCATCCTGGATGGTGACGATATCTGGGCCGAGGACAAGCTGGAGCAACAGATCGCGGCCATCGCCGCAAATCCGCGCGCGGGTCTGGTTTACACCGGTTACCTGCAGTTCGACAACGAAAACCCCGACAACCGGATCGTGGCCCACGTCAACGACCTGGGCGGCGCGTCCGACCTTCTGCGCGACTATTTCCTGAAGGAGGGGCCGATCATCCCCTCAACCATCCTCGTGCGCCGCGACCTGTTCGAGCAGGTCGGCCGCTTCGATGCGAAGATCAAGGTGTTCGAGGACACGGAATTCTACGGCCGCATGGCCGATGTCTGCGCGTTCTGCTGCGTCGACAAGCCTTTGCTGCTCAAGCGCGTGCATGCCAATTCGATTACGGCGAAACGCCAGGAGATGATGGCGCACCATGCCTTTGTGGCCTTCCATCTGGCGGCGCGTTTCCCGCGCCTCTATCCCCTGGTGCCGCGCCGCCTGTCCGAACGCGCGCGCAAGCTCGGCAATACGGCCGTCGAACTGGGCAGCAACGCCGAGGCTGGCCGCTTTTACCGCCTGGCCGTGCAACTGTCCCCGCTTTCGTGGCGTGCGCAACTCAGCTTCTGGGCCCACCGCCTGGGCGTTCCGCTTGGCGCCATGAAGAAGAAGGCGGCCGCGCGCCGCGAAGGCCAGGTCGCCCATGGCCAGTAAGGTTCTTTACGTCATCAACGGCTTCATGCGCGGCGGCGCCGAGCAGGGGTTGCTGACCATTCTCGACAATGGCTTCATGAAGGACGCCGATTTCCGCGTCTTTGCCTTCATGAAGGGCAACGGTGCGCTTTACGATGCGTTGTGCCAGCGGATCGGCAGCGATCGCGTCACGATCGTTTCCGATGCGCCGAAGCTGACCCTCCCCAGCCTGCTCATCGGAACGCTTCGCCTGTTCGGGATGGTATTGGCCTGGCGGCCCAAGGTGGCCATCCTGTCGCTGAAGCAGGCCAACATCGCCGGCCGCTTCGTCCTGCTGTTCTTTCCCGGAATCTGGTGCGTAGGCTTCGAACACATCGCCCAGCTCGAGGCCGGCAAGCTCAAGCGTGTGTACGAGGGACTGCTGAAGCGCCTGTCGGGACGCGTCGACGAAGTGTGGGCCGACTGTGAATCGACCCTGGTCGAAACGCGCGCTTATTATACGCCGAAGGCCGGCCGCATCGAGACCGTCATTCCCCTGTTCATCCGCCCCGCGGCCGCTCGGACAAAAGCCGATTATGTCCTGGGATCGCCGGTGCGGCTCATGGCCGTAGGGCGGTTGATCGCCCGCAAGCGCTACGACCTGGTGCTCGAAGCGATGGCACGCCTGATCGAGAAGGGACGCGACCTTACGCTCTCGATCTTCGGCGAAGGCCCCGAACAGGCGCATCTCGAGCGGCTTGCCACCGAACTTGGCATCAGTGATCGCGTGGCTTTCAGGGGGTTTGTCAAGGACTGGTGGAGTATCGCCGCCGACCACGATATCTTCGTCAACCCCAGCGACGAGGAGGGTTTCTGCATCGTGGCCGCCGAGGCGTTGATGACGGGCCTGCCGTCGGTCTGTACGCTCGTCGGCGGATTGAAGGACTATCTTGAGCCGGAGCGGAACGGGCTGGCCATGGCGCGCGGCGACCTTGACGGCCTGGAAAATGGACTGGCAAGACTGTTGCAAGACGACGCCCTGCGGGAGCGGCTTGGCACAGCGGCCGCTGCGGATATGGCGCGCCTGTATTCGCAGACGGCCATGCGTGAGCGGTTGCTATCGGTAAGCAAGCGTCTCTGTGGTGTCGCGGAGACCCCTGGCATCGTCAGACGGGCTTCCTCCGACGCCTTGGCGCGACTGGATTGAAAGAGTTTCGAATATGCTGACGGCCGACATCCCCACTTTCCGCAAACCCATTCGAGCGACATGGTCGATCGAAGACGGCCTGGTGGCGCTGCTGTGCATTGCTTTGGCTTCGCTGTTCATCGAATTCCAGCTTCATATTGGCGGTAAGATTCGTCTGTTCGACATTATCGGCTTCCCTGCTGCGCTGGCTTATATCGTCTATTCGGTCTTTGCGCGCCGTCTTCGCTTCAGCTTCAACCTTTTGGTCATCAGCGCATTTTTTGCGATTCTGGCTTTTGGGGGGCTGAAGTTAGGCAAGCAAACCTTCGTCCGCGAAGGCCTTCAAGGTGTTGAAATGGTCGTCTTTGCTTGGGCGATGTCCCTAGCAGCCCCCCGGTTCAACTGGAACGCCGTCAAGTTGTACTTTTTTCTCTATGCTATCGGCATGATCGCCTACGTGGTGATTTGGCATATTTCGCATGGCTATCTTACCGGCTGGAAGGAACTTGAAGCTTCCAAGACGATGTTCAATTTCGGCCTACCGATTATCTTCGGATATATGATCTTCGCCAAACGCCAGGCGACGATTCTGGAATATGCCGGCATTGCGGTTCTGGGCGTCATCCTGATCTTCAGCGGCGAGCGCAAGGCGCAAATCGCCTATTTGATCTGCGTCGGCCTCGCCATCTACGGGGGCTACCTCAATGTACTGGTGGCTGCGGCAGGTGGAGCCATGATGGCCATCGCACTTTCGGCCGCAATCATTGCCAACCCCTACCTGATACGACAATTCACTTCGCTAACCGAAGGCAGCGGCGTCAAGAACATGACGCTTGCCCAACTTGTCATGAATGAGGAAGGCAATTCGCCGAGCGATCTGCAGCGCGAATTCGTCAACCGTCTATCCGTGCCGCTGGTGAAGCAACATCCTCTGTTCGGCGTCGGTACGGACGGCTTTCTGCCTTACCTGAGCGACGCCTGGGGCCCCTATCTGCCGGAATATATGCGCCTGGGCATTCATGGTGAGTTCCAGCGAACCTTGGTGGAAAACGGCTTCGTCGGCCTGTTCATCTACTGCATTCCGTGGTTTCGCAGTCTCTTGTGGCTGCTTTTGAACCGCCGCAACCTCTCGCACAGGGGCGCCGTGGCCTATCTTATGGTAATGATCGTGGTCTTCATTTCTAACTATTACGAAGGCGGCGGTCAGCGCGCTTTCGTCGCCTTCATCATCATCGCGCTTCTACCGGAATTTTTCGGTCGCAATATCAAGCGGGTCAGGATCAGGGATGTAATGCGACGGCTGTCCACTCCCCCGTCCGGACAGGCGCCTGCGGGGCTAACTGGGCGGAGACCGTAACAAATTTGGCGGTTATACGCCGGCGTCGCGACTAATTTCTTATTGTTTTACAACGACTTTCCATGAGTGGCTTCCATAATCAAATTATAGCTGTGCAGGTGCGCGGATGAGGGACGCGGCAGAAACGCTCCCCGCCACCGACGAATCCGCGCGGCAAGAGACGACGCCGGGAGCCGCGTGCATGCAGCCCGGCACGCCGTCCAATAGCACCGCGGACAAGATTTACAGCATTCAGTACCTTCGCATTGCCGCAGCATTGATGGTCGTGTTCCAGCACGGCGTACATGAGGTCAATCAGATCGCTGCCACGGGTCATTTCGGCACAACCAACCTGACCGTAGATGGCGTCTTCGGTGTTAAGGTATTCTTCGTCATCAGCGGTTTCATAATGCACGCGCTGGCCAAGCCACGGCTGAAAACCCCCGGTTACTGGTGGAAATTCCTGGTCGAACGCTTTCTGCGTGTCGCTCCTATGTACTGGCTGGCAACGACCCTGTTCTTATGCGCGGCCGTCCTGTTCTCGTCTCAGGTTAACCATGCCACTATAAACCCACTGCACGTTCTGGCCTCCTATGGTTTCGTGCCCTACCCACGTCCGGGCGACCAGGAAATGAGCCCAGTGCTGGCGCTGGGCTGGAGTCTGAACTACGAGATGTTCTTCTACGTGCTTTTCGGTGCCTGCATTTTCCTGAATACGCGCTCGATCACCTTGGCCTGCACGGCAGCGTTCGTGTTGATCGCCGCCCTACATGGCTTCACACCACAGGTCACTGCCCTAAACTATCTGTCGAAGCCGATCATTCTACTGTTTCTAGCCGGCGCTCTCATTTCCTATCTGCACCAAGTCATATCGCAACGCCTGAACCTGCCCAGTTGGGCTTTCGTAGCGATTATCGCGATGTTGGTTGGTATAAAGCAGGCCTTCGTACCTCTAGACGGTCCCATACAGGAGGAGTTCCCGTTGGCGATCGCCATGGTCGCTGCTGCCGCTTTCATCCGTATCAATGATAGCCGGACGCTTGTATCCCGGGTACTCACGACTGGCGGCGACGCTTCGTTCAGTCTTTATCTGTTCCATATCTTCGCGATCAACGCCGTAATACTGATTGTCAAAAAGCTTCACTTTATTGACAGGATCGGCGCCTATCCGGTTCTTAGCCTGTGCATTATGGCCAGCCTGGCGGCGGGCTACCTTGTTTTCCGCTATATTGAAACGCCGATTCTTTCTTGGACTGTGCGCGTTCGAAAGTCCTTATTCGGCTTTGTTTCCAAACCACAGCCATGACCCAGCCCCGCCCCCTGAACATCGTCCTGTTGCTGCCCTCGTATTTCCCCGACACGGTGGGGGGCGCGGAGCAGCACACGCGCATCCTGGCCATCGCCTTTCAGAAGCTCGGCCATACGGCAACGCTGATCGCTCCCACACAAACACCGGGCGCCGCCGGCGAAACCATCGAGGACGGTGTCAAGGTCGTGCGCATCGCCACCAAACATCCGCCCTTCCTCGGTGGGAAACGGCTGCCGTCGCTGATCCACTGGTGGCGCGCCGTCTATCATTATCTGCTCGAGCGTCGTGATGAGATCGACGTCATCGCCATCCAGCATCTGCGTCTGCACAGCATTCCAGGCGTGCGTTTCGCCAGGGCGTTCGGCAAGATCGTTTCCGGCAAGCTCGGCCGCGGCGGCGAGCATTTCGACCTTAAGCTCCTGCGCGGCAAGAAGCTGCCCATGGGCAAATGGCTGGCCGACACCATTCGCGCCTCGGACATGCTCTATATCGCCAACAGCGCCGACATCGTCGACGACCTTGTCAGGGAAGGCGCCAGGGCCGGCAATATCGTTCGCCTGCCCAATGGCGTCGAATGTCCGTCAGCCTCCATGGCGGCTTTCACCGGACCGGACGGCACGCGCGATTTCACCTTCGCCGGCCGCCTGGAGCACGAAAAAGGCATCGTCAAGCTGGTTGAAGCCTTCGAGCGCGTTTCCAAACGCCATCCCGACGCCCGCCTCAACATCTTCGGTGGCGGCCCGCTCAAGGACATGCTGAAGGACCGTGTCGCGGCAGCGGGCTTGAGCGACATCATCCGCCTGCGTGGCGTCGAAAGCGACAAAGCCAAAATCTTCGGCGGTAATGCCTGGTTCCTGCTGCCTTCGGACTCCGAAGGCATGTCCAATGCCCTGCTGGAAGCCATGGCGCACGGCGTCGTGCCGATCATCACGCCGGTCAGCGGCGCCGCCGATCTGGTCGATACGGGGCGGTCGGGCTTTATCGTCGCCGACAACCAGCCGGACACGCTTGAAGCCGCCATCGAAACGGCGCTTAGCCAGTCGGCCGAACAATGGCAGGCCATGAGCACGGCAACCCGCGACACCATCCTGGCGCGCTTCAGCATCGACGAGGTCGCGCGGGCCTATATCGAGCTTTACCAATCGCGTCTCGGACAGGTCGACACATTGGATAACCCCTTGATGGCAAAGGCAGTCTGAGATGAGCAAGGGCAAGGGCGAAGCCGTAATGGGCGGGATGCGCTGGCTGGCCATCGGCAAGCTGGTGTCCATGGCCATTTCCTTCGTCACCACCGCGGTGCTGGCGCGCCTGCTGACGCCGTACGACTTCGGCGTCATGGCCGTCGTGCTGCTGGTCATCGCCCTGTCGAACGCCATCTTCGAAGGCGCCTTCGGCATGGGCGTGACCATCAAGAAGGATATCGACGAAGGCTATATCGCCACCACCTTCTGGCTGTCGGTCATTCTGAGCGCCATCCTCGTCGGCGTGCTTTGGGTGATTTCGCCCTGGCTGGAAGGGTTCTTCCACATGCCGCACCTGGCGGCTATCATCCGCTTCACCTCGACCTCGCTCATCTTCAACGCCGCCAGCAACGTTTCCTACTCACTGATGCGCCGCAGCGGCCAGTTCCGCACCATCGCCATCTACCAGGTCGGCTGTTCGCTGATCGGCTATGGCCCGGTATCGATCGGCCTGGCGCTCATGGGCTATGGCGTATGGGCGCTGGCCGTGGGCCAGGTCGCCGTGGCCGTCCTGACCTCGGTCGCGGCCCTGGTCCTGGCCAAGATGCCATACCACCGCTTCATCCAGCGCCAGCATATCGGCCACGTCTTCGCCACCAGCGGCTTTTTGACCGTGTCGCAAATCCTCAACTGGGCGGCGCTGACGGGTTCGAACAGCGTCGTCGGCCGCATGCTGGGCGCGACGCAGCTCGGCCTCTATTCGCGCGGCTGGAAGCTGCTCGACCTGGTGACCACCGTGTCGGCACAGCCGATGTCGGAAGTCCTGTTCCCGGCCTTTGCCCGCATGCAGGACGATCCGGAACGCGCGCGCAAGGCGTTGGAACGCGCCCTGGCCGTCGCCGTGCCCTTCTTCGCCACCATCGCGGCGCTGACGATCGCGCAAAGCCAGTTCATCGTCTGGGTGTCGCTCGGGCCGAAATGGGCCGATACGGCGGTGATCATGAGCATCCTGTTCCTGGCCCTGGTGCCGCGCTGCTGTTACAAGGTGTCGGAAAGCGTCACCGTCGCCTTCCAGCGGTCGGGCTCGGCCGCCCTGCGCCAGGGGCTCTACGCCGCCGCCATGATCGGCTTTTCCGCCCTGGCCGCGCCGCACGGACCGGTCTGGGTCGCCGTTGGGGCCAGCGCGGCCGTCACCATCTTCTACCTGTCGTCGCTGGGCTATGCGATGCGCCTGGTGGGCCTGAGCTTCCTGCGCGTCATCGAGGTCCATATCCGCGCCGCCATCCTGGCCGGCATCATCTTCCTGATCGATCGTGTCGTGACCGCCGGTATCCTGCCCTTGTCCTTCTTCGTCGCCAACATCGTCGGCGGCGCCATCGGTCTGGGCGTGGCCATCGCTCTTTTCCTTTACCTGCCGGGCAACCTGCTGGGCGAGGCCCTGATCGACCTGCGCGCCCAAGCCATCGCCAAGACTGCGGGCATTCGCAACAAGCTGCTGCGCAGGTTCGGCCGCCAGGGCGCGGATTGACGGAAAGGCAAGCCCATGTTCAAATCCTTTCTCGAAAAATTCCGTGAACGGACGATCTGGCAGGACGAGGCCGGAAACACCGCAACCTATGGCGATGTGCTGACCCTGGCCAACCGCCTCGGCGAAGCATGGAGCGGCCGGAAACTTGTCTTTGCCGAGGTCGACAATACGATCGCGTCGCTGTCGCACTATGTCGCGCTCTTGAGCGCCGGCCACGTCGTATTTCCGTACAATCCTGCCGACGCAGACAAGGCCCTTGCGCTGGCCGAGATCTATCGCCCCAATCTGATCGGCCGCACGGAAGACGGCGTCTATGGCCTGCACATCTTCGACGCGGCGCCGATTGCGCTGCATCCGGACCTGGCGGTTCTGCTGTCGACCTCGGGCTCGACGGGTACGCCCAAGTTCGTCAAGCTCAGCCAGACCAACCTGATTTCAAATGCCGAAAGCATTGCCGAATATCTGCGGATCACCGGCGACAGCATCGAAATCACCACGCTGAAACCCAGCTATTCCTATGGCCTGTCGATCGTCCATTCCTACCTGGTATCGGGCGCCAGGCTGATCCTGACGGACCGCTCGGTGATGGACTCCGAGTTCTGGGCGCTGCTGGCCAGGACCGGCGCCAAGAGCTTCTCGGGCGTGCCCTATACCTATGAGATGATCCTGAGCCAGCGCATCGATCTCAAGGACTATCCCAGCCTGGAATACCTGACCCAGGCCGGCGGGAAGCTGGCTGAAGACAAGGTGGCGGTCATGGCCGGCGCCTGCAACGCGCTGGGCAAGCGCTTCTACGTCATGTACGGCCAGACCGAGGCCGCGCCGCGCATCGCCTACGTGCCGCCTGAAAAGGTCGCGGACTTTCCGACCTGCATCGGCGTACCCGTGCCGGGCGGCCGCCTGATCATCCGCGACGAGGACGGCAGGGAAATTACCGAGCCTGGCGTCCAGGGCGAAATCTTCTACGCCGGCCCGAACGTCATGATGGGCTATGCGCTTGAGCCGGCCGACCTGGCGAGCAACGAAACGCCGAATGAACTGGCCACCGGAGACCTCGGCGCGGTCAACGAACACGGTCTCTACTACATAGCCGGCCGCCGCTCGCGTTTCCTCAAGCTGTTCGGCAACCGCATCAGCCTCGACCAGATTCAGCAGCACTTCCAGAGCCGGGAGATGGAAGTCGTCTGCACCGGCGACGACACCTGCCTGGTCGCCGTCACCACCGTGCCGGAAGACCGCAAGGCTGCGGTCGAACAGGCATTGCAGGACGAATTCCATATTCCGCCGCACGCCTTCGCCGTCGTGCACACGGACGCCATTCCGCGCCTGTCGAATGGCAAGTACGACTTCGCCACGCTCAGGACCTTCATGGACAAGGTCGAGCGCAAGGGCGCCGATCCGCTGGAACATGACCTTATTCGCCTTCAGCAGGAGCCGAGCCCGATCCGCCGCACCGTCGGCATGACCGGCATTTTCCTGCGCGAATTCGTCAGCAACTGGCTAAACGTCTACAGCATCCAGGACGAAAGCTTTGCCAGCATACGCGACATTTTCCTCAGCGGATCGCGCAGCAAGGATATCGGCGACCAGACGGCCTATGCCCAGGTCGCCGGCGATTCCCTGTCCTATGTTCAGACCAGCCTCGCCGTCAGCGAATATCTCGGTTTCCTGCCCGACAACTGGGACCAACTGAGCGTCGCCGAACTCGAAAGCCTGAAATATGACACACCTGTTTAAGCTCAAGGCCATCGACACAGCCGTCGTCCTGCGCGCTGTCGCCATCTGCCTGGTGGCGTTCAATCACGCCAATCCCGACGCACCGAAATTCCTCGGCTTCTCGCTCGACGGCGGCATGAACGTGCTGCTGATGATCTCGGGCTACTATTTCGCCAAGCTGGTATTGACCGCGCCGACCACGGCGCAGATGCGGCAGCAACTGATCCGGTACGGTGCGTCCTTCATCATCCCCAGTTTTCTGATGGTGCTGTTCTTTTTCGCGATGCTGCGCCGCTTCGATCTTCAGGAACTGCTGTTCTACAAGAACTTTTTCTCGGCGGAACGGGTGTCGAAATACCCGACCTGGTATCCGCAGGTCATGCTGCAGATCCTGCTGATCATCTATGCCCTGTCGTTCATCCCGGGCCTCGGCGCCATCGGCCGGCGCCTCCAGCCCTATTGGGTGCTGGGCGTGTTTGCAGTCTTCGCGGCCATCCGGCTGGTCCTGCCACAATATATCGATACGGCCCCGCTGCTCCATCACCTGCCGCACCTGCAGTTCTGGAACTTCTGCCTGGGCTGGTGCTTCTATTTCGTCAGTGACCCGTCCGGCTCGCCCCTGCGCGCCCGGCTGGCCATGGCGGCTGTGGCCCTGGTCAGCATCTTCGCGATCTTCGGGCCGAACGTTCTGGTGGCCTATACGCTGAGCATCGGCAGCCTGCTGTTCCTGTTCGTGAAGCGGATTTCCCTGCCCGCCATCGCGCACAAGACGGTGTCGATCGTCGCGGCCGCCAGCTTCAACATCTTCCTGTGGCACCGCTTCTTCTACGAAATCTATGAACGCCTGGCGCACCTCAAGACGCCACAGGGCGGGATCGGCATGTGGGTGTTCGGCGTGGGCTTAAGCATCGTCGTCTGGAGCCTTTGGGAAGGCCTTGAGAAGACCTGGAACCGGATCAGGTCCGTGTCGGACCAGGTCTCCCAGATGAAGCCGGCGGCCGTTTAATACGTCCTGTTGGCCTGCCAGGCGGCAGCCGTGCGGATCAGGGTCTCGAGGTCGCTATGTTTCGCTTCCCACTCGAGCTCGACTCGGATGCGCTTGACATCGGCCACCAGCGACTGCGGATCGCCGTCGCGGCGCGGGCCGAAGCTGTGCGGCACCGGGCGTCCCAGCACCTTTTCGGCGGTATTGAGCATTTCGAGCACGGTCACGCCTTCGCCCGTACCAACGTTGAAGATGCGGCTGGAACCGCCGTCGAGCAGGCGCTTGACCGCCGCGACGTGGGCCGCCGCCAGATCGACGACGTGGATATAGTCGCGGATGGCCGTACCATCCTTGGTGTCGTAGTCGGTGCCGAACACGGTCAGCGGCTTGCCGGTGCCCAGCGCCGCCTGGCAGATCAGCGGAATCAGGTGGGTTTCCGGGTCGTGGCTTTCACCGATGTCGCCATCGGGATCGGCGCCGGCGGCATTGAAATAGCGCAGGATCGTATAGCGCAGCGGATGGGCCTGGCTCATCCAGTGCAGCACCTGTTCGAAGGCGATCTTGCTGCCGCCATAAGGGTTGATCGGCGCCAGGACATGATCTTCGGGTATGGGTGTGACCGTGGGAATCCCGTAGGCCGCGGCGGTCGATGAAAAGACAATGGCCTCGACGCCGCCCTCGACCAGGGCTGAGGCGAAGGCGGTCGCCGCGCCGACATTGTTGTCATAGTACTTGGCGGGGTTCTTCGTGCTTTCTCCGACCAGGCTATAGGCGGCGAAGTGGATGGCGCTGGTAATCTTGTGTTCTTCGATGGCCTTGAGAATCGTTTCGCGGTCGCGAAGGTCGGCCTTGATCAACGGCCCCCATTTGACCGCCGCTTCATAGCCGGTCACCAGGTTGTCGAGCGTTACGGGCAAATAGCCCGCCTGCGACAATGCCTTGCAGGTTTGCGCTCCGATATACCCCGCACCACCCGCTACCAGAACCGCCGTCATTTCCCGTCTCCGTTTTTGCCGGGATGCCCCGCCACGATGCACTGCACATAACAACGATCGCCGGTCCATGTAAAATGGGTTGGCCGAATTTTTCCATTAATTTTTCCGAAACGTACGATCGGCACGTTTCTTGCCAGTGCGTCCTGCCGTGGGCAAGCGGCCGGCAGAACGCCGGTCTGTTTCCGATTGAATTTTGCGCCGCAACAAAGTAGCGTACGCGTACGGGATCAGTATTGGATCTCGGTAGCTTTTTTTCTCACTTCCATTTGGATCCAGGAGTTTCATTGTGTCATTGAAGCGGGTACGCAAGGCGGTAGTGCCGGTTGCGGGTTTGGGAACGCGGGTTTTGCCGGGGACGAAGGTGGTTCCTAAGGAACTGCTGAACGTGGTGGACCGTCCGATCCTGTCCTATGTGGTGGCTGAGGCCAGGGCGGCGGGGATCGAGCACTTCGTGTTCGTCACGGGCCGCAACAAGGGCGCCATCGAGGATTATTTCGATCATCAGCTGGAGCTGGAATCGCAACTGACGGCCAAGGGCAAGACGGCCATCCTGGACGAGCTGATGAGCGAACTGCCTGAGGCCGGCCAGATGAGTTTCGTGCGCCAGATGCAGCCGCACGGCCTGGGTCACGCCGTCTGGTGCGCGCGCGACATCATCGGCGACGAGCCGTTCGCCGTCCTGCTGCCCGACATGGTGATGGACGCTGATGTCCCCGCCCTCAAGCAGGCGATCGACGCGCAACAAAGCGTCGGCGGCAATATCATCGTCGTCGAGCCCGTTCCCCACGACCAGACGCATCAGTATGGCGTCGTGGCCCTGGAAACCCAATCCGGCCGCCTCAACAAGATGACCGGCATGGTCGAAAAGCCGGCCCGCGGCACCGCGCCCTCGAACCTGATCGTGTCGGGCCGCTACATCCTTCAGCCCGAGATCTTCGAGCTTCTGTCAAACCAGGAGCGCGGCGCCGGCGGCGAGATCCAGCTGACCGACGCCATGGCGCGGCTGATGAAGACGCAAGACTTCCACGCGCTGGAATATGACGGCGTCACCTATGACTGCGGCGACAAGATCGGGCTCCTGCGCGCCAATGTCGCGCTCGCGCTCAAACACCCCCAACTGGGGGCCGCCGCCAAAGACGCGCTCGCTCCCTTTTTTCAATAACGCATTTTTGTAAGCGAAGGACGATAGATGACACTTTTGCCCAAGGTTGGCGCCAGGCCGAATTCCTATGATTACGAAACCAACGCCGTTGTCGCGCCGACCGGCTTCCGCGAATACGATGCCCGCTGGCTGTTCGGCGACGACCTGAACTATCTCGGCGTCCAGGCGCTGGGGCTCGGCCTCGGCACGTACATCCAGGAACGCGGCGTCAAGCCGCGCGTCGTCACCGGCCACGATTTCCGCTCCTACTCCATCAACATCAAGAACGCGCTGATCCTGGGCCTGATCCAGGCTGGTTGCGAAGTGCTCGATATCGGTCTTTGCCTGTCGCCGATCGCCTATTTCGGCCAGTTCGACCTCGACGCGCCGTGCGTCGCCATGGTCACGGCCTCGCACAACGAAAACGGCTGGACCGGCGTCAAGATGGGCTGCCAGGCGCCGCTGACCTTCGGTCCCGATGAAATCGGCCGCCTGAAGGAAATCGTGCTGTCGGGCCAGGGCGTCGAGCGCCCCGGCGGCTCGGTCAAGCTGATCGAAGGCGTGCAGCAGCGCTATATGGACGACATTTCGTCCAAGGTTCAGGTCAAGCGTCCGCTTAAGGTCGTCTGCGCCTGCGGCAACGGCACGGCCGGCGCCTTCGCGCCGCAGACCCTGCGCGCCATGGGCGTCGAGGTCATCGAGATGGACACCCACCTCGACAACACCTTCCCCAAGTACAACCCGAACCCCGAAGACCATCACATGCTGATGGAAATGGCCAAGGTAGTGAAGGAAACCGGCGCCGACCTGGCGCTCGGCTTCGACGGCGACGGCGACCGCTGCGGCGTGGTGGACGACACCGGCCAGGAAATCTTCGCCGACAAGATCGGCCTGATGCTGGCCCGCGACCTGTCGGAACAGTACAAGGACGCCACCTTCGTCGTCGACGTGAAATCGACGGGCCTCTACGCCACCGACGAGGTGCTGAAGAAGAACGGCGCCACCACCGTCTACTGGAAGACCGGCCACTCCTACATCAAGCGCAAGACCTCGGAGCTCAAGGCGCTGGCCGGCTTCGAGAAGTCGGGCCACTTCTTCTTCAACAGCCCGCTCGGCCGCGGCTACGACGACGGCCTCGTCGCCGCCTCGTGGATCCTGGCCATGCTCGACCGCAACCCGGGCAAGAAGCTGTCGGAACTGAAGGACGCCCTGCCGGTCGCCTACACCTCGCTGACCATGTCGCCCCACTGCGGCGACCTGGTGAAGTACGAGGTGCTCGAGCGCATCGTCAAGGAGTACGAAGACCTGTTCAAGGCCGGCGGCGAAATCCTCGGCCGCAAAATCACCGAGGTCATCACCGTCAACGGCGCGCGCGTCCATCTGGACGACGGCTCGTGGGTTCTGGTGCGCGCCTCGTCGAACAAGCCTGAACTGGTGGTCGTGGTCGAATCCCTGCGGTCCGAGGACGACATGCGCGACCTCTTCCGCAACGAGGTCAAGCCGCGCCTGGCCAAATATCCGGAAATCGGCAGCTATAACCAGGAAATCTGATTTCCCCGCAACCTCGCCATGCGAAACCTCCTCCGGCGACGGAGGAGGTTTTTATTTGCACATATGATAGAGCACGATGCCGCTGGTCGTGGCGACATTGAGGCTGTCGAAGCCACCATGCATATCGATGCGCACGGTCTGGCATGCCGCCATCAACTGCGGGCGCAAACCCGGCCCTTCGGCGCCGAACAGAAAGGCCGAACGCGGCGCCGGACGGACCTCGTCCAAAGCCGTCTTGCCTGACGGGCTAAGCGCGTAGGCCGTCAGGTCGTATTCGCGGAAGGTCGCAACCATATCGTCGACACGATAGTGCGGCACCTTCAAAACGCCGCCGACACTGACCCGAATGGCCTTGCGGTACAGCGGATCGCAGCATTCCGCATCGAGGATGACCGCATCGACGCCAAAGGCCGCGGCATTGCGCATCAACCCGCCCATATTGTCGGTATTGGCGATGGCTGACAACGCCAGCACCCTCACACGCGGGCCGGTCAGAACATCGGTGAGACTCTGTTTCGGCGCGTACCGCCCCAGCGCCAGATAGCCACGATGGATGGGAAATCCGGCCACGGTGTCCATCATGCCCTGCGGCACCACATAGACCGGCACATCGCTCGCCAGCCCGGAAACATCCAGCGTTTTCAACCGCTCATGCGTCGTTAGCACACTGATGCAAACGGCATGTTCCGAAACGAACAACCGTTCCAGCACCACCTTGCCCTCGGCCATGAAAAGGCCATCGCGCCCCGTCAGGTCGCGGTCTTTTACGTCACGGTAAAGATCAAGGCGCGGATCGGCGGCTTCGAGGATTTCGATTATCGGCATGACGGCTGCATACTGCCCTCGCCTCCCGGCGTCACGACAAAATATCGCGAACCGTGCCGGCCCGGCTTGCTCACCACGCCGTCTTCAGGCATATTGTGATCACAATATTCACGACACTCTTCCGGTGCCCTTTCCGGGCTGGCCGTTGACGATGGAGCCTTGGATTGGGCTCCCGCCGGTGTCATGATCGGTCGAACACCCAATCCGGCAGGCGATTCCCATGTCGCACGACAACATGAAGTCCCAGATGAAATCCCAGATGAAGGTCAAGGCCAAGCGCAAAAAGGCCTTTTCCAAGCGCGGCGTGTCCTCGCTCGACGATGCGCGCGAATGGCTGTCGAGCCAGGGCATAGAGGAGATCGAGTGCCTGATCCCGGACCTGGCCGGCGTGGCGCGCGGCAAGATCATGCCCGCCAAGAAATTCCTCAACGCGCCCTATATGAATTTGCCGCTGGCCGTCTTCTACCAGACCATCACCGGGGACTATCCCGACCTGGAAGGCGTGGTCGGCACGGTTCAGTCCGACACCGACATCTTCCTCAGGCCCGATTTCAATACCCTGTCGGTCGTTCCGTGGGCGCACGATCCGACCGCCCAGGTCATCCACGACGCCTTCCACCCCGACGGACGGCCCGTGGAGGAAAGCCCGCGCCAGGTGCTGCGCCGCGTGCTCGGCTACTACGAAGCCAAGGGCTGGGAGCCGGTGATCGCGCCTGAGCTCGAATTCTATCTCGTCGAAAAGAATATCGACCCCGACTATCCGCTGAAGCCGCCTGTCGGGCGTTCGGGCCGCCCCGAAACCGGCCGCCAGGGCTATTCGATCTCGGCGGTCAACGAGTTCGACGCCCTGTTCGAGGACATGTACGAATACTGCGAGGCGCAGGGGCTGGAGATCGACACCCTGATCCACGAATCCGGCGTGGCGCAGATGGAAATCAACCTGCGCCACGGCAACCCGCTGGAACTGGCCGACCAGGTGATGATGTTCAAGCGCACCATCAAGGAAACGGCGCTGGAGCACGACATCTACGCCACCTTCATGGCCAAGCCGATGGCGCAGGAGCCGGGTTCGGCCATGCACATCCACCAGTCGATCATCGACCGCAAGACGGGCCACAACATCTTTTCCGATCCCGAAACCGGCCAGCCGACCGACGCCTTCTTCGCCTTCATCGCGGGCCAGCAGAAATACATGCCGGCCATCACGTCGCTGCTGGCGCCCTACGTCAATTCCTACCGCCGCCTGGCCAAGGGTTCGGGCGCGCCGGTCAACACGCAGTGGGGTTACGACAACCGCACGGCCGGCCTGCGCGTGCCGCCGGCCGACAGCGACAACCGGCGCCTGGAAAACCGCATCCCGTCGTCCGACGCCAATCCGTACCTGGCCATCGCCGCCGTGCTGGCCTCCGGTTATCTCGGCATGATCGACAAGCTGAAGCCGTCCGATCCGGTCGACAGCGACGCCTCGACCCTGCCGCAGGGCGACCTGCCCTACTCGCTGGTCCAGGCGATCATCAAGCTGGAACGCGCCCAGCCGATCATCGACATGATGGGCCCGCAGTTCTGCACGGCCTATACGCGCGTGAAGCTCTATGAATACGAGACCTTCATGCAGACCATCAGCCCGTGGGAACGCGAGTTTTTGCTTCTTAATGTGTGATGCAGAATACCGGCCATCCCGCAGGCTCGTGGTACCGGGCGACGGTCGATACGCCGCCCGTTCGCCCGCGCCTTGAAGGTGACGTAACTGTCGAGGTCGGCATCGTCGGCGGCGGCTTTACGGGCCTCGGCGCCGCGCTGGAACTGGCGGCAAAAGGCATCCGCGTCGCCGTGCTGGAAGGCGCCGACATGGGTTCGGGCGCGTCGGGCCGCAACGGCGGGCAGATCCATACGGGCCAGCGCATCGATCCGGAAACGCTGGCGACGCAACTGGGCGCCGACGCCGCGCGGCAATTGTGGGACATGGCCGAAGACGCCAAGACGCATCTCCACGGCCTTGTCGCGCAGCATGGTATCGACTGCGACCTTAGGCCGGGCCTCATCCACGCCTGGCACAAGCCGCGGTTCGCCGACGACGACCAGGCCTATGCCGACTTCGTTCGCCGGCAGTACGGCTATGACAAGGTTTCGCTCCTCGACGCCGCCGAAGTCGCCACGGAGCTGGGCACCGATGTCTATCACGGCGGGCTGTTCGATCGAGGCGGCGGACATCTGCATCCGCTGAAACTGGCGCTCGGCATGGCGCGTGCGGCGGAAACAGCCGGCGCAATCCTGTTCGAGCATTCGAACGTTTCGCGCATCGAAGCGGCGGAATCAGGGCCGATCCTGCACACCGCGCACGGCCGTCTGCGGTGCAATACGGTCCTGCTTTGCGGCAACGGCTATATGGAAGGGCTGGACGACACGGTCGACGCCTGCGTCATGCCGATCAACAACTTCATCCTGGTGACCGAGCCGCTGAACGACCCGGCCATCCTGCCGCGCGACGTGGCGGCGGCCGACTCACGCTTCGTGGTGAACTACTGGCGAAAAACGCCTGACAATCGCCTGCTGTTCGGCGGCGGCGAAAACTACACGCCGTGGTTCCCGAAAGATATCGCCGGCATGGTCCGCCGCAACATGCTGAAAATTTATCCGCAGCTGTCGGACGTCGCCGTCACCCACGCCTGGGGCGGAACCCTGGCCATCACGCTCAGCCGCGCCCCGTTCGTGCGGCGCCTGTCGCGCAACGTCGTGGTCAGCGCCGGCTATAGCGGCCAGGGCGTGGTGCTGGCGCCCTATTTCGGCAAGCTTCTAGAGCGCGCCATCACCGGCGACGATCGCGATATCGAGCTTTTGTCGCGCCTGCCGGCCCCGGCCTTTTTCGGCGGCCGCCTGCTGCGCTGGCCGGCCATGGTCGCGGGCCTCAGCTACTATGCCTTGCGCGACAGATTGTGATTCGGAACCGCGTTATGCAGTTTCATACGTCATCATATAGCTGAAACAACGCGCAACATTACGTGACAATAATCGCACAATTCAGGTTCGATTAACCATTCTCCCGCCAATAAAGTATACAAAATGTTCGGGAAAACCCCGGGAGAATGAATGCAGGCTGTCAGCATCCGCGATATCGTGGCCCACACCGCGAAGGCGAAATCCGTCACCACGGGCCGCCTGCGCGACATCACCGGCATCACCAACATGCTGCGCATCCTGGCGCTCAACGCACTGATCGAGGCCAAGCGCGCCGGCGACATGGGTGCGGGCTTCGCGGTCGTCGCCGACGAGGTCCGCCAGATCTCGACGCAGGTCGAGCAAATCTCCAAACTGATGGCCGACGAGTTGAACACCGAAATCGCCGCCCTGGAGCAGCTGACACGCGACATGGCGGCGCAAAGCCAGGGCGCGCGCCTGATCGACCTGGCGCTCAACGCCATCGAGCTGATCGACCGCAACCTTTATGAGCGCACCTGCGACGTGCGCTGGTGGGCGACCGACACGGCCGTGGTCGAGGCGGCAGCCGCGCCCTCCTCAAGCCACAGCAGCCATGCCTCGCGCCGCCTGGGCGTGATCCTGAACGCCTACACCGTCTATCTCGATCTGTGGCTGTGCGACCTGGACGGCCGCATCATCGCCAATGGCCGCCCGGACGCCTACGCCGCCGCCGGCAAGAGCGTCGCGTCTGAGGCCTGGTTCCAGCAGGCGCGATCGCTGGCCACGGGCGACGACTTCACCGCGGCGGATATCCGCGCCGAGCCGCTGCTGAAGGACGCGCAGGTCGCGACCTACGCCACGGGCGTGCGCGAAGGCGGCGACGCCAATGGCCGGCTTCTGGGCGTGCTGGGCGTCCATTTCGACTGGCAGCCCCAGGCCATGGCCATCATGCAAGGCCTGCGCCTGTCCGACGCCGAGCGCGAAACGACACGGGCCCTGCTGGTCGATTCGGCGGGACGCGTCATCGCGGCATCCGACGACCACGGCATCCTCAATGAACGCATCCAGATACGCACCGGCGGCCGCGCCTCAGGCAGCTATCACGACGCGTCGGGACGACTGGTCGCTTTCCACCGCACGCCGGGCTACGAAACCTATCAAGGTCTGGGCTGGTACGGGGTGATCGTCCAGGGCTGATCGTCCAGACTGATCCCGGGCCTTTTTGCGCACCGCATATAATTGCAATGGAAACCAAATTCGTTTCACGGCATAAGCAAGCGTGGTAAAGGCGTAACAGTGGTTGTGAAGGCTGCGCCCGGCTCGCATTGCAATGGTTTGCAGCGCGGAAAATTTTACCCTGCATTAACCCTTGCCCCCCGAGGGTCGCGCCATACCGCAACGCAGCAAGGGTAAAATCATGCCATCCGCAGAACGCACGGCCGTGTCGCTGGCCGACATCATCGCCCAGACCACTCGCGCCAAGACCGTAACCAGCGCCAAGGTCCGCGATATCCGCGCGGTGACGGGCAAGCTGCGCATCCTGGCCCTCAATGCCTTGATCGAAGCCAAGCATGCCGGCGACAAGGGCGCGGGCTTTTCGGTGGTCGCCGATGAGGTCCGTTCGATCTCGGGCGAGGTCGAGGATCTGGCGCGCGATCTGGGCCATGAGATCATCAAGCTCGATGGCCTGACCCAGGACATGGCGGCGCAGTCGCAGGGCGTGCGCTTTACCGACCTTGCGCTCAACGCCGTCGAACTGATCGACCGCAACCTGTATGAACGGACGTGCGATGTGCGCTGGTGGGCGACCGACGCCGCCGTGGTGGACCAGGCCGATGCCCCCACGCCCGAACGCCGCCAGCATGCCTGCGAGCGCCTGGGTGTCATCCTCGACTCCTACACCGTCTATCTCGATCTGTGGCTGTGCGACCTGGAAGGCCGGGTCATCGCCAATGGCCGGCCGGACCGTTACGGCGTCATGGGCACCAATGTCGGCGACCGGCCCTGGTTCAAGCGCGCCGCAGCCTTGCGCAGCGGTACAGAATTCGCCGTGGCCGATATCGTCACCGAGCCCCTGCTGCGCCATTCACAGATCGCGACCTATGCGACCGGTGTGCGGCGCGGCGGCCGGGCCGACGGCGAACTGATCGGCGTGCTGGGCATCCATTTCGACTGGGCGCCCCAGGCTGCGGCGATCACCGAAGGGGTGCGCCTGTCCGAGGACGAAAGACTGCGGACGCGCGCCCTGCTGGTCGACTCGACGGGCCTGGTTATCGCCGCCTCGGACGGCAAGGGCATTCTGACCGAGCGCATTCACCTGATCACCGGCGGCGCGGCATCGGGCCACTATGTCGACGCCGCCGGACAGTTGATCGCCTTTCACCGCACGCCAGGCTACGAAACCTATCAGGGCCTCGGCTGGTACGGGGTCATTATCCAGAAGTAGATATTACCAGAAATGGAACCGGTCCATGGCGCGGCCGACGGGGTGAAGATCCAGCCCCGTCGCGTCCGCGATCACGCGCATGATCGGGACGATGATGTGATAGCCGTAGAAGAAGACGGCGATCAGCCCGCCGACCATGATCAGCCCCCCGACCTGCGGCGGGATCGCCTTGCCGATCGCCTTCGGCAGCCAGGGACGCAGGGCGGCGAAACCGTCGAGCCCCGGCACCGGCAGGATATTAAGGACGAAGGCCATCAGTTCGAAAAAGGTCAGCAGGATCAGGGCGTCGCTGAGCAGGCCTTCGCCGACATATTGGGCGCCGGCATAGGCGGCGGCCGTGCAGACAAGCGTGGCGAACGGCCCTGAAAGCGCCACCAGCGATTGCTGCCAGCGCTTTCGGATCAGGTCGTTGCGGATCATCACCGCGCCGCCGGGAAGTGCGATGCCGCCGAAAATCACTGCCAGGACCGGCAGGATCAGGCTGTGCGCCCCGGAGACATAGTGGCGCGGATCGAGCGTCAGATAGCCGCTGCCGGCGATCGACGTGTCACCGAAGGCCGAGGCGGTGGCGGCGTGGGCATATTCATGCAGGCACAGGCTGATGATCCAGCCGAGCAGCACGAAGACGAAGGTCTCGACGCCGGCATAATGGGGATAGCTCGCCAGCCCCAGGCCTGAGACGAGCCAGACGGCGACAAGGCCGAGAAAGGTCCAACTGACTTCGGTTTTCATGACCGCAGCCATAGCGCGATCGGGCCGTGGCTTACAAGGCGCGCAACACCGGTTCGGCTTCGGTCAGCGACTGCTCGATGATGTCGACCAGCCGGTCGATCTCGGCCTCGGTGATGATCAGCGGCGGACACATGACGATGCTGTCGCGGATGCCGCGCACCATCAGCCCGTTCTTGATGCAGATGTCGCGAACCGTTGGTCCGGCAACGCCTTCCTTGCCCGTAAAACGCTTGTTCGTACCCTTTTCGGCGACGATCTCCACGGCGCCGATCAGACCCAGGCTGCGCGCCTCGCCGACCAGCGGATGGGTGTCGAGCCGCTTCAGGGCCTTGGCCAGATATGGCCCGGTGACATCGCGCGTACGATCGATCAGGCCTTCGTTTTCCATGATTTCGATATTGGCGAGCGCCACGGCCGCACAGGTCGGGTGGCCGGAATAGGTGTAGCCGTGAACGAAGTCGCCGCCCTTTTCCAGCAGGGTATCGACGATGGTCTTCGACACGCCGACCGCCGAAATCGGCAGGTAGCCCGATGACAGGCCCTTGGCCATCGCGATCAGATCCGGCTTTATGCCGTAATGCTGGTGGCCGAACCATTCGCCCAGGCGCCCGAAACCGCAGATGACCTCATCGCAGATCAGCAGGATGCCGTATTTGCGGCACACGGCCTCGACCTTTTTCCAGTAGCCCGCCGGCGGGATGATGACGCCGCCCGCCCCTTGCACCGGCTCGCCGATGAAGGCCGCGACGTTTTCCGGTCCGACCTTCAGGATACGGTCCTCGATCGACTTGACCATGCGGTCCGCAAAGGTTTCGGGATCCTCGCCAAAGGCCTCGCCGAAGAGGTAGGGCTGATCGACGTGCTCGATGCCGGGGATCGGCAGGTCGCCCTGGACATGCATGAAGCTCATGCCGCCCAGGCTGGCCCCAGCCACGGTCGAGCCGTGGTAAGCGTTCTTGCGGCTGATGAAGATTTTGCGCTTCGGCTGACCGGCCAGATCCCAGTAGGTCCGCACCAGACGGAAGATGGTGTCGTTGGCTTCCGAGCCCGACGAGTTGAAGAAAACGTGCGTCAGGTCGGGATTGCCGATCTGCATCTTCTCGGCGATCCTCGCCGCCAGCTTGACCGGGGGCGGCGTCGCCGTCTTGAAGAAGGTGTTGTAGTACGGCAGTTCCAGCATCTGCTCATAGGCGACGCGGGCCAGTTCCTCGCGGCCGTAGCCGACATTGACGCACCACAGCCCGGCCATGCCGTCGAGCAGGCTTACGCCATCCGCATCGGTGATGGTGCAGCCTTCGGCCCGCGTGATGATGCGAGATCCGCCCAGCTTGTGCTGGAGCTGGTAGTCGGTCTGGGCCGGCAGGTGGTGCGCCATGTCGAGCTGGCGCAGGGCGTCGACATCGTAGTTGCGGATCGGCTTTTGAACGGGAATGGTCATGGCGTAAGCCTCTGTTCGGGGTGCGCTCAGCAGATACATGAGGAGGACGTGACAAAGGCCACTATCCCCCTCCCACCGCTTCGCGGTCCCCCCTCCCCGTAAACGGGGCGGGAGTAAGAGTTGTTACGTCAAATGTCGGCCAAACCGGGCCGAAAGTCAAATATTGTGATCACAATTTTGCAGCTTCCATCCGCACGCTTTGCAGCGGCAGTCCGCGCAGGGCCCGGCCCATGAGGCGGAAGAAGACCTGGCTGTCGGGATGATCCGCGGTTTTCCATTCCGGATGCCATTGCACGGCCAGCACCTGTGACCCGCCGATATTGGCGCTGACCGCCTCGACAAGGCCGTCGGGCGCCGTGGCCTCGATCGTCAACCCGTCGCCCAGTTGGTCGATTCCCTGGTAATGGACAGAATTGACCGCGATGCGAGGCAGGCCGTAAACACCGGCCAGTATGCCGCCGGGGACCAGATCGACATCGTGATAATGGTCGAACATGGCGTCGAAGCCGGCGCTGTCGGGGGCGTGGTGCGACAAGGCGCTTCCCATGCGCCGGCCGACGTCGCGGCGCAATGACCCGCCCAGCACGACATTCAGTTCCTGGAAGCCGCGACAGATGCCGAAGACCGGCTTGCCCATGGTGACCATGCATTCGATCATGGCCAGGGACACCGTATCGCGGCCATCGTCGAACGGTCCCTCGCCGCCGTCCTGGCCGTAGCGCCGCGCACCGATGTTGGAGGGCGATCCGGTGAGCATCAGCCCGTCGAGCCGCTCGGCGATCGCGACAGATGAAAAGCCTTCGGTCATGGGCGGGATCAAAAGCGCGTGGCAATCACCGTACAGCACGGCAGCGCGTACATAACGCTCCATCACGGCGTGGGCGTTTTCCACCCCGACCGTGCGGTTACAGGCCATGATGCCGACAACGGGCTTTTTGCTCGCCATACGCCGTCTCCCATTTCAGGAAAATGAGAAGGTTACGCCAAAAAGGCGAATTTGAAAGCAAAAAATGGGGGGAACAGAAGAAAATGGCCGCTTTTACTGGCGCGGAAATCGCTCAAGAAGGAGGTCCACAGATTACACAGATTTCGCAGATTATTCCGAGCTCCAATGTTGAGTTCGGAGCCTTCAGATTCGATCGCGCGAAGCGCATTCAGAACAGGTCATCAGGCACAATGCGAACCGACAACCCTCTGAAAAATCTGTGTAATCTGCAGATCCCCTTCCTTTAGCTTAACAAAACCGCCGGCGAACAGGCGTGGAAGCTCAGCCACACCTTTTCGTCCCAGGTAAAGTCTTCCTGTTCCCAGCGCGTCAGGTTCGGACGCACGACCTTGATCAGGCGGCCGCCGTTGATCTCGACCTCGTAGATGGTCTCGGACCCCAGATACGTCATCAGCTTGATGACACCGGCGATAACGTTATAGCCTTCCGGCGCGTCGTCCACCTTGGGCGGCGTGTCGGTGCGCTTGTGCAGCTCGATCTTTTCCGGGCGGACCGCCGCCCACACCGTGCCCTTTTCCGGGCCGGTGACGCCATGGTCGAGGTAGATCGGCCCGATGTCGCGCGTATTGATGACGGCGTGGTCCTTGGCGTCGACGTCGAGCGTCCCTTCGAACAGGTTCACGCTGCCGATGAAGTCGGCGACGAAGCGCGAATTGGGGAATTCGTAGAGGTCCGACGGCGTCGCCACCTGTTGCAGGATGCCCTTGTTCATGACGGCGCAGCGCGTCGCCAGCGCCAGCGCTTCGTCCTGGTCGTGGGTGACCATGATGAAGGTGATGCCGACCTTGTCCTGCAGGATGGCCAGTTCGGTGCGCATCTGGTCGCGCAGCTTGGCGTCGAGCGCCGACAGGGGCTCATCGAGCAAGAGCACGCGCGGCTTTTTAACCAGGGCGCGCGCCAGCGCCACACGCTGACGCTGGCCGCCGGACAACTGGTCGGGCTTGCGCGTGCCGTAGCCGGCCAGTTGCACGAGGTTCAGCGCCTCTTCGGCGCGCTCACGGCGTTCCGTGGCCGCGACCCCGTCCATCTTCAGGCCATAGGCGACGTTGTCGAGCACGCTCATGTGCGGGAAGACGGCGTAGGACTGGAAGACCATGTTGACCGGGCGCTTGTTGGGCGGCACCAGCGACACGTCCTGGCCGTCGATCAGGATACGGCCCTCGGTCGGCATCTCAAAGCCGGCCAGCATGCGCAGAAGCGTGGTCTTGCCGCAGCCGGAAGGCCCCAACAGCGAGAAGAACTCGCCTTCGTTGATGGTGAGCGAGACATTGTCGACGGCCGCGACCTTGCCGAAGCGTTTGGTGATGTTTTCGAACTGGATGATGGGTTTCGCGTCGGCCATGGTGGGTCCTAGGTATGGTCGGGCACGCCGTGACCGGCGGTCAGCGCGCTCTTGCCCTGGAAGCGCAGGGCCAGGAAGGTCATGAGAACGGTAATGGCGATCAGGATGGTCGACGCGGCGTTGACTTCCGGCGTAACCGAGAAGCGCACCATCGAATAGACCTTGACCGGGAAGGTCACCGTATCCGGCCCCGCCGTGAAGAAGGTGATGACGAAGTCGTCGAGGCTGAGCGTAAACGCCAGAAGCGCGCCGGCGACCAGGGACGGCCCGATGTGCGGCACCACCACGTCCATCATGGCGCGGTAGTCCGAGGCGCCGAGATCCTTGGCGGCTTCTTCCAGCTCGCGGTTGAACGAGGCCAGGCGCGCGCGGACGACCACCGCCACGAACGGGAAGGAGAACGAGACGTGGGCGATGATGATGTTGCCGAGACTGAGCGGCCACGGCAGGTTGCCCGGCCATGGCAGAACCTTGGCAAAGAAGACCAGCATGCCCACGCCCATGCAGATTTCCGGCACGACGATCGGGATCGACAGCGCCCCGTCGAAGGCCGTCTTGCCCGGAAAGCGAAAGCGCCACAGGACGATGGCGGCCATGGCGCCGATGACGACGCTTATGATCGTCGACAGAAGCGCGATGGTCAGCGAATTGCCGAAAGCCTGGATCAGGTCGTCGTCGTGGATGGCCTTGTCGTAGTATTTCAGGCTGAAGCCGTGCCAGACGACCGTATCCTTGATGTCGTTGAAGCTGAAGACCATCATCGACAGCAGCGGCACATAGAGGAAAAGCGTCACGGCCACCAGCCAGGCCTGGATCGGCCAGCGGCGCAGATACTCGAGCGGACCGGGCGGCACGTGCTTGTGGGTCACAGCCTTGGTCATGCCGCCCTCCCCTGCGCTTCGCGCTTGCGTGCCTGGCCTTCCAGCACGCCCTGCAGCGCCACGCCGATAAAGGTCATGTAGACCAGGATGAAGGACAGGGCGGCGCCGAACGGCCAGTTGTTGGCGCCCTTGAACTGGTTCTCGATGACATTGGCGATCATCTGCGCCCCCGATCCCCCCAGCATGTCGGGTGTCAGGTACGACCCCAGCGCCGGGATGAAGGTGATCAGGATACCCGAACCGATTCCAGCCGACGCCATCGGCACGACGACGTTGAACAGGGTCTGGATGTGGCCCGCGCCGAGATCGAGACTGGCTTCCAGCAGCGAGCGGTCCATGCGGTCGAGCGTCGAATAGAGCGGCAGGATCATGAAGGGCAGGTTGACGAACACAAGGCCCAGCACGACGGCATTGTTGTTATACATCAGCTGCATCGGCTGGAAATCGGGCAAGGCGTGCAAGCCCATGTGCGCCATGAGGCCGCTCGCCCCGTTCCAGGCGAAACCCGCGATATTGTTGATCAGCCCCTGCGCCCCCATGATCGACATGAGCGCGTAGGTCCTGACCAGCAGGTTGGTCCAGAAGGGCAGCATGACCAGCAGCAGCAGCCAGGCCTTGGCCTTTTCCGGCGCGAAGGTGATGGCCAGCGCCACCGGGAAACCGATGACCAGGCAGAGAAAGGTCGTCAGGCCGGCTATCCACATCGATTTCCAGAAGATGCCGAGGTAAAGCGGCGTAAAGGCGTGGGCATAGTTGGCCCAGGTGCCGGTGAAGGCGATGTCGATCAGCCCGCGGTTTTCACCGAAACTGTAGAGCCACACCACGCCCAGCGGCACCATGAAGAAGGCGACGAGCCAGAACAGCGGCGCGCCAAGCACCGAAAAAAACAAACTCCTGGCCTGACGCCAACTCTGCTCCATCGCCTTCCCCTCGCGAACTGATTATGCGCCGGCGGCGGCTTTGACGCGGGTCACGATCTCTTCGTACTTTTGCGCGCGTTCGGCGCCTGGGAACTGGCCGTATTCGCACTTGGCCAGGGCCTCCGCCGGCGGGAAGATCATGTGGTTGTTCTTGTAGC
This sequence comes from uncultured Asticcacaulis sp., assembly GCA_936940865.1. GTDB lineage: Bacteria > Pseudomonadota > Alphaproteobacteria > Caulobacterales > Caulobacteraceae > Asticcacaulis. The sequence continues at coordinate 14,170 of CAKZJB010000037.1, read as the reverse complement.
TGTCGTCCATCAGCGCCCGGGCGGCATCGTTGGGCGTCGGATACAGGATGGTCTTGGAGATTTCCGCGCCGTTCTGGCCGTCCAGGATGAAGTTGATGAACTTGTGCGCATTGTCCGGACGCGGCGCGCCGTTCGGAATGCACAGCGTGTCCGAATTCAGTTCCGAGCCTTCCTTCGGGATGACGAAGTCGAGATCGGGATCGTCCTTGGCCTTCTGGGCGATGTCGCCATTGTACTCGATGACGATATCGACTTCCTTGTGCGCCAGCAGGTCCTGGCCGTCGTCGTTATGGAACTTGAGCACGTTGCCGGCCTTGACCTGCTTGGTCAGCATGGCCTCGATCTTGGGCAGGGCTTCATCCGGAATATTGTTGAGGCTGTAACCGAGATACTTGGCGCACAGGCGGATCAGGTCGGCCGATTCCGACAGCAGCGCGATCTTGCCGTGATAGAGGTCGGAATCGAAGACCCACTTCCACGAATCCGGGGTCATCGTCCCGCCCATGTCCTTCATCTTGGACTTGCGGAAGCCGATGCCGAGGCACAGCCAGGTATAGGGCATCGAGTACTTGCGGCCCGGATCGTAGGGCGGGTTCAGGAAGTCCTTGTTGATGTTCTTCATGTTCGGGATCTTGGCGTGATCCAGCGGCATCAGCAGCCCGGCCTGGCTCATCCGCGCCACGAAGTCGTTCGACGGCACGATGACATCGTATCCGGCATTGCCCGCCTTCATCTTGGCGAACAGCTCGTCATTGGTCGAAAACAGGTCCATCTTGACGTCGATGCCCGAGGCCTTCTTGAAGTCGGCCAGGGTCGTGTCGCCGATATAGGTGTCCCAGTTATAGAAGTTGAGCTTGGGCTCTTCCGGGCCGCCGGCCTTGGGGCCTTCGGGCTTGGTGCAGCCTTCGAGGCCGGCGAAGCTGATGCCGACGGCGGCCGCGCCCAGGGCGGTCAAAAGCGAACGGCGGGACGTACGTGAACTCATGGCTGGCTCCTGGCTGGTTCCGGGTGGCTGGACGAAGGGGGGCACGCGACACAAATCGTTAACGAAGAGGAATACGGCTTTCGGGCCTTGTCAATCGCTAAATGTGATCACAGATAGACACAGTTTTCGATTTCCACGCACAGTGGCCTGAATTCACGCATTCCTGAGATACCATTCGTAATCCAGTTCGCCGACGGCCTCGAAGAAACGCGCCTGTTCCGTGCGTTTGACACGAACGTACATGTCGACGAAGCGGTCGCCGAGATAGTCCCGCAAGGTTCGCGATTTATCGAGATAATCCACGGCCGCGTACCAGTTGGTCGGCAGGACGGCGCCCGACTCGGCCGCAGCCGCGTAGCCGTTGCCGACGACCGCCGGACCGGGATCTGTCTTGTGCGTGATTCCGTGGTGCGCTGAGGCCAGGATCGCCGCCAGCACCAGGTACGGATTGCCGTCGGCGCCGGCCACGCGGTGTTCGACGTGGCGCGTGTGTGCCGGGCCCGCCGTAACGCGCAGGGAGACCGTGCGGTTGTTGACGCCCCAGGTCAGGCCGACCGGCGCATAGGAATTGGCCTTGAAGCGCTTGAAGCTGTTGGCGCCGGGCGCGAGAATTCCCATGCAGTCGGCCAGGTGGTCCTTCATGCCCCCGATCATGTGATGCAACAGCGGCGAGCCCGACGGATCGTCGGCGGCGCAAAGGTTCTTTCCGTCCTTGTCGGCGACCGAGATATGGACGTGGAAGCCCGATCCGGCGCGGTCGGCCCACGGCTTGGCCATGAAGGTCGCCTCGATGCCGAGATTGAGCGCCACGCCCTTGGCCAGGCGCTTGTACATCACCGCGTCGTCGGCAGCCCGCAAGGCGTCGGGTTTGTGCTTCAGCGTCAGTTCGACCTGGCCCGGCGCGAATTCCGAAATCGCCCCTTCCAGCGGGATGCCTTGCGCGTCCGCCGTCTCCCACAACTGGCGGAAAAAAGCGCCGTGCGCTTCGATCTCGGGCAGACCGTAGACCTGGATGCCCTGCGGCGTCTCGGCGGTGTTGAAGCTTGATGCCGGCACCAGTTCGCCGTTCACGCCACGCGCGATATCGACCAGGTAGTATTCCAGCTCGCACGCCACGACCGGCGTCAGGCCGTCGGCTGCATAGCGGTCGAGCACACGCTTCAGCACATGGCGCGGATCGATATCGTTGGGCGTGCCGTCGAGCTCATAGAGCGACAGCATGACCTGGCCGACGTCGTCGCCCAGCCAGGGCGCCGGCACCAGCGTCCCCGGGACCGGGCGCGCGACGCGGTCGGCGTCGCCGTCTTCCCACACCAGGCCGGTCTCCTCGACATCGGCGCCCTGGGTGTCGACCACCAGGATCGAGCCCGGCAGGAAGCGGCCGTATTCGTAGATTGGGAGCAACTCGTGGCGGCGCAGGCGCTTGCCGCGCGGCACACCGGCCATGGAGGTGAAGAAGACCTCGAAATACTGGATATGGGGATGCGCATCGAGGAAGGCGCGGGCTTCGTCGGGCGTGGCGACCATCGGGTGGGGCGGCAGGCTCATATCTGTCTCCGGCTCCGGCTTCAGACCGGTTGGAATGTCTGTTGCGCGATGGCGAACTCCCCGACCGCCGCGGCCAGCCGCTGGATGGCCGCTGAATCGGTGTGCGGGGAAATAAGCATCATATTGTGGAACGGCGCAATCAATACGCCGCGGTTGATGAGGAAGAGGTGGAAGGCTTCGAGCAGGTGATGGTCCAGGACCTTGCGCATGGCGGCGGCGTCATGCGGCGGCTGAGGTGCGAAGATCAGTTCGGCGCGCGCCCCGACATGAACGACCGACCACGGCAGGTCATGGGTATCGATGACGTCGCGCAGACCCGCCACCAGCGTCTCGGCGCCTTCCAGCATCCGGGCATAGGCGTCATCCGTCATGACCTCGGTCAGCATGACATGCATGGCGCGCATGGCGAGCGCGTTGCCCGACAGGGTCGTGCCGATGCCGCTCGACCCCGGCCCCGCGAGCGCTTCGGCGACGTTCATCCGCGCGGCCAGATCGCTTGTGACGCCCCAGACGGCGGCCGGCACGCCGCCGGCAATAGCCTTGCCGATAACCAGCATGTCGGGTTGCAAACCGTGTTCGCCGGAGTAACCGGCTGGACCCGACGACAGGGTATGGGTCTCGTCGAGGACCAGCAGCGTACCGTGTCGCGCTGTCAATTCATGCAAAGTTCGGTGAAACCCCGGCTGCGGCAGGATCATGCCGCAATTGGTCATGACGGGCTCGGCCAGGACAGCGGCGATCTCACCGGTTTGCAACGCGGCTTCGAGCGCCGGAATGTCGTTGAACGGGATGACGGTTGTCGTTTCGGTCTGGTCGCGGACCTGGCCGATCAGGCCCTTTTTATTGGCCGGCTTGCCATCGTACAGCGCTACGAAACAGTCCTCGACCATGCCGTGATAGCAGCCGTCGAAAACCAGGATTTTGGAGCGTCCCGTGACCGCCCGCGCCCAGCGGATGGCGGCGCGATTGGCGTCCGAAGCCGTCGTCGCCACCTGCCATTGCGGGAGACCGAACCTCTGCGCCAGCAGCATGCCGACGGTGTTGGCCGTTTCGGTCGGCAGCATGAAGCCCACACCCTGCCCGGCCTGTTCGGCCATGGCGGCGGCCAGCTCGGGCCGCGCATGGCCGAACATCGACGGCGTGTCGCCCAGGCAGAAGTCGTCATAGGCATGGCCGTCGACATCGGTCAGCGTCGCACCACGCGCATTATTCACGTAAATAGGAAATGGCGTCGCCCAGTCGCGCATCCAGTGCATGGGCACGCCCGACCGCCATGCCGACGCCTTAGCGGACAACGACCGGGATATCGGATTGGCGGCGGCGAACAATTCGCGTTGTTCAGAAATAAAGTCCGCCACTGTCATCTTGCACCTCCCTGTCGCGCAGCGATGGGGAGGGGGACCGCACGAGGCGCCGTTAGGCGACGAGATGTGGTGGTGGGGTGTCTTACTTTCTTTCCAACCCTCAGCGGATCAAGGAAAGCAAGAAACCCCACCACCACATCTCGCCAGCGCAGGCGCTGCCTCGTGCGGTCCCCCTCCCCATTCCCCTCCGCTAAAGCTCCGGATAACGGGGAGGTGCAAGATTGTACGACCCGCCCGCTCAAATCGCCCCCAGCCCGCCGTACGAGATATACTTGACGCTCAAATACTCGTCCAAGCCCTCGGCCGCGCCTTCACGGCCCAGACCCGATTCCTTGACGCCGCCGAATGGCGTGACCTCGGTCGAGATCAGCCCGTCATTCATGCCGACCATGCCGTATTGCAGCTTTGCCGCCACGCGCATGGCGCGGCCGATGTCGCGCGTATAGGCATAGGCCGCCAGGCCGAACGGCGTGTCGTTGGCCATGGCAATCCCTTCCTCTTCCGTCTCGAAACGGAAGAGCGGAGCAACGGGACCGAAGATTTCGGTCGAGAACAGCTCCATGTCGCGGCTGACATTGGTCAGCACGGTGCCTTCATAGAACAGGTTATGGGCATAGCCCCCCAGTTCGACGTGCGCCCCCTTTTTCACCGCGTCCTCGACCAGGTGCCTGACCTTGTCGACGGCCTTCTGGTTGATCAGCGGGCCGAGAATGGCGTCCTCCTTCCAGCCTTCTTCCAGCTTCATCGCCCTGACGCGTTCGGTCAGGCGCGCGGCGAAGCTGTCATAAATGCCCGATTGCACCAGGATGCGGTTGGCACAGACGCAGGTCTGGCCCGTATTACGGTATTTCGACGCCAGGGCGCCTTCGACCGCGGCATCGATCTCGGCGTCATCGAAAACGAGAAACGGCGCATTGCCGCCGAGTTCCATCGACAGCTTCTTCATGGTCGGCGCGCACTGCGCGTAGAGCAACTTGCCGACCGGGGTCGAACCGGTAAAACTCAGCTTCTTGACGCGCGGATCGGAGGTCATGACGCCGCCGATCTCTGCCGCTTTTGTGGAATTGACGACGTTGATCACGCCGTCGGGCAGGCCGGCCTGCTTCGCCAGTTGCAAGAGCACCAGCGCCGACAGCGGCGTCTCCTCCGACGGCTTGATGACAACTGTGCAGCCGGCGGCGAGCGCCGGCGACACCTTGCGCGTGATCATGGATATCGGAAAGTTCCACGGCGTGATCGCCGCGCAGACGCCGATCGCCTGCTTGATGGTCTGCAGGTGCTTGCCGGGCAGGGTCGCCGGGATGGTGCGGCCATAGGCGCGCTTGGCCTCCTCGGCGAACCATTCGATGAAGCTGGCGCCATAGGCGACTTCGCCGCGCGTTTCCCTGATCGGCCGCCCCTGCTCCAGCGTGACGAGCAGCGCCATGTCTTCCTGGTGCTTCAGGACCAGATCATTCCATTTTTTCAGAATGATTGAGCGGTCCTTGGCGGTCCTTCCCGACCAGGCTGGAAAGGCTGCGTCGGCGGCGGCGATTGCCGCGCGCGTGTCGTCGGCCGTACCGTCCTCCACATAGGCGAGGACACCGCCATCGGCCGGATTATAGACGGGAAACCAGCCGGCGCGCGGCGTAAGCGAAATGGTTTCGCCCAGCAGGGCGATCTGTGCCGAAGTGAGTTTCATGATCAGGGCTCGAAGCTTATCGAAATGGCCTTAAGGTCGGCATACTTATATAGGGCGTGCAGGCTGCGATCGCGACCGAAACCCGACTGTTTCACGCCGCCGAAGGGCGATGTGATGTCGCAGGCGTCCCAGCCATTGATCCACACCAGCCCGGCTTTAAGCGCATGGGCCGCGCGCATGGCGCGGCTGACGTTCGACGTCCACGCGCCGGCCGCCAGACCGTAGACCGTGCCGTTGGCGATGCGGAAGGCCTCGGCCTCATCCTTGAAAGTCATGACCGACAGGACCGGCCCGAAGACCTCTTCCTGAGCCAGCGTGTTGTCGGGCGTGATATTGTCGAGCACGGACGGCGCGACATAGTAGCCGCCGCAGTCGCCGCGAATGCGTTCGCCGCCCAAGAGCAGGCGCCCGCCGCCGGACTGCCCCTTTTCGATATAGTCGAGCGCCGTGTTCATCTGGCGCTCCGATACCATGGCGCCGAACTGCGTCGCGGGGTCGAACGGATCGCCGACCGTGATGGCCTTGGCGGCGGCGGTCACCTTTTCGACAAACGCGTCCTTGATCGACGCTTCCACAAGCAGGCGTGACGATGCCGTGCACACCTGGCCCTGGTTATAGAAGACGCCCCAGGCGGCGGCCGACGCTGCCGCGTCGAGATTGTCTGCGTCGGCAAAGACGATCTGCGGGCTCTTGCCGCCGAGTTCCAGCGACACGCGCTTGAGGTTCGAGTCGGCCGAGGCGCGCATCAGCTGGCGCCCGACGACGCCCGATCCCGTAAAGGCGATCATGTCGACGTCCATATGACGGGACAAGGCGTTGCCCGCCTCGGCGCCAAGCCCCGTCACGACATTCCATACGCCCGCCGGCAGGCCGGCTTCGAGCGCCAGCATGGCCGTATAGAGCGCGGTCATCGACGACAGCTCGGCGGGCTTCAGGACCACCGAATTCCCCATGGCCAGCGCCGGCGCCACCTTCCACATCGCCATATGCAGCGGGAAGTTCCACGGCACGATGGCGCCGACGACGCCCAGGGGTTCATGCACCACATAGGACAGGCGGTCGTGCGGCGTCGGCGCGACCTCGCCATAGATCTTGTCGATCGCTTCGGCGTAATAGCGGACGGTGTTGATGGAAGCGGGAACGTCGAATCCCCGCGCGTCGCGGATCGGCTTTCCGGTGTCGAGGCTTTCCAGCAACGCCAGGTTCTCAGCATGGGCCTGCATCAGGTCGGCCAGTTTGTGCAGAACCTTCTTGCGGGCGCGCGGAGACTGTCGGCTCCAGCGCCCGTCTTCGAAGGCCGTGCGCGCCACCTTTACGGCATGGTCGACATCGGCGCTGTCGCAGGCCGCGATGGCATTGACGAGCGTGCCGTCGCGCGACGAAAAGTTGTCGAAGGTCCGGCCGGTGTGGGCCGCGACCTCCTGGCCGTCGATCAGCGCCAGTTTCGGCAGGTCGAGTTTCGCGATCGACGCCAGGACGCCGTCGAGCGTATCTGCGGGAAGTTGCGGCGGGGAGATCGGCATGGGCACCTGCTTAAGCGCTTTGTGATCACAATTAGACACCGCCAGAACGTGCGAAGTCAATATGTCGGATTATGCTCTTGAGCTTATACTCCCCCGCCAGGCGGGGGAGGTGGCAGCGCGCGAGCGCATGCGACAGCGATGACGGTGGGGGGGCGTAGAGCTTACAGGCTGGGTATGCGCGTCTTCTCCGCCCCCACCACCACATCTCACTCGCTTCGCTCGCTCGTCTTGCGCTTGCCGAGGCCCTACCTCGGCTACGCTCACCCTCCCCGCCCAGCGGGAAGGTATAAGAAAGTTGCCGCTAACCCCTGCCCCGCCGTTTGGGCTGCGGCAGGTCGTGGTCGCCGATCGCGTCCAGCATCAGGTTCATGCCTTCACCGATGTCCTCGGCCATCGAAGCGCGCGCCGCATCGGCATTGCCGGCTTCGAACGCCGCGATCATGTCCTGGTGATGGTCCTTGGGCAGTTGCACCGTGCCCAGCCGGCCGAAGACGACCCGCATGAAGGGGCCGCTTTGCAGCCATAAACTCCGCGCCATGCCGCACAGCAGGTCGGCGTCGGCGGCGCGATAGATTGTGAAATGGAAGTCATGATTGGCCTGCATGTAGGCCGAGACGTCACCGCTTTTCAAAGCCCGCATGAGCGTCGCATCATCGTCCCGCAGGCGTTTGATGTCGTCGCGCGCCATCCGCGGCGCCGCCATGGCCGCCAGTTCCGGCTCGACCCAGCAGCGCGCCATCGTCAGTTGCTTCAGGCGGTGTTCGGTCAGGTGCGGCACGCGCAGGCGCTTGTTTTCGGCCTGCAACTCCAGCGCCTTTTCGGCGATCAGCCGGCGCACGGCCTCGCGCACCGGCATGGGCGACACGCCGTAGCGTTGCGCGATCCCGCGCAGCGACAACGGCTTCAGCGGAGGAATCTGCCCCTGGATGAGGTCCTCGCTGAGCGCTTCGTAGACCTGCGCATGGGCGCTGGCGTTGTCATTGGTTGCCGGTTTCAGGGAAACCACCTTCATTCTTGCCCGCCCTTCCAGCGAAGACCTCTTGTCTGCCGGTCGTCGCTGTGATCACAATAGGCGCCGACTCCAGGCACCTTAGCACGTTCCGCGCTACTGCCAGCCCAAAAAGAGACCGATCATGGACAACCTCGACAGCTTCTGGATGCCCTTTACGCCCAACCGCGCGTTCAAGGCGAAACCGAAGCTGCTCGCCGCCGCTTCGGGGATGTACTACACTTCGCACGATAACCGGCAGATCCTGGACGCGACGTCGGGCCTGTGGTGCGTCAATGCCGGCCACGGCCGCCGCCAGATCACCGAGGCGATCCAGAAGCAGGCGGCGGTGATGGACTTCGCGCCAACCTTCAATATGGGCCATCCCCTCGCCTTCGCGTTTACCGAAAAGCTTGCAGGCTTCATGCCGTTCGACCTCAGGCGCATCTTCCTGACCAATTCAGGTTCCGAGGCCGCCGATACGGCGCTCAAGATCGCGCTCAGCTACCAGCGCATGCGCGGCCAGGGGGCGAAGACGCGGTTGATCGGGCGCGAACGCGCCTATCACGGTGTCGGCTTCGGCGGGATCAGCGTCGGCGGTATCGTGCGCAACCGCATGACCTTCGGGACGCTGCTGACGGGCGTCGACCACCTGCCGCATACGCACGGCGTGCCGGGCAATCTGTTCTCGAAAGGCGAACCCGAACACGGCGGCACCGATCTGGCCGACGCGCTGGAGCGAATCGTCGCCCTGCACGACGCCTCGACGATCGCCGCCGTCATCGTCGAACCCGTCGCCGGATCGACCGGCGTCCTGGTGCCGCCAAAAGGCTATCTGCAGCGCCTGCGCGCGATCTGCGACAAGCACGATATCCTGCTGATCTTCGACGAGGTCATCACCGGATTCGGGCGGCTGGGCGCAGCTTTCGGCGCCGACTATTTCGGCGTGCGCCCCGACATGATCTGCATGGCAAAAGGCATCACCAATGCCGCCGTGCCCATGGGCGCGGTCGCCGTGTCGAACAGGATTTACGACACCTTCATGCAGGCTTCCGAAACGCCGATCGAGCTGTTTCACGGCTATACCTATTCGGGCCATCCGCTGGCCTGCGCCGCCGGCATCGCCACGCTCGGCATCTACGAGGACGAAGGCCTGTTCGCCCGCGCCGCGTCGCTGGCCGGTTACTGGCAGGAGGCGGTACATTCCCTTCGCGATGCCCGCCACGTCGTCGATATCCGCAACCTGGGCCTTGTCGGCGGCATCGAGCTGGAGCCGCGTGCCGGGGCCGCGACGGCCCGGGCGCTGGAGGTATTCGACCGCTGCTACGACAAGGGGCTGCTGATCCGCGTAACCGGCGACATCATCGCCCTGTCGCCGCCGCTGATCGTCGAGAAAGCCGAGATCGACACCATGGTCGCGACGATCCGCGAGGCGCTTCAGGAAACCGTGTAACCGGTAAGCAAGGCCGCGATCATAAGAAAGATGAGCTGCGCCGCGAAACCGATGACATAGCTGGCGCCCACCGGCACGAACCGCGGCGAAATCAGCCCGCGAGCGGCAAATATCCCCGTCGCCACGGCGAGGTCGGCCCAGCCCCAGTGCGAATCGCTGCCCATCATGGCCAGCCCCGCCCAGACAAGCCCGATGGTCATCAGCCAGAACATGGCGGCGCTGACCACCCTGAGTGCGTGCCACACCCCCTGAACCAGCATCATGCGCTTGACTTACCTTGGAAAATCACGGGAAACTTAAACATATTGTTCTCTTATTCCTGTATGCTGTCTATCAGGGACGTATCGGGACACCGGAGGTAAGAAGGGCGCCATGTTCAATGTTTCGCACAAGATCGAGTCGTTCAAAACCTCTCTGATCGGCTTTGTCCTGATGCTTGCCTGTACGATTCTGGGCATTATCTGGCTCAGCGTCTCGCTTTATAATTACCTGACCCAGCAGTTCGGCCCGATCGCCGGCCCCGCCCTCTGCGGCCTGGTCCTTTTCATTCCGATCGCCATCTACGGCATCGTCAAGGCGGTTCACCGCAAGGACAAGCGCTCCAAGAAAGAGCGCATGTTCGACGAGGCCTTCGCCAACTCCTCGGTCGGCAGCCTGTCGCGCATGATCGAAAGCATGTCGAAACATTCGCCGTTCGCCGCCGCCGCCGTCGCCATCATCGGCGGCTTTTTGGCCTCGCGTTTCCCGCAGTTCCTGTCGATGTTCGCCGAACTGGTCCAGGCCGCCGGCGACGAACTCGACCGCCGCCGCGTCCACAAGGCCGAGGAAAAGGTGCGCAAGGCCGAGGAAGCCCGCGGCGCCACGCCCCCGCCGCCCGACGTCGAGCCGCGCGCCCGGCGCCGCAACCGGGCCAAGGCGGATATGTATTGAGAAAAAGGCCGCCTTTCGCAGGCGGCCTTTTTGATTTTTACAGGTCTTCCTTCAGGATGGCCATTTCGAAGAGGTAGGAGCCTTCCTCGTCCTCGTCGACATAGACGACGCCGATGAACTCCTCGCCGATGAACACCTCGGCGGAATCCTTCTGTTTGCGCGCCTTGACCTCAAGCCCCTTGGTCTTGAAGATCGAGAACAGATAATCCTGAACCTTGTTGATTTCCGTCGGGGACATGGGCGGCCTCTGAATGCAGTTTGATTCCGGGGTCTGTCATGCGCCCCATGATCTCATGAAAGCACAGTTCCTCCCGGACGGGGATAAAATTTGCGTGTCGCCTCATACGGCGCACCATCCCGCAGTGCAAACGGAAAAGCCGCTTATCCCCTAAATGACGTAGTCATAGTCGACGTCGGCCAGGGTATGGTCCATCTTGCGCGCCGGGTCTTCGCAAGTCTTGCAGTTGACCAGCCGCGCCGGCACGCCGGCCGCGGTGCAGTGCGCCGGCACGGGCTTCAGCACCACCGAGCCCGACGCGACCTTGGCGTATTCGCCGATGGTGATATTGCCCAGCACCTTGGCGCCAGCGCCCAGCAGCACGCCACGCCCGATCTTGGGGTGGCGGTCGCCGCGCTCGGCGCCCGTGCCGCCCAGGGTCACGCCGTGCAGCATCGAGACCTCGTCGTCGACCACGGCGGTTTCGCCGATGACGACGCCCGTGCCATGGTCGATGAAGATGCCCTTGCCGATCCTGGCGGCCGGATGGATGTCGATCTGGAAGAGTTCCGAGACGCGGCTTTGCAGGTAGTGCGCCATGGTATAGCGCCCCTCCTGCCACAGGCGGTGGCCGACGCGGTGAATCTGCAGCGCCAGGAAGCCCTTGAAGAACATGAAGGCCTGGAGATACCCCTTGGCGGCGGGATCGCGCTCATAAACGGCCTGCAGGTCGGCCTCGGCCGCCTCGACCAGGGACGGGTCGGTGGCATACACCTTTTGCGCCAGCTCACGCAGGGTCATGCCGCGCAATGTGTCGTCTCCGACCTTGCGCGCGATGTGATAGGACAGGGCCGAGGCCAGGTCGTCGTGCGACAGGATGGTCGAGTGCAGCATCGAGGCCAGCCCCGGTTCCGCCGCCAGCGCATCGGACGCTTCCTGGCGCAGGCACAGCCAGATCGGCTTGTCTTCGGGGGTAATGACTTCGAAAACCTGAGCCATGCCGGACTCCTTACGTCAATCGCGGGCCAGCACGGCCTCGCACAAGTGCGGCGGCAATTCGCCCGTTACCGCCATATGGTGCACCCTCAGTACACTGGCAACGGTTAAACCATCGCGAACCTGCCCTTTTATAACAGCTTCCAACAATTGCCGGAAGGGAACCCGGGCATATTCGAAGTTTTCCGTCTCGTCGGGCTCGATTTCCGCTTGCGACAGGCCGGTCGCCAGGAAGCAGACGGCGACCTCGTCCGTCACGGAATTCGACAGGTCCATCTGAAGGATTTCGACGAGGGTGCCGGCGACCAGGCCCGTTTCTTCACGCAGTTCGCGCCGTGCGCCGTCGGCGGGATCTTCATCGAGCGGCGCACCGCCTTCGGGAATTTCCCAGCTGTAGGTGCCGAGCGGATAACGCATCTGGCCGACCAGCGGCACCGTGCCGTCGTCGTGCAGGGCAAAGACGGCGATCGCGCGGTTCTTGAAGCGCACCACCCCGTATCCGGCGGGATTGCCGGTCGGCGCGATGACATCGCTCTTTTCGACCCGCAGCCAGGGGTTTTCGAATTGCGTCTCGAGGGTGAGCGTTTTCCAGCCGGGACGCCGGGCGGCGGCGGCAGGGCTGTCCCAGGGCGGCAATGTCTGATCCATGCTGTGGATTTGCACGGACGCGCGGTATAGTCAAAGCGATTCCTTGCCCCACGGTGTCTTAATGCCCCTGCCCGATTTCGACCGCACGCCCATCGCCTTCGGCCAGCCCCTGCCGCAGGAAAGGTCCGCCGAAGTGCTGGACCGGCTGTTCCACCGCCGCAGCGCGCCGGCGCCGACCCTGACCGCGCCCGGACCGTCGCCGGAGGAAGTCGACCTGCTGATCGAAATCGGCCTGCGCGTCCCCGACCATGGCAAGATCGGTCCCTGGCGCGTCGTGCGCTTTACGCCCGAGGCCAAGGCCCAACTGGCGGAGCGGCTGATGGTTCTGGCGGCCACGCAGCCTGAACCCAAGAAGGCCGAAGTCGCCCTGCTCAAGCTGACGACCCCGCCGGAGGCCCTGCTGATCGTGTCCTCGCCCGTCCAGCCGCACAAGATTCCGCTTTGGGAACAGCAGCTGTCGGCCGCCGCCGTCTGCCAAACGATGCTCATCGCGGCGGGCGCGCTCGGCTACGGCGCCAACTGGATCACCGACTGGTATAGCTACGACGACGAGGCCAGGGCGTTGCTGGGTCTCAAGCCGCATGAAAATGTCGCCGGCTGGATCTTCCTCGGCACGCCGTCGGAGCCGCCGCTGGAACGCGACCGGCCGGATTACGCCGCGCGCATCGGCTGGTGGCAGCCGGCTTAAAAATGCTCGGCCAAATCCTTGGCCGAGGCATTGCGCTCAGCCCAGCGGCGGACCAGAGGCGATACCAGCGCCGTTGCACAAGCGCCTCCGGCGATGCAACTACCGAGAATGATGAGCACGCCGAATTGCCAGTTGGAAAACAGATAGCCGTTCGGAATGTGGCTGGAGATCAACATGACAGTCATAAGCGACGCCATCAACGCCGCCGTGAAGACCGCGACAAAAAGCGCGCAAAGAACCGGCGGCACGGCCGACTTCCGCTTACGGTTTCCAAGTTCGATCACGACCAACGGCAGAAGAAGCGGCACCATCTGACCGCCGGCCCAAAGGCTCAGGAACGACAGCGGCGGCAACACTTCCGACATGTCACCGAGATAGCCGTCCGAGAAGAAGGTGAAAGCGGCCGCCATCAGGACATCGACCACGGCAATGACGACCGGCGCACAGACCAGATAGGCCGGAAAGCGTATCCACCACCGGTTCCACAGGGTCTTGCCTGATCGGTCGGCCGTTGTTCCCCCAATCACCAGCTTACCCCCGTCCGCGGTAGGGCTGGACGCCGAAGTCCGGCACCAGCACGCCCTTCGGAGGTTCGCTTGTCTGCCAGAAGACGTCAATGGGAATGCCGCCGCGCGGGTACCAGAAGCCGCCGATACGCAGCCAGCGCGGATCGAGCAGGTCCTTGAGCCGCTTGGCGATATGGATGGTACAGTCCTCGTGGAAGGCGCCATGGTTGCGGAAGCTGGTCAGGAACAGTTTCAGCGACTTCGATTCGACCAGCCAGTCGCCGGGCACGTAGTCGATGACCAGGTGCGCGAAGTCCGGCTGTCCCGTCACCGGGCACAGCGAGGTGAATTCCGGCGCCGTGAAGCGCGCGACATAGTCGATGTCGGGGTGCGGATTGGGCACGCGCTCCAGCGTGGCGTGGGCAGGATCGTCTGCCGGACGGGCGTCGCCGCCCAGTTGCGTCAGGTTGTCGGTATAATGGCTCATTGCGCTTATGTAGCGCAGGCCAAGGGTTTGGCAAGCCGCCGCGTCTCCGAGATAACCTCGCAACGCGAGTTTGGCAGACGTCCCTTCTCCCTGTTCCACGGGCTATCGGATTCACACATTTTGCGGAACCACAAGAAACCCCACCACCACATCTCC
>CAKZJB010000036.1 GCA_936940865.1 uncultured Asticcacaulis sp. | reverse complement strand
TGCCAATGGGAATTACTTAGGCCGATCAAGGCTCTACGCGTTGTTCACGGGCGACTTCCCAGCGTATCCTGCCAGACCCTCCGATGCAGGAACGCATGAAGCGACCGAGGATAATAGACGGCCTCCGGAACCGGAATCCCAAGTTGCCGCATCGCGCCGTGCATTGAATCCATATCTCCGAAAAGAAAGCACTGTGGATCCAAGGGCAACTGCCGACGGAGAATTCGCTTACGGGTGTAAAATTCCACCGGCAACCCAATTTCCCGGCAGTAGTTTCGTACGAGAACGCTTTCGGGCATCAATCGCCCGCTACCTTCTTCCTGTATGTAAGCGATCCGGAACACAACGACAGCTCCCAATGCCATTGGCGCGCACCTGCCTTCTGCCGGTGACTTACGAGTTCCGCAATACCCTCTTGGTCTTCGGAGCGGCCCGTCAGTTCTCAGAAACCACCGCCCGGAGGACCGCCCGCACCACCGCCGGGACCACCGCCCGGTCCACCATAGCCGCCAGGACCGCCACGCCCGCCCCCGGGCCCGCCGCGCCAGTCGCGGTCGCCGCCATTGCGCACCTGGCCGAAGGTATAGCGCAGACTCATCATGAAACTGGCGCCGGGATTGAAAGTATAGCCGACATCGCGCACCGTGCTGCTGTTGATATAGCGCCTGGGCGTAGGACCGACCATGAAGTTCGAGGCATTGAGCGTCAGCACGAACTTGTTCGGAATGAACTGGTGCGAATAGGACAGGTTCAGGCGGCCGACGCCCGTGCTGTAGCTCTGGAAGCCGGTCTGCTTGCCGCTGTAGGCGCCGAACAGGAAGATCGAGTCGACCGCCGTCGGCTTGTAGGTCAGGCGGGCCTGCAGTTGCGACCATGGGCCGGACGTCCGGACCGGCAGGCCCGTGGCGAAGTCGGTCGCGTCGGTTGTCGTGTAGTTGTACGACGCATTGACGCCATAGCGGAACTTCCGGTCCTGGGTCTGGCCGTTGACGCCGAATTCGGCCCCGGTCTGGTGCCGCGATCCCGAATTCTGATAGGTATAGAGCAATACGTCCGGCGCGCCCGACAGGAAGGTCGTGACCTGGTTTATCGAGCCCGTCGTTGAATTGTAGTAGACCGAGGCATTGATGTTGATGCCGCCCCGGCTGTCGCGGTTATAGCGCAGTTCGTACTTGTCGGTCTGTTCCGGCTTCAGGTTCGCGTTGCCCGACCGCGCCGTCAGGCCGTCGTCGCTGAGGACGACCAGGGGATTGAGCTGGTTGGGGCTGGGACGCTGCAGCTTGCGGCTGGCGCTGAAATTCAGGCGCTGCGTGTCGCTGAGGTCGTAGGTGACGATAAAGTTCGGCGCATAGAACAGGTTGTCGTAGGTCCCGTTCGCCGCCGGAGTCGGCAGCAGTGGGGTTGCCGACACCAGCTTTTGATGCATGTTCTCGACGCGCAAACCGGCCTGGAAGCCGAGCTTGCCTGTTTTCTGTTCGTAGATGAAATAGGCCGCGCTCAGCAACTGGTCGACGCTGAAGTCGGTCACGGCCGAGGCGCGGGGGCTGGCCGGCGACTGCACGGGCGTGGGCAGGGTTTGCGAACGATAATTATACTGGTCGCTGACGGTCTTCTGCAGGTCCCAGCCCATCTTGATCTGGTGCGATACGTCCTGGCTTTCGCCGAACGGATGGACCCAGTCGCCCGAAAACTCGTCGACGTAATCCTTGAACTTGCCGGCCTGGGCGCTGTAGCTGTCGGACGGGGTTGGCTGGTGGAAGATGTTGTGCGTTTCGGACCCCGTGTCGCGCAGGGTCTGGCTGTGGCCCAATTGCATCTTGAAATCTTCGGTCGATCCCGGCTGACCGCGATGATCGTAGACCAGGGTCGCGGCCATGTTTTCGCTGTTGTTGAACGAATTGCGCAGGGATGCGCGGTCGGTGGTCAGGTTGCCCGCGCCGTCATAGCTGAGGATCTCGCTGGCGCTGGTGCCCAGGCGCTGGTTGCGCGAATAGTCGAGGGTGCCGTCGATCTCGTCATTGTCCGACAGGTTGTAGACGCCGTTGATATTGCCGGAGATATTGCTGTTGTCGCTCTTGTTGACCGAGGTGGTGCGATCCTCGCGCAGCACCGCGCCGGTGGTCGGATCGAGCTGGATACGGTCGTCGAACGACTTGCTCTTCGGGCCGAAACCGCCGCCGCGGCCGATACGCCCGCCGCCGCCGTCGCCGCCATTGCCATGATTGACCGTCAGTCGCGTGTTGATGGTCAGTTTGGGCGTGAACGCCTTGCCGGTATTGAACGACACCATGCCCCGGCCCTGGTCTCCGGCCACGACGTTGAGCGAGGTCTGGGGCTTGAGCGCGCGACCGCGCTTCAGCACGATATTGATGATGCCGCCGGCCGTGTCGGAGCCGAATTCCGCCGTCGGGTTGGTGATGACCTCGACGCTGTCGATATCGTCGCCGCTCATGCTCTGCAAGGTAAAGCCACGGTTGTCGCCGGTCATCTGGGCCGATTTCTTGCCGTTGACATAGACCTGGACGTTGCTGTTGCCGCGCAGGCCGACCGTGCCGTCGGGATCGACGGTGACGGACGGCAGCTTGTTGAGCACGTCGGCGGCGCTGCCCGTCGACGAGGTCGGATCCTGCTTGACGTCATAGACGTCGCGGTCGGTCTTGTGCGTGACCTCGGGTTTTTCGGCGGTGATGGTCACGACGTCGGGATTGGCCTGGGCGTCGCCTTGGGCCGTGCCGGTCGTCTTCGCGCCCGGCTGGGCAGGCGTCTGGGCCGGGGCCTGCGTTTTGGCCGCGGGCGCCTGGGCGCTTTGCGCCGTGCCGGAGGCCGGGGCGCTCTGGCTTTGCGATGCCTGGCTGCTGGTCGTCTGGGCGCGCGCCGCGCCGGAAGCGCACAGGGCCATGGCGATCAGACTGGCGCCGGCAAGAAAAGAAACGCGGGATTTTCCCTGCTGGACGGCTCGGGGCGAGAATAGGGACATGGGAGGTCGGTCTGCCTTGAAGTCGTTGTTATGAGTGTCGGGGATGATACGCAGCCGCCATGATCTCCCGTCGTAGGCGAGGCAAAAAATTGTAAGACAAACTTGAAATACAACAGCTTAGCGCCAGAAATTCCCGCATCGTGGGATTTCCGGTGGCGGCGGATGCGCCGATTCCGCCGCAATCGGCGCAAAAAATCGCTATGGTTTATGGCGCGATCAGGCCGTGGGCTTGGTATGGATATCCTGCCATCCGAAGTCGGTAAGGCCTTCCAGCGGCCGGTACCGCGCCTTGTAATCCATCTTCGGGCTGTCCTTGACCCAGTAGCCCAGATACACATAGTCGTAGCCGGCGCGCAGGGCCTGGTCGATATGATCCAGGATAATGTAGCGGCCGAGGCTGCGCGGCATCAGGTCCGGATCGTAGAAGCTGTAGACCAGGGACAGGCCGTCATTGAGGGCGTCGACCAGCACGCAGGCGATCAGTTTTCCGTCCTGGCGGTATTCGATCAGGTG
Source organism: uncultured Asticcacaulis sp. (assembly GCA_936940865.1). GTDB lineage: Bacteria > Pseudomonadota > Alphaproteobacteria > Caulobacterales > Caulobacteraceae > Asticcacaulis. Next base: position 49,128 of record CAKZJB010000036.1, on the reverse strand, counting down.
GGTGCGGACAAGGGTGTCCTCGATCATGGCCACAAGGTCGGGCCAGGTCATGTCCATCATGCCGCCGTCGGGGTGGCGCGCCTTGAGATAGCGCTGCAGCAGTTCGAACTGCTCACGGCTGGCCTCCGCCTCGACGAAGGCCTTGGTCAGGTCGGCATTGGCCTTCATCACCCGCCTGTCGGACTTCGACAGGGTATAGCGTTTCACCGGGATGCGCACGGACTGGCAGGCGCGGCAGTTCTGACAGGCCGGACGATAGGCGATGTTCTGCGAGCGGCGGAAACCGATAGCCGAGAGCTGGTCGTTGACGCTGATCGCTTCGAGCGGCGGCAGGTGCACGAAGACCTTCCGCTCCTCCTGGCCGGGCAGGTAGGGACAGGGGCCGGGGATGGTCAGGTAATATCGTAATTTCCTGCCAGGAAAATGCTCACTCATTCAAGCGCGCTCACTAAAAACCGGACTCGCCCCATCATTCAGTTTGGGGGCCCGGATACCCCCCGTCAAGTGTCTCGGAACCGACATTCGCATCAGGACACAATAAACGCAGACGCGGCGTTTTCAAAGCGCCGGATTTTGGGGCAACACCGGGGCTTCGCGCAGCAGCACGATAGCGATGCGGCGATTGCCGGCCAGGGAAGGATCGTCGGGGTAAAGCGGCTCCTTGGCGGCCTTGCCCGAGACCTGGGCGATCCGGTCCTCGTCCACGCCTGACGATTGCAATACGGCGCGCGCCGCGTCGGCGCGGTTCGATGACAATGACCAGTCCCTGGGATTCTGCCCCGACTGGCCGGCGACGCCCGAGGTGTGTCCGGTGATCGAAATGCGATTCGGCAACTGGTTGACGACCTTGGCGACGGCGCGCAGCAGCAGCTTGCAGCGGTCGTTCGGCTGGGCCGAGTTCGAGTCGAACATCGAACGGCCTTCCTGGTCGATCAACTGGATGCGCAGGCCTTCGGGCGTCTGGTCGACCAGTATGTTCTTGGACAGTTCGGCCAGTTCGGGCATGTCCTGCAACGCCTGGCGCAGGCTTTCGGCCGCGCTTTGAAACGCCTGCTGCTCCTTTTTCTGCGCGTCGGTTTCGTCGGTGGCGGCGGCCCCCTTCAGCGCCGCATTGGTCGACTTGCCGTCGCGGTCCTGGGTGTCGGGCGGCTTGGGCGCCATCTGTTCGATGAAGGACATGGTGCCTTCGTTCTTGTTGCCGTCGTCGCCAAGCGCGTTGCCGCCCAGGATGCCGCCCGAGCCCGAGGTCGACTGCGACACGTTGGCCGGCGCGAAGTAGTCGGCGACGCCGCGCTTCTGTTCGGGAGAGGTGGTGTTGATCAGCCACATCAGCAGGAAGAAGGCCATCATCGCCGTCACGAAGTCGGCGTAGGCGACTTTCCAGGCGCCGCCGTGATGGCCGCCGCCGCCGCCTTTCTTGATCTTCTTGATGATGACGGGGGCGTCGCGGCTGGCCATGCTTCTGCTACCTGAACAGGGGACTCATCCCGTTCTCGCCGATTAACATTAACAGGGCATTGAAGCGTCAGACGGCCTCCCATTTTTCGTAAATTATGCGTCTTTCGCGATGGTTTATGCGGAAAACGCCGACACTTTTCCGCACATCGTCAGAGGACCATTGCATTTCAGGACAAAACCGTCGAAATCCATAGGCATGGATTCAAAAGCGTTGCGACACACCCTGGGCAACTTCGCCACCGGAGTCTGCGTCATTACCGTGCCCGATCCCGACCACGTCGACGGCCACGTGCTGGGCATGACTGCCAACTCCTTCAGCTCGATTTCACTCGATCCGCCCCTGGTGCAGTGGTGCATCGACAACAAGGCGCATCGCTACGCCGTATATGCCGAAGCGCCGAGATTCGGCATCAACATCCTCAGTGGAGCACAGGGCGAACTGTCGCGGCGCTTCGCTCGCCACAACGCGCACATCGTTCCCGAAGAGAAGCTGGTGCGTGAGGACAATCCTTTGCGCCTGCGCGACGTCGTAGGCTACCTCGCGTGCGAGACCTACGACACGCGGACGCTCGGCGACCATCTCGTCATCATCGGCCGGGTCACCGACTTCGACGCCGATCCGGGCCAGAGCGGCCTGACCTTCTTCCGCGGCCGCTACGGCCATATTGGAACCGACACATGAAACTCGCATTTGCCGGCCTCGGCGTCATGGGCGGCCCGATGGCCGGACACCTGATCCGCGCGGGCCACATCGTTACCGGATTCAACCGTACGCATTCCAGGGCCGCCGAATGGGCGGCGGCGCACGGCGGAACCGCCGCGGCTTCGATCGCCGAAGCCGTCGAAGGCGCTGATGCCCTGCTGCTGTGCGTCGGGCGCGACGCCGATGTCCGCGAGACGGTCGCGGCGGCGCTGCCGTATCTGAAGCCGGGCGCGCTGATCATCGACCACACCACGATTTCCGCGAAACTGACGCGTGAACTGGCAGAAATATCCCGCGAAAAAAGCTTCGATTTTTACGACGCCCCGGTATCCGGCGGTCAGGCGGGGGCGGTGAACGGCCAGCTGGCCATCATGGTCGGCGGCGAACCGGGCCGCTTCGCCGAAGTCGCCGATATCGTCAAGCCCTACACCAAGTCGATCACCCACATCGGCGGGGCCGGCGCCGGCCAGACCGCCAAGATGGCCAACCAGATCGCCATCGCCGGCGTCGTCCAGGGCGTGGCCGAAGCGCTGCACTTCACCAAATGTGCCGGTCTCGACCCGGCGCTGGTGCTGGCGGCCATTTCCGGCGGCGCGGCCGGGTCTTGGCAGATGAACAACCGCTGGCCCACCATGGACGAAGGCAAGTACGACTTCGGCTTCGCCGTCGACTGGATGCGCAAGGATCTGGGCATAGCCCTCGACGAAGCGCGCGACAACGGCGCGCACCTGGCGCTGACGGCGCTGGTCGACCAGTTCTATTCCGAAGTCCAGGCCATGGGCGGCAGCCGCTGGGACACGTCCAGCCTGCACGCCCGCCTGGAAGCGCGGCGTAAAGGTTAGGACGTCGAGCGCGGCCAGTCGACGACGCGATCGCTGGCGTCACGCGACGCCGCCAATTGCTGAAGACGGTCGCGTTCGGCATCGACGCGCCATTCGCCGACCGTGTGGCATTCGACGTGCCTGGCGTCGACCGGAATATGGAACTGGGCGTGGATCGCCGCCGAGAAATCGCCGAGATAGGCGGACGGATCGCTGTTGCCTTGCGCGCTCGCAAAGACCTTCGAACTATACTGGATCTCGTGGTTGAAGTCGTAATAGGTGCAGGCGAAATGCTGGGGCGCCGGCTGGGCCATCGCGGGGACGGCGATAAGGAGCCCAACGGCAGCCACAATACCGAGGCCAGGCTTTGTTGCGGTCATATCATCCTCCATCGCCAGACGTGAGGGACACATCTGGTTATCGATCGAAGGACCGCAAAATATCAATGTGAGTGAAAGGCTTAGTTCGTAACCGGCGCGCGTTCGGCGTAGCGTTGCAGGACGCGGCTGTAATTGTCGTCAAATTCCACCATCGTGATGTCATCGAACGCACATTCAATTATATCCTCGACCCAATTGCCGCCAGGATCGATGACCCTGAGATCCACGCTGTCGGAATTGACCGCATCGACCCGCCCGACCTCGGCCTCGTCGCCAAACGACAACACCGCGAACCGGCCCTTCGGTGTCAGGGACCGGAACAGTTCCCCCCAGCTGTCCAGACGAACCCAGCCGTAACTCCTGGTCCGCTTCACGCTATTGAATTGAAGAATTTTCATCTGGTCTTCAATCAGGTCCGAGGTCTCGCAGCTTTCGATCGCGGCGATCGGCACGATCAGCGCGCCGGCATTGTGCCAGTCGTGAACGGCCTGAATCAGGACAAGGTCCGGTCCCAGCGCAATGACAAAGCCCTGACGGTTTTCATCGCCAAAGCGGAGCTGCACGACAATCTCGCGCGCCATGGCATCCTTAAGCCGTCCAACGATGCTCATCGGGCTGTCTCCAGCAGGGTTTCGGCCACGTGGCGGGCGAAATAGGTCAGGATGCCCGTGGCGCCGGCGCGCTTGAAGGCCAGCAGGGTCTCCATGACGGCCCGGTCGTGGTCGACCCAGCCGCGCTCGGCTGCCGCCTTGATCATCGCGTACTCGCCGCTGATCTGGTAGACGAAGGTCGGCACCTGGAAGGTCTCCGACACGCGCTGCACGATGTCGAGATAGGGCAGGCCAGGCTTGACCATGACCATGTCGGCGCCTTCCTGGATGTCCATGGCGACTTCGCGCAGGGCCTCGTCGCTGTTCGACGAATCCATCTGGTAGGTCTTCTTGTCGCCCTTCAGCGCCTTGACCCCGATGGCGTCACGATAGGGACCGTAGAAGGCGGAAGCGTACTTGGCGGCGTACGACATGATCAGGGTGTCGTGGTGGCCGTTGGCCTCCAGCGCCTGGCGGATGCGTAAAATCCGGCCGTCCATCATGTCCGATGGCGCCACAATATCGGCGCCGGCCTCGACCTGGACGCGGGCCTGTTCGACCAGCATCTCGACCGTGGCGTCATTGACGATTTTCCCGCCGCGCAGCAGACCATCGTGGCCGTGGTCGGTATAGGGATCAAGCGCCACGTCGACCAGCAGGCCGATATCGGGCACCTCGGCCTTGATGGCGCGGCAGACCTGCGGAATCAGACCGTTCGGGTCGATGGCGGCGGTGGCGTCGGCATTGCGGATCTCCTCGCGGAGATGAGGAAACAGGGCCAAAACCTTGATTCCAAGATCCTTTGCCAGCTTCGCTTCCTTGACGGCCTCGGTGATGCTCAGGCGATCAACACCCACAAGCGACCCGATGGCTTCACGCGCCACGTCGCGGTCGTGGATAAAGATCGGCCAGATCAGGTCCGAGACATGCAGCCGGTTTTCGGCAACCAGTTCCCGCACCCAGGGCGACTGGCGCAGGCGGCGCGGACGGGCAAGCGGAAAAGGCGCGGGCAGGGGCGTGGACATGGGCAGTCACCGTAGACGAAGCATTCGACAAACGGCTGTGCGCGAAGTACCGTCAAATTGCAAGCCATGCCGGAGGGGACGGGTAACTGTAGTAACCCTGGCCGTCACTGACATCACTATTTTTGGGGTGATGCCTGAGCCGGGCAATATCGTTCATTCACACTCGACACCAAACTAGGCACCGCCCAGACAGGCGTCATGTGTGCCTGTCCGACCCATTTATCAGCCTTGGCGCGTTCCTCTTGAGTCAGTTTTGCTGCGGCATTGTCTCTTGACCGGATGTCTTCATTTATTCCAGCCGACCCAATGCCCACGGGATCTTTGCCTCCAGTACGCAAGTTTATTTGCAAATAAACTGGCTTAAACTCTGCCGTTTTCTTCTCAAGCGCCACGACCATTGCGTACCATCGATACGCCTCGAAATAATTTCCTCGCTGCTCATATAGCGCAGCCAGAGTGGCCTGAGCATCCCCGTGGCCGCCGTTCGCTGCCTGGAGATACCAGTAGATTGCCTTATCTTGGTTGGGAGCAGGATGGTCTCCCGCCCCACGATATTGGTTGCCCAAAAAGAAAGCGTATTGAACACCGTCGGGATGATTTGCCGCCTTTTCAAGCCAGTAGATCGACTTCGCCGGATCCTTGGGCACGCCACTTCCCTGATCATAAAGATCGGAAAGCGCTGCCTCAGACTCTGTATCATCGAGGTTCGCGCCCCTCTGGTACAGTGTCGCAGCCTTGCTTGGGTCGTAGAGGGAACTATCTGCGGAGCTATAAATATCCCCGAGGCGGCGAACGGCTTCCACCACACCTTGCGCCGCCGCCTTCGAAAGCCATCCAACAGCCTTGACGTCATCTCGGCATAGACTTCCAGAATGGCCGTACTGATACAACCTGCCCAAGTTTAATTGAGCTTCAGGAACGCCTTGTTCTGCCAGTTTCGTCCATAAATCGACAGCATCGGCGAAATCCTCTTCGTCCTGGGAAGCCATAAGCGCTTTGGCCTTGGCAACCTGCGTCTGCGTGTCGGGCGTCTTAGCTGGGGGTAAAGTTTCCGCCACGGCATTCCTAGCCGGAGCATTACCAAAGGCCAAAAGCCCCAGCGCCAGTGCACCCGACGCGATGGCCAATTTGATTCGCATGAACTACCCCCCTGAATCGCAAAGCGATCTATCTCACAGCCTGTCGTCCCGAACAACAGCGACCAGGAAGCATAGTCAAATATTCGACAACCGCTGCGCGCGATCTAACATTAAATTGCAGGACATCGCGGAGGGGAGATGATCAAGGCAAAAGCGTCAAAAAGGGCGCCGATCTTCTGGATCGGGTTGGCCGTTCTCGCCGTATTGACGTTGACAGGGCTGCGCGCAGCCTTTGACCGCAATTTCCGTCAAGGTTTGTGGCTTTACACGGCTGTCGTCTATGCCGACATTATTAAGCCGAACGACCCGGTGACACGACAAATCCGCCATGATCCATCAAGGGAATGGGGCCACAAGGTGTCATTGACGCCAAAGCCTTTCGCCGTGGGAACAACTCGGTCCGAAGTCTTAAAGCGGCTTGCTGAGGCCAAATATAAAGCCGATCCGGACGATACGTTCTCGATCCGGCATCCGGAACCTGTTCCTCGGGGAGGAGTTCACTATTCCATGTCCGCGGACGAGTTTCCCTGCCAAATCCTCTATGACGTCGTCGTGAGATTCGACGCGTCTGATAGATTGGTCGATGCGTACGGCGCAGAGGAAGAAACGGGATGTCTCTGAGGCCTTAACCCGCCTTCGCCATATCCCTTAACGTCTCGACCGTATTCAGGTTGCGCGCCGTCATATCGGCCTTGAGATATTTTCCCATCTTTTCGACCAGCTTTGAACGGCCGACGCCTTCGGGGGCATAAAGAAAAAACGCCTCATCCGTCAGGGTGAAATCCTCGCCATTGTCCTTCAGCGCGGCCAGGCCTTCGAGGTCGGCCAGCTTTACGGGCCCCTTGATGAAGAAAATATGCTGGCCTTTGCCCTTGGCTTCCCAGTCGCGGTAGGGGTTGGTCTCCAGGAGTTTTTCGAGATGCTCCAGCGTCACCAGGAAGAGCGACGGCCGGAAGCCGAACCGGCCCTCGATGGCGTCGCCGATTTTTTTGTCCAGGGCCTCGATCCCAAGCTCGGAGCGGAACAGGATATTGCCGCTGGCGATATAGGTGCGGACATTTTCCAGCCCTTCGGCCGTCAGAAGCTGCGCCAGTTCCTTCATCGGCAGCTTGTTGTTGCCCCCGACATTGACGCCGCGGAAAAGGCCGATCCAGAGCGGTTTCGCCATCATATTCCTCCGGTATTTTTGATTGCGCGCAAAGTCCGCCGTCCGAAACTGTGCGAGGTATCGCACGTACAGTGTTTCGGGTGCGTCAAAAAGCGCAGGCAGATTACGCAAAAGACACTGGAAATAAAGCATCGCATGACACAAATTGGGTCGTTGCGGATGTGCATCCGGGTTGTGTCATACGCAATACCGGAGTATCAGCCAACCATGCCGAACCTTCGGCCGGAGTGATAGAGCTAACCATGGATTACAACGCCGCGTTCGAGGCCGCCATTGCCCAGGTCCGCGAAGAGGGCCGTTACCGCGTCTTTGCCAACCTGAAGCGTCATCGCGGTCAGTTTCCGCGCGCCACCTGGATCAAGGACGACGGCTCGGAACAAGAGGTCACGGTCTGGTGCTCTAACGACTATCTCGGCCAGGGCCAGAACCCGGTCGTTCTGCAGGCCATGCATGACGCCATCGATTCGGTGGGTTCGGGCTCCGGCGGCACGCGCAATATCTCGGGCACGACCTGGTACCACAATGCGCTCGAAGCCGAACTGGCCGATCTGCACGGCAAGGAAGCCGCGCTCGTCTTCACCTCGGGCTATGTCGCCAACGAAGCGACCTTGACCACGCTTTACAAGATCCTGCCCGGCCTGATCATCTTCTCGGACGAGCTCAATCACGCCTCGATGATCGCTGGCATCCGCAACGGCCGCGGCGAACGTCACGTCTATCGTCACAACGATCTTGAGCACCTCGAAGCGCTGCTGCGGGCTGCGCCGGCCAATGCGCCCAAGCTGATCGCGTTCGAATCCGTCTATTCGATGGACGGCGACATCGCCGATATCCGTGCGACCGTGGCTTTGGCCAAGAAGTACAACGCGCTGACCTATATTGACGAAGTCCACGCGGTCGGCATGTACGGTGCGCGTGGCGCCGGCGTCGCCGAGCGCGACGGCATCATGGGTGAGATCGACATCATCGAAGGGACGCTGGGCAAGGCGTTCGGCATGATGGGCGGCTATATCGCGGCCAATGCCAATATCATCGACGCCGTGCGCCTGTGGGCCTCGGGCTTCATCTTCACGACCTCGCTGCCGCCGGCGGTGATGGCGGGGGCGGCGGCTTCCGTGCGCTGGCTGAAAGAGCACAACGAAAAGCGCGAACAGCACCAGGAACGTGCCAGGACGCTGATGGGCCGCTTCAAGGCGGTCGGCATCCCGGTCCTGCCGTCGGTGTCGCACATTGTGCCCGTGCTGGTCGGCAATGCGAAACACTGCAAGATGATTTCGGACATCCTGCTCAACGACTTCGGCGTCTACGTCCAGCCGATCAACTATCCGACCGTGCCCAAGGGCACCGAGCGCCTGCGCTTCACGCCGTCGCCCGACCATACGGACGAGATGATGGACCACCTGGTCCAGGCCATGGACAAGCTGTGGACGCACTGCAACGTCGCGCGCCTGCCGGGCGTGGCGTAAAGAGGGCGCGCCACATGGACCTGGCGCGCATCATCTATTTCACCGACACCGTCGATGACATGGTCGCCTTCTATCGCGACGTGATGGGCTGTGTCCTGATCGCCGATGAACCAGGCTGGAAGGAACTGAAGGCCGGGCAGGGGATCATTGCCATCCACGGCGGAGCGAAAGGCCCGCCCAATGCGTATTCGCCCAAGATTGCCTTCAAGTGCGACGACGTCCCGGCCATGCGCGCTCAGTTGATCGCCAAAGGCATTGAGATGGGGCCGTTATGGGAGGGCGAGATTTCGTTCTGCGACGGCGTCGATCCCGGCGGATATGCGTTTTCGATTTCGAACCGGTAGTCCCCCCTTCCGTCACTCGCTCCGCTCGTGCCACCTTCCCCGTAACCGGGGAAGGAAGTAAGTCTCAGTATTGATTTTCTTTTTCCTTCCCTGCGAAGCGGGGAAGGTGGCTGGGCCGGCATTAAGCCGGTCCAGACGGAAGGGGCAAAGGCCACAGGCTCCGCATTGCATTCCTAGGCAAATTCGGCACAATCCGTCCCATGTCCGAAGTCTTTCTCGAACTCCAGCGCAACGGCAACTTCCTGAAATGCACCGCTGTCGACGCCGACAGCGGCGAAGAAGCCGTGGCCATTGGGCCGTATAACGACCCGGAAAGCGTCAAACGCCTGGCGGTTCAAAAGCTCCGCCTGAAACTGGAAGGCAAAAAGCCCGGCGATCCGCCGAAAAAGCCCGGCATCTCCGTTTAGGCGATATGGACTTTGCCCCCGGCCAGATAGCGGCTATGCTCGCTCCAAAAGCCGGGCAGGGGACATGTCGGAACCGTTTCATATCGCCGAGTACAATTCGCTGAAGGCCGAGATCCTGCTGAAAATGAAGCAGATCGACGATTCGTTCCGCTTCATGCTGATTGCGGTGGCGGCGTCGATGTCGTGGACCCTGACCAACTACCGGGCCTTTTCCGGCGGCGTCTACGTCCTGCTGTTCTTTATTCCGCTGTTCATTTCGCTGTGCTTCACCATCTATATCGTTCGGCTCAACAAATCGATGCTGTGGCGGACGGCCTATATTCGCGAGGTCGAAAAGCGCTATGCCGACGACGGCACGGGCTGGGAAAGCAGCCCGTTGCACAAGGCGCAGGTCAACAAGCGCACCAGTTTCGCCTCGGCCGTGGCCCTGATTATCACGGTGGACCTGATTACCGCGGCCTTTGCCGCCTATATGGTGTTCACCAACACGACGGCGGTCGAAGCCGTCCAGGGCCTTGCCAGCCATATTTGATTGCGTCCGAAAGGGAGAGGGCGTAAAGCCTGCGGCATTCTTCGTCCCCTCCCACTGTACAAGGACCGCCAGACGTGAACGCTCCCGCGAACGCTTCTTCCTTCCGTCCCGAAGGCTTCTTCAATAACGATCTCGCCACCGCCGACGCCGAGGTGCTGAAGGCCATCACCGGCGAACTGCACCGCCAGCAGGAGCAGATCGAGCTGATCGCTTCCGAAAACATCGTGTCGAAGGCCGTGCTGGAAGCTCAAGGCTCGGTCCTGACCAACAAGTACGCCGAAGGTTACCCCGGCCGCCGCTATTACGGCGGTTGCGAATATGTCGACGAGGCCGAAAAGCTGGCCATCGAGCGCGCCAAGCAGCTCTTCAACTGCGCCTTCGCCAACGTCCAGCCGCATTCGGGCGCCCAGGCCAACCAGGCCGTATTCTTCTCGCTGCTCCAGCCCGGCGACACCTATATGGGCATGGACCTGGCCTGCGGTGGTCACCTGACCCACGGCTCGCCGGCCAACCAGTCGGGCAAGTGGTTCAAGGTCGTGCCGTATGGCGTGACCGAAGACACCAACCTGATCGACTACGACCAGGTCGCCGAACTGGCGCAACAGAACAAGCCCAAGCTGATCATCGCCGGCGCGTCGAACTATCCGCGCCACATCGATTTCAAGCGCTTCCGCGAAATCGCCGACAGCGTGGGCGCCTACCTGTTCGTCGACATGGCGCACTATGCCGGCCTGGTCGCCGCAGGCGTCTATCCCGACCCGCTGCCGCACGCCCACGTCGTCACGACGACGACGCACAAGACGCTGCGCGGCCCGCGCGGCGGCATGATCCTTTCGAACGATGCCGACCTGGGCAAGAAGATCAACTCGGCCGTCTTCCCGGGCCTGCAGGGCGGACCGCTCATGCACGTCATCGCCGCCAAGGCGGTGGCCTTCGGCGAAGCGCTCCAGCCCTCGTTCAAGGCCTATGGCCGTCAGGTCGTCGCCAATGCCCAGGTCCTCGCCAATACGCTGATCGAGCGTGGCCTGGCCATCGTCACCGGCGGCACCGACAGCCACGTCATGTCGGTCGACCTGCGTTCGAAGGGCCAGACCGGCAAGGCGACCGAGGCCGCGCTGGAAGCCGCCTTCATCACCTGCAACAAGAACGGCATCCCGTTCGACCCGCAGCCGTTCACCATCACCTCGGGCGTGCGTCTGGGAACGCCTGCCGGCACGACGCGCGGCTTTACCGAAGCCGAGTTCCGCATCATCGGCAACCTGATCGCCGACGTCGTCGACGGCATGAAGTCGAACAGCGGCGAGCCCGACCTGGCGGTCCAGGAAAAGGTGCGCCAGCAGGTGCGCGAACTCACCGCACGCTTCCCGATCTACGGCTAAGACTCGGTTACTCCTCCCCATTGAAAATGGGGAGGAGAAAGTTGCCGGCATCACAAAGCGTTGTTTAACCCTCGTTCTCCGGCCGGAAAACGGGGGTTTTGCTTGTCCTTAATACAAATTGTGCTAGGTATGCAGCCCCGGATATAGTGTCGCGACGAGCGCTGACCACAAGATGTCCGGGCCAAGGACAAAGATGCGCTGCCCGTTCTGCGGAAATCTCGAAACCCAGGTCAAAGACTCCCGTCCCAGCGAAGATGGCGCCGCCATCCGGCGCCGGCGGTCGTGCCAGGAATGCGGCGGCCGCTTCACGACGTTCGAGCGCGTTCAACTGCGCGAACTGATGATCGTCAAGCGGTCGGGCCGGCGGACACCGTTCGACCGTACGAAACTTGAACGTTCGATCGCCATTGCCACCCGCAAGCGCCCGGTCGAGCAGGAGCAGGTCGACCGCATGGTGTCCGGCATCGTGCGCGAGCTGGAAAGCATGGGTGAAACCGATATTGGCTCCGATGTCGTCGGCGAACTGGTCATGAAGGCCCTGCGCAGCCTCGACGTCGTCGCCTATGTCCGCTACGCCTCGGTCTATCGCGACTTCCGCGAGACCTCCGACTTCGCCAAGTTCCTCGGCGACGAAGGCCTGAGCGAAGACTCCTGACGGTGGCCCGCCCGTCGATCACCCTGAAACTGGCAACCACGCTCGACGGCCGTATCGCCACGGCCGGCGGCGTAAGCCGCTGGATCACGTGCGAGGATTCCCGCCGCATCGTCCACGAACTGCGCTCGATGCACGACGCGGTCCTGGTCGGCATCGAAACCGCGCTGAAGGACGATCCGGAACTGACCGTGCGCCTGCCGGATTACGAAGGCGGCCAGCCACGCCGCATCGTGCTCGATTCGCGTGCCCGCCTGCCGTTGTCGTCGAAGCTGGTGCAGACGGCGCGCGTCATCCCGACCTGGGTTGTAACGACCACCGACCTGCCCCGGGAAATGCTGGCGGCGCAGGTGCGCCAGATCAAGGTGCCGTCGAAGCATCAGCGCGTCGATCTCGACGCCGCTTTGGAGGCGCTGGCCACCGCCGGCATCGAATCCCTGTTCATCGAAGGCGGCGGGGTCATCGCCACGGCGTTCCTGCGCGCCGGCTACGTCGACCGGCTTGAATGGTTCCGCGCGCCCACCATCTTGGGCGGGGACGCACGGCCGGTCATCGGCCATCTCAATATCGAAAACCTGTCGCAGATGTACAGGTTCACGCGTCTGGCCGTCCAGGCCGTGGGCGACGATCTGTGGGAAAGCTACGAGCTGAGTTAGGGGCTTAAATACAAGTGTTTACCGGCATCATTTCAAGCATGGCGACAATATACGACCTCGACCGCTCGAACGCGGGCGTGCACCTGACCATGCGGGCGGAGTTCGATCTTTCCGACGTCGAGCTCGGCGCCTCGATCTGCCACGCCGGGGTCTGCCTGACGGTCGTGTCCAAGGACGGCAACACCTACCGCCTCGACGTGTCGAACGAGACGCTGGACGTCACGACACTCGGTAGCTGGCAGAAGGGCGACCGCGTCAACATCGAACGCGCGCTGAAGATCGGCGACGAGTTGGGGGGGCACATCGTGTCGGGCCATGTCGACGGTGTGGCGAAGCTTTTGAGCGTCACACCGGATGGCGAGTCGTTCCGCCTGAAGTTCGAGGCGCCGGCGCCGCTGCATCGCTTCATCGCGCCCAAGGGCTCGATCGCCATCGACGGCATTTCCCTGACCATCAACGAAGTCGAGGGCCAGACCTTCGGCGTCAACATCATCCCGCACACCTGGACGCACACCACACTGTCGCAGGTGCCCGTCGGCGGCCTCGTTAATCTTGAAGTCGACCGCCTCGCGCGCTATGCCGCACGTTGGTATGAAACCGCTCCGGTAGTGTCATGAGTGTCGTCCCCATCGAAAATCCCAATGAATCGCCGATCTCTGCGGTCGAGGACATCCTGGAAGACGCGCGCAATGGCCGTCCCTATATCCTGGTCGACGCCGAGGATCGCGAAAACGAGGGCGACGTCGTCATCCCGGCGCAGATGGCAACGCCCGACATCATCAACTTCATGGCCAAGCACGCCCGCGGCCTGATCTGCCTGTCGATCACGGGCGAACGCGCCAAGCAGCTTCGCCTGCCGCCCATGGTCCACGACAACGGCGCACGCAACGGCACGGCCTTCACCGTGTCGATCGAGGCGCGCGATGGTATTTCGACCGGAATTTCGCCCAAGGACCGCGCCCACACCATCGCCGTCGCCATCGATCCCACCAAGGATTCGCGCGATATCGTCTCGCCAGGCCATGTCTTTCCGCTGGTGGCCCGCGAAGGCGGCGTCCTGGTCCGCGCCGGCCATACCGAGGCTGCCGTCGATATTTCGCGCATGGCCGGCCTCTATCCCGCCGGGGTCATCTGCGAAATCATCAATGATGACGGCACCATGGCGCGGCTGCCCGACCTGGTCGTCTTCGCCCAGCGCCACGGCATGAAGATCGGCACGATCGCCGACCTGATTGCGTACCGCCGCCGTACCGAGCGCTTCGTTGAACGAGTCCTTGAACGGTCGTTCGACAGCCAGTGGGGCGGCACCTTCCGGCTTTACGTCTACCGCAATACGCTGGACGGAAGCGAACACCTGGCGCTCGTCAAGCAGGCGCCGCAGGCCGGCCGTCCGACCCTGGTGCGCATGCACCAGCTCGACATCGCATCGGACGTGCTGGCCGGTGAGGGGGGCGCCTTGCGCTCAGGCCTGGTCGAAAAGGCCATGAAGATCCTGGCCGAACATGACGGTCCGGCGGTCATGGTGCTGCTGCGCGACCCCAGCCCCAAGGTGCTGTCGACGCGCTTCGGCGACGACGAAGCCGCCGCGAATCCGGCGCGGGGCTTGCGCGACTACGGTGTCGGCGCCCAGATCCTGCTTGATCTCGGCGTCCGCGACATGATCGCCCTGTCCAGCACGCGGCCGAAGCCCGCCGCGCTCGAAGGCTATGGTTTATCAATCATTGATTGGAAGAGCCTTTAACAGCTCCGCCAGATTTGTCTTTTTTCCGGCAGCATAAGGCGCTATTGAGCCAGCCTTTACAGCTTAAGGAGACTCACCTTGTCCCAGGAAGCCCCGCTGCGCATCCTCATCGTCGAAAGCCGTTTCTATGACGACATTTCGGACGAACTTCTGGCAGGCGCCAAGGATGCGCTCGAGGCCCACGGCATCGCCTATGACGTCGTTACCGTCCCGGGCGCTTTCGAAGTCCCGGCAGCGATCGCCATGGCGGAATATGCCGCCCACAACGGCAGCGGCCGAGCTTATGACGGTTATGTGGCGCTGGGCTGCGTCATCCGCGGCGAAACCACCCACTACGACTATGTGTGCAACGAATCGGCCCGCGGGCTCATGGACCTGTCGTACAAAGACCGGCTGGCCATCGGCTACGGCATCCTGACGGTCGAGGACGAAGAGCAGGCCTGGGCGCGCGCCCGCCGTTCGGAGGGCGACAAGGGCGGCACGGTCGCCAAGGTGGCGCTCAGCATGATCGCCCTTCGCAAGTCGCTGATGGAAGGGTCCATCAATGATTGATTCACCAAAACCCACCAGCCTCAAGGCCGTGATGGAGACACTGAACGCCCAGGAGGCAGCCAAGCCGTCTTCGGGACTGACGTCGAAGGAAAAGCGGGCCCGCACCGTGGCGCGTCTCGTCCTCGTCCAGGCGCTCTACCAGATGGAGCTCTCCGGCAGCGGCGTCGAATCCGTCATCCGTGAATATTCGGACCACCGGTTCGAAGGCGACCTGGACGGCGAGAAGCTGGCCGAGGCCGACGAAGCCTTCTTCGCCGAAGGGGCGCGCGCCATCGTCAAGGAACAGTCCACGATTGACCGCCTGATTACCGACCGCCTGGCCACCGGCTGGCGTATCGAACGCCTCGACACCACGGTCCGCGCCATCCTGCGCGCCGGCGCCTGGGAGCTGAAGTTCCGCCCCGACGTCGCCGTCGAGGTGGTGATCAATGAATATGTCGAGATCGCGCGCGCCTTCTATGGCGAGACCGAGGCGCGTTTCGTCAACGGCGCGCTCGACGGCATCGCCAAGGATACGCGGGGATAGGGGTTCCCCCTTCCGTCTGGATCGGAGCGAGTGACGGAAGGGGCGAGTCACATCCGCCCCCGGACACAGTTAAACAATCGTTGATTTTTCGCGCGTTTGGCGAAATAAGCTCCCAAGACAAAGGGGACAGCCATGGCCGAGCACGATGAATTCTCCATCCTCGACGCCCTGTTCAAGCCGCTGACGGGGCTTAACCGCGAGTCGCGCGGCCTGATGGACGATGTGGCCGTCATTCCGGCCCAGGCCGACCATGACCTGATCGTAACCACCGACGCCCTGGTCGCCGGCGTGCACTTCTTCGAACATGACCCGCTGGATCTGGTGGCGCGCAAGCTGATGCGCGTGAACCTGTCCGACATCGTCGCCAAGGGCGCCACGCCGTACGGCTATCAATTGGTGACGGCATGGCCGCGCGGCACCACTTTCGCGGAAAAGCAGGACTTCGTGCGCGGGCTCAAGATCGAGCAGGACCGCTTCCACGTCGAGCTGTTCGGCGGCGACACCGTCTCGACCTACGGCCCCCTGCATGTGTCCATGACCATGTTCGGCAAGGGCCAGCCGGGCAGGGTGCTGTCGCGGCTGGGCGCGCGCCCGGGCGACAAGATCCTGGTCAGCGGCTATATCGGCCAGGCCTATCTGGGCCTGAAGGCTCTGCAGGGCCAGCTCCAGGGTGTCCATGCCGCCGACGTTACCGAACTGGTCGCCTCCTATCATCTGCCGGAAATCCGTTGCGACCTGGCGAAGTGCGTCCGCGATCACGCCCGCGCCTCCATGGATATTTCCGACGGCCTTCTGGCCGACGCCGACCACATGGCGCACGTCAACAAACTGATGATCCGCATCGACCTCAACCGGGTACCGACGTCCCTGGCCGCACGCGCGGCCATTGCCGCCGGAATCAGCCCGGTCGAACTGGTTACCGGAGGTGACGATTATCAGATTCTGTGCGCGGCCGACGAGGCTGGCGCCAGGGCCCTCGTCATGGCGGGCTTCCACGAAATAGGAGACTGCGTCGGAGCGTCCGACGATACGCCGGCCGGCGCCAGGCTGTGGGCCGACGGCCGCTACATTCCGGTTGAGCGGAAAGGCTTTAGTCATCCCCTTTAACCCAAGGAATTTGTTGCTTTTTTACAAAGCTCAAATCATTTCCGCCGTCTTTGACTATTGTCAAAGGTCGATTGGCCCATACGGTGTCTGATGTGGAGCGGCCTGCACGACAGGCAAAACAAGGAAGGCACATTGAGATGACACCGACAATGAAATGGCTGGTGGGCGCAGGCCTGGCGGCCAGCCTGACACTTCCGGGCCTGGCCATGGCCCAGGACGTACGCAACTACGACGGCTACTGCTACGTGAGGCAAAAGGACGCCAAGCGCAACGGCCTGATCATCGGCGCGGTCGCCGGCGGATTGCTGGGCAGCCAGATCTCGAAAAACGAGCGCGGCCTCGGCGCCATACTCGGCGCCGTGGCAGGCGGCGCGATCGGCCAGAACATCGGCAAGAGCAGCGTGAAATGCTACAACGGCGAATATTATTCCTATCAGGGCCACTATTACGACCCGCCTCCCGGACCGTCGGGCTATGTTCCCGTCTTCTATGAGCGGCGCCCGCCGGAGCACATGTACAGTCACGTCTACTACGACCGCGACCATCACGCGGGGCCGCCGCCGTACAGCTATAACGACTATCGCGACCGCTATAATCACGGCTGGCGCGACCGGTCGGGCCGGTGGCATGAAGGACAGCCGCCGCGTGGCTGGCGCCAGGACCGCAACGGCGACTGGTATCGCGCCCGGTAATAAAAAGCCCTCCGGTCTTCCGGAGGGCTTTTTATTGGCTTTCGATAAAGGACGGACTTTGCGCCAATCTTACGGTTATGCCCGCCAATCCATCCGTTAACGAAATTGCCGAAGCGGCTCCCAACCCACACAATCGCGTCATTAGGCACCGCCCGGGGGATGTCTTTTGCAGGAGAGAGAGTTTCATGTCTGCGCGTACTTACAGCTTCGTCAAATCCTTAGCCGCCGCAGCCCTTCTGGGCGCCGTCATCTTGCCTGTCGCCGCGTCGGCGCACGACTACGACGATGATGACGATGGCTATGTCGTCGTTCACTCGCGGCACCACAACGATCGCTGCTCGGGCAATACGGCTGGTGGTGTCGTCACCGGCGCCATCATCGGCGGCGCCGCCGGCGCGGCTCCGGGAGCCGTCGTCGGCGCGATGATCGGCGGCGCCATCGGTTCGGACACCGACGCCTGTCATTACGGCCGCCACTATGCCTATGACGACGACGATGACTACGTCTATCAAAGCCGCGGCTACGACGAAAACGCCTACGACCGCGACTACAACAGGCGCTATTCCTATTCGCGCAGCAGCTACGGTTACCGCGACCCCTATTATGGCCGCCGCTACCGCAGCGACTGGTAAGCGCTGAAGGCCCCTGGAAACAGGGGCCTTTTCATTTCAGGCGTTGGTAACGAATATCGGGCAAACTCGGGGACATGAAGACGCTGTCCGCCCTGATCCTCGCCGGCCTGATGGCCATGTCCACGCCCGCCTTCGCCGAAGACAAGAAGGCCGACGCGCCCGATCCCTCGGTCAAGCTGGCCTCCGTCGGCATTCCCGTTTTCCACGGCATGACCGTCACCAACTACCTGTTCCTCAGCATCAAGGTGAACCTGACGGCCAAGGCCGATGAAACCAAGCTGCGCGACATGGAACCCTACTTTCGCGACGCGCTGGTCCGGGCCGCGCACAAGACCTCGTTCGCGCAGGCGGACCATGACGACCGACTCGATGTGCCGCGCTTTCAAAGCGCGATGATGGTCGAATTTACCAGGATCGCGGGGCCGGGGACCATCCAGTCGATCGAAATCGTGTCGCAAAGTCCGAAAAAGCACTGACGATCTGGGCGCTTCCACTGCACCGCAGTATTCGGCAAGCCTCTGCTTTAATTGAAAAGACGGAAATTTGAATTCGCATCGCAGCACGATGTCCGCGGTAAGTGTTCACTATGTTCGTGAATGCGGTATATCTCGCCTTGAACTTGGTTACGAGTTTTGGCACTCTCGCCGCAGTCAAAAATAAGGACCTGTTTTTCAAGCGTGATTTGCGTATGCGGGCCCAAGCTTGATGAGGTCCGGCGCTGATGACGCCAAAGGCCCCCCGATTTTTGACCCCGATACAATAAACGCGGGGAACAGTCTCCTGCCGGAACTGTCCCGAACGATGTAAATGCAGGGGTTGCCAATGAACTATGCTTTGATGCTGGCCATCGCGGCCGGCATAGTTGGGTTGTTGTACGGCGTGGTGCAGACCATGTCGCTCATGAAAGAGAACGCCGGTAACGAGCGGATGCGGGAAATCGCCGCCGCCATTCAGGAAGGGGCGGGCGCCTACCTTAAGCGCCAATATACCACCATCGGCCTTGTCGGCGTCGTCATCTTCGTCGCGGCTTTCGTCTTCCTGGGGCAATGGTCGGCGATCGGTTTCGCCGTCGGCGCCATCCTGTCGGGGGCGGCGGGCTTCGCCGGCATGCTGATTTCGGTCCGCGCCAATGTCCGCACGGCCCAGGCCGCATCGGAAAGCCTGGGCAAGGGGCTGAAGCTCGCCTTCGGCGCCGGCGCCGTCACCGGCCTGTTCGTGGCCGGCGGCGCGCTTCTGGGCGTGTCGGGTTACTACGCCGTGCTGACCCAGGTCCTGGGCTTCGATCCGGCCAGCCGCGACGTCGTCAACGCGCTCGTGGCGCTTGGCTTCGGCGCCTCGCTGATCTCGATCTTCGCCCGTCTCGGCGGCGGCATCTTCACCAAGGGTGCGGACGTCGGCGGCGACATGGTGGGCAAGGTCGAAGCCGGCATCCCCGAGGACGATCCCCGCAACCCCGCAACCATCGCCGACAATGTCGGCGACAATGTCGGCGACTGCGCCGGCATGGCGGCCGACCTGTTCGAAACCTACGCGGTGACGACCGTCGCCACCATGGTGCTGGCCACCATCTTCTTCGGCGGCAGCCCGCTGCTGCAGCCGATGATGCTGTTGCCGCTGGCCATCGGCGGGGTCTGCGTCTTCACCTCGATCATCGGTACCTTCTTCGTCAGCCTCGGCAAGAGCCAGGACATCATGGGCGCCCTCTACAAGGGCCTCATCGCCACGGGCGTCCTGTCGATCGTGGCCCTGGCCGCCGTCATCTACGGCTTCGTCGGCTTTGACACGACCATCAACTATGACGGCGCACCCCATGCCTTCACCGGCATGACGCTCTTCTACTGCGGCCTCGTCGGCCTGGCCGTCACAGCCGCCTTCGTCATCGTCACCGAGTACTATACCGGCACCGGCAAGCGTCCGGTGGTGTCGATCGCCCAGGCCTCGGTCACCGGCCATGGCACCAACGTCATCCAGGGCCTGGCCGTTTCGATGGAATCGACCGCCATCCCGGCGCTGATCATCGTCGCCGGCATCATCGGCTGCTACCTGCTGGCGGGCCTGTTCGGCATCGCCATCGCCACCACCACCATGCTGGCGCTTGCCGGCATGATCGTCGCGCTCGACGCCTTCGGCCCGGTCACCGACAATGCCGGCGGCATTGCCGAAATGGCGGGCCTGCCCAGCGAAGTGCGACACACCACCGACGCGCTCGACGCCGTCGGCAACACCACCAAGGCCGTCACAAAGGGCTATGCCATCGGCTCGGCCGGCCTGGGCGCCCTGGTGCTGTTCGCTGCCTACACCTCGGACCTGAAGTACTTCGCCTCCACCGCGACGTCCGGCATTTTCCAGGGCATGGGCAACCTGACCTTCTCACTGTCCTCGCCGTGGGTCGTCATCGGCCTGTTGATCGGCGGCCTTCTGCCGTACCTGTTCGGCGGCATGGGCATGACCGCCGTCGGCCGCGCGGCCCAGGCCGTGGTCGAGGAAGTGCGCAAGCAGTTCCGAGAGGACAAGGGTATCATGGCCGGCACCTCCAAACCGAACTACGGCCGCGCCGTCGACATGCTGACCAAGGCCGCGATCCGGGAAATGATCATCCCGTCGCTGCTGCCGGTGCTCACTCCGGTGGTGGTCTACTTCGTGATCGGCGCCGTCGCTGCTGCCCGTCCTGTCGCCGGTCGTCCTGTTCGCGATCGTCTACTATATCGGCGGCACCGTCCCGGCCTTCGAATCGGTCGGCGCCATGCTGCTGGGCGTGATCGTCACCGGCCTTTTCGTCGCCATCTCGATGACGTCGGGCGGCGGCGCCTGGGATAACGCCAAGAAGTCGTTCGAAGACGGTTTCGTCGACAAGGACGGCGTCAAGCACCTCAAGGGCTCCGACGCCCACAAGGCCTCGGTCACGGGCGACACCGTCGGCGATCCCTACAAGGACACCGCCGGTCCGGCCGTCAACCCGATGATCAAGATCACCAACATCGTCGCCCTGCTGCTGCTGGCAGTCCTGGCGCACCAGGGGTAACAAAGGGAAGGGGGGCAAGCCCCCCTTCACCCCGACACCAAGGCGCCTCGACTTCAGGCGCTCAACGTCCAAAATAAAAGCCGGGCCCCGAAAGGGACCCGGCCTTTTTATGTCGGGAAGCGGAGGCGTCAGTCGCGGCGGTGCTGGTTGCCCGGATCCTGGTCCTTGCTGTTGTCGATGCGCTGACGACCGACAGTACCCAGCATCTGCTCCAGCGCCGTCAGCGAGCGGCCGCGCGTCGGGGTCTTGTTCGGGTTCGGCGTCAGGTCACGGCCATCGGCGAGGCTCAGGGTGCGCACGGCCTTGACCGTATCGCTGCCCTTGTCGAAATCGACCACGGTAACGCTGCGAGAGGTGACGTGCGGCATCTTGTAGGTCATCTTCATCGACACCTGGTCGATATAGTACCATTCCGTCGGGTCATAGACCGAGGTCTGCGACGGCTGCCCCAGGCGATCCAGCACGCTTTCCTTGGTGTCTCCGACCTTGATGTCGGTCTGCGGCTTGGCGTCATAGGCCAGGTAGCCGTGGTGCGACAGGGTCGGCGCACAGGCGGACAGCGAAAGCACGGATAAGGCGCCGCAAAGGGCAAGTTTGGCCGAAGTCGGATGCGGGCGCGTGGTCATGGATATCCTGTGCGAAACGCGAAACGTGTTTGACGTACAATGAAATAGGGCTTACGGCAAGCATAAGGCCGAAACAAGGCCGATTGCACCGGTCCATAGTTGCGATGCCGTCACCCCTCGAAAAACTCAAGCGCCTGTTCCAGCCGCGCCCCGTACGATACACCGGCCATGCCCTGTATTCGTCCTGCGTCGCCCAGAGCCGCCAGCCCATATTCTACAAGGACTACGGCATCGAAGACGCCATCGGCGCGCGCTTCGAACTGCTGACCTTTCATGTCGCGCTTGTCATCCACGCGCTGAAAGCCCTGCCGGCCGGAGACGCCCGCCGCGACCAGGCCCAGGACACGGCCCAGGCACTTTTCGACACCTTCGTCGATGCGCTGGACAACACGCTGCGCGAACAGGGCACCGGTGACCTGACCGTCCCCAAGAAGATGAAAAAGCTCGGCGAAGTCATCTACACGCGCATGAAGCGCTGGGACGAATTGTGGGCATCGGGCAGCGACGAAGACCGCGCCGGCTACGCGTCGCGCACCCTTTTTGCGGGTTCCGCCTTCGACGGCGCGGACGACGCCGAGGGCAGCGACGGAGCCCCGAACGCCGGCCTCTTGATCAAGGCCTCCGCATTCGCCACCTATGCCGATACGGCCCGCGGCGGCCTCGATGTCGACGCCATCTTGAACGGACGCCTCGACTGGTGTGCAATACCGGGCCTCGATGCCGCCGAATCTGCCGGCGCCGCGTAACGGGGAGTAGAGTAATGACCGAATCCGACGAAGGTCTTTGGACGCACCGCGTCCGCTTCGATTCCGCCCGCCAGGGCCTGACGCTCGACCTTACGGCCGACGAGCCCCGCCGCAAGGTCATCGCCGAGGCCTTCGGCATGATCTCGCTGGACGCCCTGAGCGCGCACATCGTGACGCACGACGTCAAGGGCGTGAAGCCTCTGGTCCACCTGCACCTTGAACTCAGGGGCGACGTCACGCAGGAATGCGGCGTGACGCTGGAAGCGTTCAGCCATCCCATTTCCGCCGACCTCGATCTCGACCTGATCGAATCGCGCGACGTCACGGACGAAGTCGCCGCCATCGGCGAGAACGAGCTCGGCCTTGACGATCTCGATGAGCCGGATGTCATCCACAACGGTCAGGTGGACCTGGGGCAATACATTATCGAAGCCCTGGGCGAAGCCTACGATCCGTTCGCGCGCAAGCCGGGCGCCGTTTTCGAGGAACCCGAGCCCGAACGCGAGCCGTCGCCGTTCGCTGTCCTGGCCAGGCTCAAACGCGACGAATGACGTCGCGTAAGCGCGGCGATCACAGCCAATAAGACTTGCGCCTTGCCAAAGTCGCGCTATTTTCCGCTTTCGGCGTGCCCGTCACGGCGAGTGTACCCGGCGCATCCCGAAACCCGTGACGCGGTTTTTCGGATCGAGATGCGCGACAAATAGAACCTGGAGCCAGACCGGTCTTGACGACACAAGCGAACTCTCAGGACCGCCTGGTCATTGCCATCGACGCCATGGGCGGCGACCATGGTCCGGCCGTGACGGTGGCGGGCGCGGCACGCGCCCTGTCCATACGAGACGACCTCTGCTTCCAGCTCCATGGCGACGGTCCGCG
The DNA here is from genome assembly GCA_936940865.1 of uncultured Asticcacaulis sp. GTDB lineage: Bacteria > Pseudomonadota > Alphaproteobacteria > Caulobacterales > Caulobacteraceae > Asticcacaulis. Next base: position 25,888 of record CAKZJB010000036.1, on the reverse strand, counting down.
CATAGAGGCCGAACTGGCGAAATATCCGGCGCTGAAGGCGCGCGCCACGGTCCGCCACACCGATCAGTCCATCGCCATGGATGAAAAACCGGCCAGCGCCATCCGCCGGCGCAATACCAGCCTGGCCAACGCCATCAACGCCGTCAAGGCGGGCGAGGCGAGGGCCGTCGTGTCGGCCGGCAATACCGGCGCGCTGATGGCCCTGTCGAAAATGATCCTCAAGATGCTGACCGACGACCTGGAACGGCCGGCCATCGGATGCTCGTGGCCGAACCCCAAGGGCTTCGCCACGGTTCTGGACGTCGGCGCCAATGTGACGTCGGACGCGCGCCAGCTGATTGAATTCGCCCTGATGGGCGCAGCCTTCCACAAGGCGATCTGGGGCGTCGACCGCCCGTCGATCGGCCTGCTCAACGTCGGTTCCGAAGACATGAAGGGCCACGACGAGGTCAAGGAGGCGCACCGCCTGTTCAAGGAAACGGTCCTGGGCCTGAACTATTACGGCTTCGTCGAAGGTACCGACCTGTGTGAAGGCACGACCGACGTGGTCGTTACCGACGGCTTTACCGGCAATATCGCGCTCAAGACCGCCGAGGGCGCCGCGCGGTTCATGCAGGCCATGCTGAAGAAGGGCTTCATGTCGTCTTTGCCCGCCATGATCGGCGCTTTTCTGGCGAAGGGCGCGCTGAAAAGGACGCTGCGGCCGCTCGATCCCGCCGAATCGAATGGCGGCCCCTTGCTTGGCCTCAAGGGCATCGTTATCAAGAGCCATGGCGGCGCCGATGCCCGGTCGTTCGCCAACGCCATCAAGGTCGGCGTTTCGCTGGCGGCCAGCGGGTACGAGCGTGAACTGGCCGCTTCGCTGGCACAGATGACGCAGAGCCTCGCTCTTGCGCCGGAGGCCGGGCAAACTGATATGAAGGACCTGGCCGTGGCGTCAGGCAGCAAGGTTATTTAAACAAGATGCGTGTGTTACGATCCGCTGTTACGGGCGTCGGCGGTTACCTTCCCCAAAATGTCATGACCAATGACGACCTGGCGAAAATGGTCGACACGTCAGACGAATGGATCGTGGAGCGCACGGGCATCCGCCAGCGCCACGTCATCGAAAAGGGCCAGAAGACCTCGGACCTGGCTGTCGAAGCCGCCAGGGTCGCTCTGGAGCGTGCCGGCAGGACGGCTGCCGATGTCGACCTTATCATCGTCGCCACCACCACGCCCGACATGCCGTTCCCCGCCACGGCCTCGATCGTGCAGCAGAAACTGGGCATCCGTCCGGGACCGGCCTTCGACGTCCAGGCCGTGTGCTCGGGCTTCGTCTATGCCTTGAGCGTCGCCGATGGCTTCGTGGCGCGCGGCATGGCAAGGTGCGCCCTGATCATCGGCGCCGAAGCCATGACGCAACTGCTCGACTATACCGACCGCGGCACCTGCATCCTGTTCGGCGACGGCGCCGGCGCGGTGGTGCTGGAACCGGTCGAAGGGCAGGGGGACAATACCGATACCGGCATCCTCGGCTTCGACCTGCAATGCGACGGCACCAAGACCGACCTGCTGTATGTCGACGGCGGCATGTTCGACGAAGACAACCGCATCGGCAAGATCCGCATGCAGGGCAACCAGGTCTTCAAGCACGCCGTACACAAGATATCGCAAGCCATTGAATCGGCTGTTGAAAAGGCAAATCTGACGATCGAGGACATCGACTGGTTCATTCCGCACCAGGCCAACCAGCGCATCCTCAACGGCGTGGCGGAACGGCTGGGCCTGGAAGAGCACAAGGTGGTGTCGACCGTGGCGCTTCACGCCAATACCTCCGCGGCGTCCATTCCCCTGGCCTGGTTCACGGCGGTCGAGGACGGCCGCATCAAGCCTGGCGACGTCGTGCTGATCGAGGCGCTGGGCGGCGGCCTGACCTGGGGCGCGGCGGCCATCCGGCTCTGAATGCCCGAAACTGTTACGGTTTCAGCTTAAGGTGCTGAATCGGGATCGGTTTTGGCGAACGCGGGAGGCGCGGTTCCCCCGGACGGTGTTTTTTGTGACCTGTTGCCGATAAGCCTTTGACGATTGGCGGAATTTGCGCCATGCTCGCTTCATGGGCGCAATCCGACTCATCTTGCGCCGACATGCCAATCTTAAAACAGGATCGGGCTGACACATGAAGACGCAGACCTTGACGCGAGCCGAACTTTTCGAAGACGTGCACAATGAGCTGGGTTTGCCCCGGCAGGAATGCGCCGCCATCGTCGAACGCACTCTCGACCTGGTGGTCGAGGCGCTGGAACGGGGCGAGATGGTCAAGCTGTCGGGCTTCGGCGTCTTCCAGGTCCGCGACAAGAACGCCCGGGTCGGCCGCAACCCCAAGACCGGCAAGCCCGCCGCCATCGATCCGCGCAAGGTCATCAGCTTCCGCGCCTCGCAGATCATGAAGGCCCGTGTCGACGCCGGCAAGCACGACTGACTGTAACCTCTGAACCTGAGTAAAACGCTCACCGAAGGAAAGTCCCATGAACAAGGGGCCCTTAGCCTTACGGACCATCTCCGAAACCGCCGATATCCTGGGCGTGCAGCAGCACGTCCTGCGGTTCTGGGAGACCAAGTTCCCGTTTATCCGCCCGACCAAGCGCGCCGGCGGCCGCCGTTTCTACCGGCCGCAGGATATCGACATGCTGATGGGCGTAAAGACCCTGCTCTATGATCGCGGCTATACGATCCGCGGCGTGCAGAAGCTGTTCAAGGACGAGGGCCAGAAGGCCATCCTTAAGGTCAACGGCGAAAAGACGCTGATCGCCACCGAAGGCGGCCTCATAGAGGCCGACGACGTGCCTGAGGCCGTCGCCGAAGCTGGCTCGCTTGACATGCCGGATTTCGACCTGGCTGCCGCCCAGCGGCTGTCACAGGCAACCCGTGAAAAATTCCTGGATATCGCCCGGGCGCTTGAAGAGGCCCAGGCGACGCTGGGCCGTCAGTTGGGGCGGAATGCCGGGTCGGGGAAATACGGCTAGCTTCCAATACAGTGGAAAATTATGTCCACGGGGATTGCGGCTGTCGTTTTTCGTCTCTATAAGCCGCGTCTCTCCTTATGGAGACAATGACGGAGCGTGGCGCAGCCTGGTAGCGCACTTGACTGGGGGTCAAGGGGTCGCAGGTTCGAATCCTGTCGCTCCGACCATTAAAAATAAAAGGCGGCCCTGCTTAGGGTCGCCTTTTATTTTTGTCGGACGCGGCGCCCCAACCCCGTCCCGGTCAAGTTACTTCTTCGCTGCCTGCGCCTTCAGTTGCTCCAGCTGGTCGAGCAGCTTCGCGACCTCGTCCGTGTAATGGTACTTTTGCGCGACGCCCAGCGAATCGATCGCGGGATCGATGGCCCCCATCATCAGCAGCGCGACGCCTCGCCCTTCGAACATCTTGGCGCGTTCCTCGTCATTGAGGTCGTAGGTCGTCCCCAGCGCGCCATCGATAAAGCTGAGGGCCTGAGCGCCCTGATGAAGCTGAAACAGCGCCGCGACATATTCCTGCTGCAGCATGTGCTGGTGGGGGAACATGGCAAGGCCCTTGCCATAGGCGGCGGCCGCGCCTTCGAAGTCGCCGAGTTCGTACTTCGTCCAGCCGACGGCATAGGCCAGGGCCTGCTGGTTGAGGTCGGGCTGCTTGACGATCGGCAGGTTGGCGGGGAGGCCCGAATTGGCGTTGTAGGCCCGCATCAGGTTCAGTTCGATGAACTGATAGCTGGAATAGGCATTGATATGGTCGCCGCCGCAGACCTCGGGCTTGACCTCGTATGGCAGCAGGTCATCGAGTTGCTTCTGCAGGGTCGGCAGCAAAACCTGAAGCGACGCCTTGTCGCCCGCGCCCATGCTCTTGAAGGCGGCGGACAGCGACGTGGTCAGCGATTGCGACTGCGCGAAATAGGCGTCGCAGACGCCGGTCGTCGCCACGACATCCTGGCCCTTGTCCTCGGCGGCGCGGTGTGCCGCGTCGACAGGAAAGTCCATGACCGGCGTATCGGACGCGGAGGCGAGACCGTCGATCGCCTTGGGCGGGGCCGATGCGGCGTCCTTGCCGTTCAACGCGGCCTCGAAGGCCGGAACGAAGCTGTGCGGCCGGGCGGCAAAGGGCGCCGGCCCGGCATTCGCCACGATATCCTGCGCGGCAAGAGCGGGCGCCGCCGCCAGCACACCGACGACCGCAATAAGAGCGGCTGAAGAAACGGACGCCATGATACTCCCCCGGTAAGTTTCGTTAACCTTTGCAATGAACCACGGATCGGGCAGGGCGGCAACCTCCCCCCCCTTGGCCCGTTGTCGCCGCTGTCCGACATGTGCTTAAAAGGTCTCATGACAATGACGCTGTCCATTCGCGAAGCCGGCCGGGCTGTCTTCGCCGATATCGCGAGCGCTATGTCGACGCCTGTGCTATGTTTCTGGCACTTCATGGAGGGATGGGGATGCGTGCGATTCTGATGGTTCTTGGGTTTATGGCGGCAACGACGGCCTTTGCCGGCGATGTCATGACGGCACCGCCGTCGCCGCCGCTCAGCCCCTCGGACGTCGACAGCCTCAGCAAGGCGACCTTCGCACGCACCTTTTCCCTCGGCGGCCTGGCGGGCAAACTTGGCGAGACCCCGCTCGCCTCTTTTGTCGCGAAGGCCCGGGCCGGCAAAATCGAGGCCATGAGCGGCAACGGCGTCGCCATGTCGTGGGCCTGCTACGACATGGCCGGTGCACGGGCCTGGCTGTCGGTCAGCGACGAGACGGGCAATGGCAGCAGCATCGACACGATCACGATCAAGCCGCGCGATTCGGCGACATCTGGCTCGTGTGCGGCGCTGGCCTCGCCTCAGGCGCCCGCGGTCGATGGCGCCATCCGGATCGGCATGACCAGGGCCGACCTGATTGCGCGCCTGGGGACACCGTCGAAACAGAAGGCCGACTGGCTGGTGTTCCGCGCCAATCCACCCACGAAGGGCGGCAGCTTTTTCACGACCGTGATCGTGCGCATCGACAACGGGAAAGTTGCCTTTATCGAGGCGTCGAACACGTCGGCGGACTGACGCGGAGATCTTCCGGGCCGTGGCGCTTGTCACGGAAGCGTCGCAAAACTGTAGTATCCTCTGAAACAACGAAAACCACACAGAGGAGACTGAATGCAGACTGACCCGGTCCTTTGGCAGACCTTAAACGCTTACGACATGGATGCGGCCGACGCCGCGTTTCCCTTCAGCCGCCGGCTGGCGCGCGACAACGGATGGAGCCACGCTTACGCGAAGCGCGCCATCGCCGAGTACAAGAGGTTCATCTACCTCGTCTGTGTGTCCGGCCACACCCTTACGCCCTCCGAAGACGTAGACGCCGTCTGGCACCTTCACCTCATCTATACGCGCGACTACTGGGACCGCCTGTGCGCCGAGACGCTTCGGCGCCGCATCGACCATGGACCTACCAAAGGCGGGCAGGCCGAGGCGGACAAATATCTCGACTGCTACCGACGAACGCTCGATGCCTACCAGGCCGAGTTCGGAACGCCTCCGCCCTCGGATATATGGCCCGACGAACGCATTCGTTTCGGACGGCCGGACCGCTACCAGCGCATCGATACAGACCGTGTTTTCACCCTGCCGAAACGGCAGGTTTTTTTATGCCTGGCGGCAGGCGCGGCCGCTTTGCTTGCGGCGTGTACCGCGCAGGACGCCCTGAACGTGCTCAGCACCATGCGGCCCAAGGATTGGGTGCTGGCCGGCTTCGTGGTTCTGGTCATCTGGATAGGCCTTGCCGCGGTCACCGCGAAACCGAAACCCGGTAAAAAGGGGGACGGCAGCGGCTGCAGCTCGGGCTGCGGATCAAGCTGTGGCAGCGACGGTGGTGGCGGTGGCCACGGCTGCGGGTCGGGTTGCGGGGGAGGCGGCGGATGTGGTGGTGGCTGCGGCGGAGGGTGCGGCAGTTAACCGCGCTCGATACGGCGGTCGGGCACCAGCCAGACCAGCGCCACCACGATATAGCAGGCCAGCCCCGCCAGCGGCTGCCAGAAGGAAAGGGCGATGCCCAGCGCGTAGATGGCGAGCGACATATAACCCTTGGCGTCGCCACGGATCGCCCGGCCCAGTTCGCCGTCGCGACCGTTGACCGCGATCAGCCGCCGCACCAGGATCGTGTAGGCGATCGCCGGCATGAACAGCGACACGCCGTAGATCGCCATGGGCCAGGTGGCGAAATGGCTTTCTCCCATCCAGCGCGTGGTGAAGGGCACGAGCGACAGCCAGAACAACAGATGCAGGTTGGCCCACATCACGCCGCCACTGACACGATGGGCGGCGTGCAGCAGGTGATGGTGGTTGTTCCAGTAGATGCCGATATAGACAAAGCTCAGGCTATACATCGAGAATGTCGGCCAAAGCCTTGAAAGGGCTTGAAGATCGAAGCCATCCGGCGTCTTCAGCTCCAGCACCATGATGGTGATGATGATGGCGATGACGCCGTCGCTGAACGCCTCGATGCGGCCCTTGCCCAGCGGCCGCGGCCGGGCTTCCGTCGGCTCGCTCATTTCTTGCGCCTGTAGGCTTCGGACCAGGAGATCAGCGGCAATACCGGCACGCCCCACAGCGTTCCCGCCAGCGCATAGAACAGCAATTGCACCAGGGGATTGTCCGGCAGATGACGGCCGATATCGCTGGCCACCATGATATAGACGACGACGAACACCAGGATACCGGCACAGGCGATGGCGCGGCGAACGGGCAGGCTAAGACCTCTGCGTGGGGCGTCCATGGCTCAGCGGCGCTCGAATCGGCGTGTCAGGTGGAAGAGCAGCAAAAGCACGCTGGACCCGGCAAGCGACACCCACAGGACCGAAAAGAAATGATTGTCGATCTTTTCCGCCGAACGCAGGAAGAAGTTCAGCAGTATCGCGCCGAAGATGCCGACGAACAGGTTGATCGGGAAGCTGAAACGGCTTTTGGACATAAGATTGGCGATCCAGCCGGCGATCAGGCCGGCTACAATGGCCAGAATGTAGTTTTCCGCAGTCATGCCGCCTTGCCTCGTCTTTTTCTTGTCGTTCCGGCTTGAAATCGCCCGGCCTGTATGGGCAACATTGTCCCGTTCGTGCGCCGCCGTTTTCATCAAACCTATCGTTTCCCGGCGCTCACGGCAAGCCGCAGTCCCGGCTTTCGTTTCGAGAGGCGTTAGTAATCTATCGTGCGACTCCCCTTCAAATCATCGACCTCCGTCATCGCCAAGGCCGGGCGCAAGCTCCGCAGCAAGGCGCGGCTTCCCTTGCGGTCGCCGACCGTCGCCGCCTGGCTGTTCTTCGCGGCCTTCACCATTCTGGTCCTGCTGGTCGTCGGCGGCGCCACGCGCCTGACGACGTCGGGGCTGTCGATCACCGAATGGAAGCCGATTTCCGGCGTCATCCCGCCAGGATCGGACGCCGCCTGGGCGGCGGAATTCACCAACTACAAGAAGATTCCGCAATATACCCAACTTAATCCGCACATGACGGTCGAGCAGTTCAAGACCATCTACTGGTGGGAATGGTCGCACCGCCTGATCGCCCGGCTGTTGGGCGTCATCTATCTTCTGCCTTTCGTCTTCTTCTGGCTGATGAAGGAGATCCCGGGACGTATCTTCTGGCGCGCCTGCGTCGCCATCGGCCTGGTCGCCTTCCAGGGGCTGGTGGGCTGGCTGATGGTCGCCTCGGGCCTGACCAAGCGCGTGCTGGTGGCGCCGGAAATGCTGATGTTTCACCTCGGGATGGCCTTCCTGCTGCTTGGCTGGACGCTGTGGACGGGGCTCGAGGCAGGCGAGGGCGCGCCCAGGCACCGCGGCGCCCCGCTGAACTGGCGGCTGGCCGCCGGTGCGATCGCCGGGCTCGTCTACCTGCAATGCCTGTTGGGGGCCCTGGTCGCCGGCAACCAGGCGGGCCTGGTCTATAACGACTGGCCGATGATGAACGGCAGCTTCGTGCCCTATACCGACTGGAACGAGGGGATCGGCACGGTCCTTCTTCACGATCAGGGCGTGGTGCAGTTCATGCACCGGATGAACGCCTATCTGCTGTGGGGCCTGGCCGTCTTCTTCGCCTTCATGGTGTCCCGCCGCGCGCAGGACGACGGCCTCAAGGGGCTTGCCTGGGCGGTGGCCGGAACGGCGACGCTGCAGGCGATGCTGGGCATCGCAACCCTCTATACCGTGGTGAATTTCTGGCTGGCCCTGGCGCACCAGCTGACGGCGGGCCTGTTGCTGGCGCTCAGCCTTATCCTGGCGTGGAACGTCTTCCGAGCCGAACGGGCCTTCCGCCGCGGTGGATTTTGATGCGGTAATTTAATACCTATTGAAAATTCCTGAACGAATTCAGATGGATTTCAGGAATTTTGTCAAAAATAATGCGTTGACAGCATAGGGGCGTTCCCGTATACGACGCGCCTCTTCGCCGCACAGGCTTGTGCCCGTGCGACCCAAAAGGATTTTTCTCATGTTGACGTCCACCACCGCGGCCCGCAAGCCCGCCGATGTCGAGAAGAAGTGGATCGTGATCGACGCCGAGGACGCCGTTGTCGGCCGTCTCGCCGCTTTCATCGCCATGCGTCTTCGCGGCAAGCACAAGCCCGACTATACGCCGAACGTCGATTCCGGCGAAAATGTCATCGTCATCAATGCCGACAAGGTGCACTTCACCGGCAAGAAGCTGACGGACAAGGTGTTCCACTGGCACACGGGCCACCCCGGCGGCGTCAAGACCCGCACCATGGGCCAACTGCTCGGCGGCCGTTACCCCGAGCGCGTCCTAACCAAGGCGGTCGAGCGCATGCTGCCCAAGGAAAGCCCGCTGGCACGCAAGCAGATGACGCAACTGCGCATCTATGCCGGCGCCACCCATCCCCACGAAGCCCAGAACCCCGAAGTCGTCGACTTCAAGGCCCTGAGCCGCAAGAACGTCCGGAGCGTCTGATAATGGCCGAAGTTCAAGAACAAACCGCCCCGGCGCAAGGCCTCGAAGCCCTGGCAGCCCTGTCGTCCAACCCGGTCGAGGCTCCCGTCGAGCGCGTCCAGCAACTGGACAAGTACGGCCGCGCCTATGCCACCGGCAAGCGCAAGAACGCCGTCGCCCGCGTCTGGATCAAGCCGGGCTCCGGCAAGTGGATCATCAACGGCCGCGAACAGGAAGTCTATTTCGCCCGTCCGGTGCTGCGCATGATGATCGCGCAGCCGCTGAACCTGACCGAGCGTGCGTCGCAATTCGACGTCATCGTTTCGGTCCACGGTTCGGGTCTGTCGGGCCAGGCCGGCGCCATCCGCCACGGCCTGTCGAAGGCTCTGACCTATTACGAACCCGGTCTGCGTCCGGCGCTGAAGGCCGCCGGCTTCCTGACCCGCGACTCGCGCGTCGTCGAGCGTAAGAAGTACGGCCGCGCCAAGGCTCGCCGTTCGTTCCAGTTCTCGAAGCGTTAATCGCAGCGCACTTGGTTGCATTAAAAGGCGCTTCGGTTTCCGAAGCGCCTTTTTTCTACTCCCGAACCTCCCCGGGTATCAGGGGAGGGGGACCGCCCGAAGGGCGGTGGTGGGGTCGAACCACACACTCAACTATTCCAATTCCCCGCAGGAGCTCCCATCATGCCCCATAAAATCTTCATCGACGGCGAAGCCGGCACGACGGGCCTGCAAATCCGCGAGCGCCTGGAAAAGCGCCCGGACATCGAACTGATCCGCCTGTCGGACGCCAACCGCAAGGACGCGGCCGCCCGGAAGGACGCCATCAATTCCGCCGACGCCGTCATCCTGTGCCTGCCGGACGATGCGGCGCGGGAAGCGGCCGCCCTTTGCGACAATGCCCATACCTGCATCATCGACGCCTCGACGGCGCATCGCGTAGCCGAAGGCTGGACCTACGGCTTCCCGGAAATGACCGACGGTCAGCGCGAAGCCATTGCCGCGTCGAAGCGCATCACCAATCCCGGCTGCCACGCCACGGGCTTCATCGCGCTGACCCGGCCGCTGGCCGAGGTCGGCGTCATCCCGCCCTTCTTTCCGATCACCGCGACCTCGCTTTCGGGCTATACCGGCGGCGGAAAGTCAATGATTGCGGAATTCGAAAGCGGCCAGGGCCATGAACGCATCTACGCCACCGGCCTGACGCACAAGCACCTGCCGGAAATGCAGCTCTATTCGGGTCTTGAAAACCCGCCACTGTTCTCGCCGACCGTCGCAAAATTCCCGCAGGGCCTGATCGTCGAGGTACCGTTGCACCTGTGGGCGCTTCCGGACGAGCCGGATGTCGAAGCCATCCGCAGCCTGCTTACGGCCCATTATGCCGGCGAACGATTCGTGCGCGTTGCCACGGCCGAGGAGTCCGCCGCGGCCAAATCGGTCAATGCCGACGCATTCCGCGACACCAATCAATTGTTGATCCACGTCTTCGGCGACGACGACACCCAGACGGCCAACCTGGTGGCGGTTTTCGACAACCTGGGCAAGGGGGCTTCGGGCGCGGCTGTACAAAACCTCAATCTGGTATTAGGGATGGACGAAAGCCTCGGCCTGGTCTGATCCCGGTGGGGACCGAGGTTCACCCGGTCGCCACCGGCAGCGGGCTGCCGCCCGTGCGGCGGCGATTGAGCTGAAAATGAGGAAGCGTCATGTTCACCAAAATCATCTCCTGGCTTGCCATATACCTGATGATCTGGTGGGTGACCTTCTTCGCCGTACTGCCGCTCGGCGGCAATGTCAGCCAGCATGAGGCGGGAATCACGCCGGGAAAAGGCGAGGATCCGGGCGCGCCAGCCATCCATAACCTCGGCAAGAAGGTCAGGCTCAACACGCTGGTGGCGCTCGTCATTTGGCTTATCGCCATCATCGTCATCAACGTCGTCCATATTCCACTGCCGCAAATTCCGGCCTGAAGCGCAAAGCGCTGACATTTCGCCCTATTTTTGTCGTTTCGGCGCTTCACATGAGCCCGGCGGCTGATTAGTTTGCGCCGACCCAATTCCAACCATGGATTCTCGCCATGCGCCTGTCGCGCTACTTCCTGCCGCTGCTCAAAGAAAACCCTTCCGAAGCCCAGATCGTTTCGCACCGCCTGATGCTCCGCTGCGGCATGATCCGCCAGGAGGCCGCCGGCATCTATGCCTGGCTGCCGCTGGGCCTGCGCGTCCTGCGCAAGGTCGAGCGCATCGTCGAGGAAGAGATGCTGAAGGCCGGCGCCGTCCAGCTGCTGATGCCGACCCTGCAACTGGCCGACCTGTGGCGCGAAAGCGGCCGTTACGACGACTACGGCCAGGAGATGCTGCGCATCAAGGACCGCCATGAACGCGATCTTCTCTACGGGCCCACGGCCGAGGAAATGGTCACCGACATCTTCCGCGCCAGCGTGCGGTCGTACAAGGACCTGCCGCTCAACCTCTACCAGATCTCGTGGAAGTTCCGCGACGAACAGCGTCCGCGCTTCGGCGTCATGCGCGGCCGCGAATTCCTGATGAAGGACGCCTACAGCTTCGATATCGACGAACCATCGGCGCGCAAGGCCTATAACCGCATGTTCGTGGCCTATCTCAACACCTTCTCGCGCATGGGTCTCAAGGCCGTGCCGATGCGCGCCGACACCGGCCCGATCGGTGGCGACCTGTCGCACGAATTCATCATCCTGGCCGACACCGGCGAAAGCGCCGTCTTCTGCCACAAGGATCTGGTCGACATGCCGGCGCCCGGCGACGACGTCGACTGGGATAATCTGCAAGACATCTTCGACGAGCGCACCAGCCTCTATGCCGCGACCGAGGAAATGCACGACGAAGCCGCCTTCGGCGCCATTCCCGCCGACAAGCAATTGTCGGCGCGCGGCATCGAGGTCGGCCACATCTTCTATTTCGGCGAAAAGTACTCGAAGCCGATGAAGGCCGCGGTGTCGGGCCCCGATGGCAAGGACATCAATGTCCACATGGGCAGCTACGGCGTCGGCGTGTCGCGTCTGCTGGGCGCCATCATCGAGGCCAGCCACGACGAAAACGGCATCATCTGGCCGGAAAGCGTCGCGCCGTTCGACGTGGCAGTCGTCAGCTTGCGCGTGGGCGATGCCGCCGTCGACGCGGCCTGCGAACAGGCCTACAAGGCGCTGCAAAAGGCCGGGGTCGACGTGCTCTATAACGACAGCGACGATCGCCCCGGCGCCAAGTTCGCCTCGATGGACCTGATCGGCATTCCGAAGCAACTGATCATCGGGCCGAAGGGGCTGGCCGAAGGCAATGTCGAGCTGAAAGACCGCGCCACCGGTGAACGCCAGGTCCTGCCGCTCGAAGCCGCCCTGGCGCAATTGACGAAAGCATAAGATGGACTGGCTGCGCGCGCTGTTCGGGTTCAAGGGCTGGGAAGTCAGCCTGGCCATGCGCTACCTGCGCACGCGGCGCAAGGATGGCGGCATAGCCGTCATCGCCATCATCTCCTATGTCGGCATCACGCTTGCGGTGACCGCTCTGATATCGACCCTGTCGATCATGAATGGCTTCCAGACCGAGATGATCACGCGGTTGTTGGCCTTCGGCGGCGACGCAGTGATATACGGCCGGCCGCTCAACGACTTCGCGCACCGCGACCAGATGCTCGACCGCGTGCGCGCGGTGCCGGGCGTCACGCAGGTCACGCCCTACCTGACCTCCGCGGCGCTGATCCAGAGTGGTGTCGGCGATATCGACGGCGCCTATGTGCGCGGCGTGGCGCCGGAAGCCTTGCGCAACACGCCGATCATCGCCAAGACCATCGAAAAGGGCGGCTCGCTCGACAGCTTCGGCCAGGGCGATTACGGCGGCGACGGCATCGTCGTAGGCGACGGCCTGGCGACGCGGCTGGGACTGGCCGCCGGCGATAGCGTGACGCTGGTGTCGTCGGGCGGATCGACCGCCTTCGGCTCGACACCGCGGCGCAAGAGCTACACCATCATCGGCATCTTCCATTCGGGCGTCAGCGACTTCGACAAGGCGACCATCTACATGCCGATCCAGCAGGCGCAGCTTTTCTTCGACCGCGAGGACGAGTGGGACATGGTCGAGGTCAAGGTGAAGCCTGAACTCGCCTACGACATCGCCAAAATGCGCGCGCCCATCGTCCACGCGGCGGGCGAGGGCGCGATGTACCAGGACTGGACACAGCAGTTCTCCTCGCTGTGGGGCGCGCTCAATGTGGAACGCATGGCCATGCGCTTCATCCTGTTCTTCATCGTCATCATCGCCGCGCTCAACATCATTTCCGGCATCGTCATGCTGGTAAAGAACAAGACGCGCGACATAGCGATCCTCAGGACCATGGGCGCGGACCGTTTCTCCGTGACGCGCATCTTCTTCCTGACCGGCAGTTCGATCGGCGCGGCGGGTACCCTGTCCGGCCTGATGCTCGGCGCGCTGTTCTGCACCTTTATCGCGCAGATCCAGTATTTCCTGGAATGGGTCTTTCACACCAAGCTGTTCAATCCGGATATCTATTATCTCGACCACGTACCGGCCAGGATGGAGCCGGGCGAAGTCGCCTTCGTTGTGATCGGTTCCCTTCTGGCCGCGTGCGTTTCGACACTGTTCCCCTCGCTGTGGGCGGCCAAGCTCGAACCGGTAGAGGCGCTGCGCTATGAATAAGCCCGTTCTTACGCTCCGCGACCTGCATCGCGACTACGCGCTGGGCGACGGCAAGTCGCTGTCCGTGCTCAAGGGCGCCGACCTCGACATCGCCCAGGGCGAATTCATCGGCCTGGTCGGCCCATCGGGCTCGGGCAAGTCGTCGCTGCTGCACGCGGTGGGCCTGCTCGAAGCCGCGCCCAATGCCGGTTTGGTTATCGACGGCGAGGACTTCGCCAAGGCGGACGAACGCCGCCGCACCCGCGCCCGTCTCGAAAAGATCGGCTTCGTCTATCAGTTCCACCATCTGCTGCCGGAATACACAGCGCTAGGCAATGTCGCCCTGCCGATGCGTATCCTGGGGCGGCCGCAGAAAGACGCCGAGGCGAGGGCGCGTGAACTGCTCGTAAGCCTGGGCCTTGCCGAACGCCTCGACCACCAGCCGGCGCAATTGTCGGGCGGGGAACAGCAGCGCGTCGCGATCGCCCGGGCCCTGGCCAACAAACCGCGCCTGTTGCTGGCCGACGAGCCGACCGGCAATCTCGATCCGGATACGTCGAAAGCCGTGTTCGATGCTTTGAAAGCCACCGTCAAGGCCGAAGGGGTGGGCGCACTGATTGCCACGCACAACCTGGAACTGGCGCGGCACATGGATCGTGTGGTCAAGCTGGAGAACGGAGTCCTTGTACCGTTCGTTCCGGAAAGCGCCTCGTAAGTCGCTGATATAAAACATACTTCTTATTTTGTTCTCATTGTTCACAGATTCCCCTTGCAGCGAGAACAAACAGCGAATATAGAACATAACGTGAATTGATCACAGGCGGACCAGAACGGTTCGCTTCGAGACGCAGCCCATCAGGAGTGTGGAAAAATGGTCGCGACCCTGCATCACGTGTTGTCTTTCACCGCGGTTGCCGCTTTTGTCTTCGTCGTGTGTCACGCGGTGTCGATGGTCTGATTCCATCGTGTCTTAGGGAGGGCTGCCATGAGTGGAGACTTTATCCATCTCAGAGTGCGCTCGGCCTATTCGCTGCTCGAAGGCGCGATCAAGGCGTCCGAAGCGGCCAAGCTGGCGGCCAAGAACGGCATGCCGGCCGTGGCCATTACCGACCGTTGCAATTTCTACGGCGCCCTCGAATTCTCCCAATACTGCAAGGACGCCGGCGTTCAGCCCGTCATTGCCTGCGCCCTTCCGGTCAAGGGAATCGGCGGTACGCCGACCGAGCGCTGGGCGCGCATTCCGACCGTTGCCGTCTACGTGCAGAACGAGCAGGGCTATCTCAACGCCACCAAACTGTCCTCGATCGCCTTCGTCGACAATGACGGCTTCACCGAACCGCACGTCACCTGGGATCAGCTGTGCGAACACAGCGAGGGCCTGATCCTGCTGTCGGGCGGTTTCGACGGTCCCGTCGACGTCTCCTTTCGGCAGAACAAGCCCGACGAGGCCAATGCCGCGCTGAAGATGATGCAGGACGCCTTCGGCGACCGCTTCTATATCGAACTTCAGCGCCACGACGGCAGCCCGAATGGTGGCATCAAGGGCAGCCCGACCGAAGCCGGCCTGGTCGCCTACGCCTATGCCCACGACGTGCCCCTGGTCGCCACCAACGACGCCTATTTCGCGACTCCGGACCTGTACCGCGCCCACGAAGCGCTGCTGTGCATCTCTGACAGCACCTTTCTGGGTGTCGAAGACCGGCGCCGCGTCACGCCCGAGCACTGGTTCAAACCGGCGGACAAGATGCGCGAGCTGTTCGCTGACCTGCCGGAAGCGTGCGACAACACGATCGAAATCGCCAGGCGCTGCGCCTTCCTGGTCGCCAAGCGCGATCCCATCCTGCCGCGCTTCGATACGGGACAGGGCCGCAACGAGGCCGAGGAACTGGCCTTTCAGGCGCGCGAGGGCCTGAAGGAACGCCTGAAGCAGGTCAAGCTGGCCGTCCCCGAGGAAGACTACTGGGCGCGTCTGGAACGCGAGGTCGGGGTCATCCAGAAGATGGGCTTCCCGGGCTACTTCCTGATCGTTTCGGACTTCATCAAGTGGGGCAAGTCGCACGGCGTGCCCGTCGGCCCGGGCCGGGGTTCGGGCGCCGGTTCGCTGGTCGCCTGGGCGCTGACCATCACCGATCTCGATCCCTTGCGCTTCGGTCTGCTGTTCGAACGCTTCCTCAATCCCGAACGGGTGTCCATGCCCGACTTCGACGTCGACTTCTGCCAGGAGCGCCGCGAAGAGGTCATCACCTACGTCCAGAACAAGTACGGCCGCGACCGCGTGGCGCAGATCATCACCTTCGGTACGCTGCAGGCGCGCGCGGTCTTACGCGACACCGGCCGGGTGATGCAGCTGCCGCTGGGCCAGGTCGATCGCCTGTGTAAGATGGTGCCGAACAATCCGGCCAATCCCACGACGCTGGCCCAGGCCATCGAGATCGAACCGCGCCTCAAGCAGGCGCGCGACGAAGAGGACACGGTCCGCAACCTGCTCGATACTGCGCTGCGCCTGGAAGGCCTGTTCCGCAACGCCTCGACCCACGCCGCCGGCATCGTCATCGGCGACCGGCCGCTGACCGAGCTGGTGCCGCTCTATCGCGATCCGCGCTCGGACATTCCGGCGACCCAGTTCAACATGAAGTGGGTCGAAAGCGCGGGCCTCGTCAAGTTCGACTTCCTGGGCCTCAAGACCCTGACCGTGCTCGACCGTGCGCAGAAGTACCTGAAGAAGCGCGGCATCGACATCAACTATTCGACCCTGCCGCTCGACGACAAGCCGACCTATGAGCTTCTGGCGTCGGGTCAGTCGATCGGCGTGTTCCAGCTTGAAAGCCAGGGCATGCGCGACACGCTGCGCAAGATGCGCTGCGGCTCTCTGGAAGAAATCACCGCCCTGATCTCGCTCTACCGTCCAGGCCCGATGGACAATATCGACACCTATGTCGACCGTAAGTTCGGCCGGATGGAAATCGATATGCTGCATCCGTCGCTCGAGCCGGTGCTGAAGGAAACCTACGGCGTCATCATCTATCAGGAACAGGTGATGCAGATCGCCCAGATCCTGTCGGGCTACAGCCTCGGTGAAGCCGACCTCCTGCGCCGGGCCATGGGCAAGAAGAAGAAAGAGGAAATGGACCTGCAAAAGGCCCGTTTCATCTCCGGCGCCAAGGAGAAGGGCGTCGACGAAAAGCAGGCCGACGAAATCTTCGAACTGGTGAACAAGTTCGCCGGCTACGGCTTCAACAAGTCGCACGCCGCCGCCTACGCCTTCATTTCCTACCAGACGGGCTATCTCAAGGCCAACCATCCGGTCGAGTTCTTCGCCGCGACCATGAGCCTCGATATCACCAACACCGATAAGCTGGCGGTGTTCTACCAGGACGCCCGCCGCTTCGGCATCACCATCGTTCCGCCCGACATCAACCGCTGCATGGCCGATTTCGACGTCGAAAACGGCGAAATTCTTTATGCGCTCGGCGCCATCCGCAATGTCGGCTTCGAAGCCATGCAGAGCGTCGTTCAGGCCCGGGAAGAGGGCGGGCGCTTCACCGACATCTTCGACTTTCTGGAGCGCATAGACCCCAAGGCGGTCAACAAGCGCGCCCTCGAAAACCTGGCCAAGGCCGGGGCCTTCGATTCGATTCACCCGAACCGCGCCCAGATCGTCAAGTGCGCAGACCTGTTCATTGCCTACGCCCAGAGCATGGCGGCCGAGCGCGCCTCGTCTCAGGTCAGCTTGTTCGGCTCCAGCCAGGCCTCGCGCCCGCGCGTGCCGAACGTACCCATGACCTCGGGGCCGGAACGCCTCGACGAGGAACTGGCGGCCATCGGCTTTTACCTGTCGGGCCATCCCCTTCAGGACATGCTCGACGTCTTCAAGCGCCGCAATGTCACGCTTTACGCCGAGGCGCTGGCGCTGGCCCAGGAAGGCCGCGAAGCCTTCCGCATGGCCGGCGTGGTGCGGCGCCGCCAGGAGCGCGCCGCCGCGGGTTCTGGCGAAAAATTCGCCTTCGTGACCCTGTCGGACCCGACGGGCGAATACGAGGTGCTGTTCCCGCCGGAATCGCTGCGCAAGAACCGCGACCACCTCGAACCCGGCGGCTCGATCGTGCTCAAGGTGCGCTCAAAAGGCCGGGACGGGGAGGTACGCTTCTTCGGCGACGACGCGTCGCCCATGGCCAATTCGCTCAATACCTCGGACATGGGCCTGCGCGTGCATCTGGGGCAGGTTGTCGATCTTGCCCAGCTTCGCACCTATCTCGAAGAGTCGAAATCGCCGCAGGGCGGGGAAATCAGCCTGCTGGGCGAAGTCGGCGGCGAGGGCGAGATCGAGCTCAAGCTGCCGCAACGCTATCGTCTCGACGCGCAACTGCGCGGGCGTCTGAAAAGCCTTCCGGGCGTGCTTTATTTCGAGGATGTGTAGGCGCAGGGGTAAATCCTGACCCGGTTTGCCGTTCAAATCGTTTCAATTCCTCCATTTTTTGTGCCCTGGAGGGTTGCTTTTTCCGGAATTTATGACTAGGTGCGCGTCATCTCACACGCAGACGTACGCCGCTCCTTGCCTTGCCAATCCCGGCAGCCCGGGAGGGACGTTCCGAGGCGGTACAGTTCGTATCGCTTTTTAGTCTGCGGAGGATTATCGGAAGAAGGAAGATCTATCCATGGCTATGCCTGACGTTTCTATGCGCCTCCTGCTCGAAGCCGGCGCGCACTTCGGTCACCAGACTCACCGCTGGAACCCGAAGATGGAACGCTACCTGTTCGGTTCGCGCTCCAACATCCACATCATCGACCTGTCGCAAACCCTGCCGCTGTTCCATCAGGCCCTGCTCAAGGCGCGTGAAGTCGCCGCCGCCGGTGGCCGCGTCCTGTTCGTCGGCACCAAGCGCCAGGCCCAGGCCCCGATCGCCGCGGCCGCCAAGCGTTCGGCCCAGTACTATGTCAACCACCGCTGGCTCGGCGGCACCCTGACCAACTGGCGCACCATTTCGGGTTCGATCCAGCGCCTGCGTGAACTGGAACAGGTCCTCGACACCAACCCGGCCGGCCGTTCCAAGAAGGAACTGCTGACGCTTACGCGTGAGCGTGAAAAGCTCGAACTCAGCCTCGGCGGCATCAAGGACATGGGCGGCATCCCCGACCTGATGTTCGTGATCGACACCAACAAGGAAGCGATCGCCATCCAGGAAGCCCGCAAGCTGAACATCCCGGTGATCGGCATCCTCGACTCGAACTCGGATCCGGACGGCATCACCTACCCGGTCCCGGGCAACGATGACGCCGCCCGCGCGCTGCAACTGTACTGCGACCTGATCGCCGACGCGATCCTCGACGGTCTGGCCGCCGGCCAGGTCGCTTCGGGCGTCGATCTGGGCGCCGCCATCGCTCCGGTCGAACCGGCCCTGGCCGCCGAAGACACGGCAGAAGGCTAAGCATATTGCCGGCCGTCGTTTGGGGCCGCGCATCGTATTCAACAGCTTAAAGCCGGAAGGCTTTAAGCTGTTACTGAATTGACATGAACCCCGGCCAGGAAGCCGGTATTCGAATTTCCGATCCAGGAGGATTTTATGGCTGAGATCACTGCCGCCCTCGTCAAGGACCTGCGCGAAAAGTCCGGCGCGGGCATGATGGACTGCAAGAAGGCCCTGAGCGAAAACGGTGGCGACATCGAAGCCGCCATGGACTGGCTGCGCACCAAGGGCCTGTCCAAGGCCGCCAAGAAGGCCGACCGCGTCGCCGCCGAAGGCCTGGTTGCCGTCGCGACCCGCGTGGACGGCGCCGGCATGACCGCCGCCGCCGTCGAAGTGAACGCCGAAACCGACTTCGTCGCCCGTAACGAGCTGTTCCAGACGCTTGCCCGCAATGCCGGCCAGGCCGGCCTGGCCAACGACTCGGTCGAAGGCGTCGCGGCTGCGGTTCAGGACGAACTGACGAATCTCGTCGCCACCATCGGTGAAAACATGGTCGTGCGCCGCATGGCCCGTCACTCGGTGTCGCAAGGCGTCGTCGCCACCTACATCCACAACGCGATCGCGCCGGACCTCGGCCGTATCGCCGTGCTTGTCGCCGTCGAATCGGCCGGCGATCCGGACGCGCTGAAGGACATGGGCCGCAAGGTCGCCATGCACGTCGCCGCGACCCAGCCGCTCTCGCTGTCGACCGACGATCTCGACCCGGCCGCGGTCGAACGCGAAAAGGCGATCTTCACCGAGCAGGCGCTGGAATCGGGCAAGCCCGCCCAGGTCGTCGAAAAGATGGTCGAAGGCCGCATCCGCAAGTTCTTCGAAGAAGTCGTGCTGCTCAAGCAAGCCTTCGTCATGAACCCGGACCAGACGGTCGAGCAACTGGTCGCCGAAACGGCCAAGACGCTGGGTACCCCCGTCACGATCAAGGGCTTTACCCGCCTGGCCCTGGGTGAAGGCGTCGAGAAGAAGCAGGACGACTTCGCCGCCGAAGTCGCCTCGATGACCGGCGCCGTCTAAGGTTTACCGAACCTTGCAATTCAGGAGCGCGGCCCGCAAAGGCCGCGCTCTTTTTGTATCCGCCGCGCGAAACGCTTGCGTATGACAAAAGCCCGAACTATTCAGAGCGCAACTTTTCATCATTCATATTTCCGGAGATTCTCATGACCTCGACATCCGAGCTGAAGTACAAACGTATCCTGCTCAAGGTGTCGGGCGAAGTGCTGATGGGCGACCAGGGCTTCGGGATCGATATGAAGACCGTCCAGGCCGTCGCCGAGGAGATCGCCGAGGTCGCGCGCACCGGGGTTGAACTGTGCCTGGTCATCGGCGGCGGCAATATCTTCCGCGGCCTGTCCAAGGCGGCCGTCGGCATGGAACGATCCTCGGCCGACTATATGGGCATGCTGGCGACCGTGATGAACGCGCTGGCCATGCAGAATGCCCTCGAAAAACTCGGCATCGACACCCGCGTGCAGTCGGCCATCCAGATGAATGCCGTCTGTGAGCCCTTCATACGCCGCCGCGCCATCCGTCACCTCGAAAAGGGCCGGGTCGTAATCTTCGCCGCGGGGACGGGCGCGCCGTATTTCACGACCGACACCGCCGCCGCGCTCCGTGCCGCGGAGATGGACTGCGACGCGCTGTTCAAGGGCACGTCGGTGGACGGCGTCTATACTGCCGATCCCAAGAAGGACAAGGCAGCCAAACGCTATGACACCCTGACCTACATGGATGTGCTGTCGCGCGACCTGAAGGTCATGGACGCCTCGGCCGTGTCGCTGATGCGCGAAAACGACATTCCGATCGTCGTCTTTTCGATCCGCACGGAAGGCGAACTGAACAAGGTCATCCACGGCGGCGGCACGCACACCGTCATTTCCAACTAAGTTTCACCAAGAACAGAAGCGAGAAACAGCCATGAAGCCCGATCTCAACCGTTACAAGGACCGCATGGACAAGGCCGTCGCGGCGCTCAAGGACGAATTCGGCGGCCTGCGCACCGGACGCGCCTCGGCGTCGCTGCTCGACCAGGTCATGGTCGACGCCTACGGTTCATCGATGCAACTGACCTCCTGCGCCGCCGTTTCGGTGCCCGAGCCGCGCATGATCAGCGTCAGCGTGTGGGACAAGGGCCTGGTGGTCTCGGTCGAGAAGGCCATCCGCAACGCCGGCCTCGGCCTCAACCCGATTACCGACGGCCAGACCCTGCGCATTCCCATCCCGCCGCTGACCGAAGAGCGCCGCAAGGAGCTGGCAAAGATCGCCGGCAAGTACGCCGAAACCCAGCGCATCGCCGTGCGCAACGTCCGCCGCGACGCCAATGACGACCTCAAAAAGGCCGAAAAGGCGTCGGAAATCAGTCAGGACGAGGAAAAGAAGGGCCAGACCGAAATTCAGAATTTCACCGACGCGGCGATCAAGCGCATCGACGAAATGCTGAAAACCAAGGAAGCCGAGATCATGCAGGTGTAACCTGCGTTCGATTTTTTTCGCTCCTCTATAGGGCAAGGGCGCTTCCTGCTCTAGGATGGCGCCTCAAGCCCTCAGTTGTGTACGATCCGAAAGCCCGATTCATGCCCCTTGGCACGCCGCCCGCAACCCCGCCCAAGCCCGCCTCCGGGCAACCGTGCGCGGACGGCAAACCGTTGCACGTCGCCATCATCATGGACGGCAACGGGCGCTGGGCCAAAGGGAAGGGCCAGATCCGGACGCTGGGCCACCGCGCCGGCGTCGAGGCGCTGAAACGCACCATAACCGCCGCCGTCGACCTTGGCGTCACCCATATGACGGTATTCGCGTTTTCGACGGAAAACTGGCGCCGCCCGGCCGATGAGGTCAGCGACCTGATGGGCCTCTTGCGCGCCTTCATCAAGGCCGACCTCGAGCGCCTGCGCCGCGAAGGCGTCTGCGTACGCATCATCGGCCAGCGCGAAGGCCTGCCGCCCGACATCGTCACCATGGTCGACGACGCCCACGCCAGGACGAAAGACAATTCGCGCTTCTTCCTTCAGGTCGCGCTCAACTACGGCGCCCAGGCCGACATCGTCGAAGCGGCGCGGCAACTGGCAGAAGAGGCGAGGGCAGGCAGGCTGGATCCCGCCGCCATCACGCCGGAGACGTTCGAGCGACGCCTTTCGACGCACGACCTGCCGCCGCTGGACCTGCTCATCCGCACCAGCGGCGAACACCGGCTGTCGAACTTCCTGCTGTGGGAAGCCGCCTATGCCGAGTTCGTGTTCCAGGACATCCTGTGGCCCGACTACGGCCGCGATGCGCTCAAGGCGGCGCTGGACGTCTTTGCCCGCCGCAGCCGGCGGTACGGCGGACTGGAGGCGGACCATGCCGTCGAATCCGCGTAAGGCGCGGACGGCGGGGGCCAGGTCTGAAACACCGCAGCCGCCCGAGACAAGCGTGCAGCCGGGCGGCGCCCGGCCCAAAAGCAATGCCAAACTCAAGGAACTGCTGATCCGCGTCGCCTCGGCGGTGGTGTTGATCCCGATCGTGCTGATCGTCATCGCCATGCCGCTCGACTGGATGCCGTTCTCGCGGCCATGGCCGTTCCTGGTCATGCTGAGCATCGGTGTCGCCCTGCTGTGCATCGAATGGGGGCTGATGTCGGCGCCGGCGACCTCGGGCCGCATGGCCATAGCGATCGGCGCGGCAACGCTTTCGGGCGTTTTCGTCGCCTATATGAGCCATCCCGTCCTGGCCTTCCTGATTCTGGCCTTCGGGGCCCTGTGCGCGGGACTGTATGCCTACAGGCTCAAGGGCAACTGGCTCGACGCCGCCTACGGCGCCCTCTACATCGGCGTGCCGGCCATCGTGCTGATCTGGCTGCGCGACACGCATAACGGCCGCGACTGGGTGTTTTTCGCGTTTCTCATCGCCTGGGCGTCGGACAGCGCCGCCTATATTGTCGGCAAGCTGGTCGGCGGTCCCAAGCTGTGGCGGCGCTATTCGCCCAACAAGACCTGGTCTGGCTTTGCCGGCGGCATGATCGCCGGCATGCTGACGGCCGCGACCCTGGCCGACGTCACTCACCTGCTGGCGCACGACACGTCGGCCATCGTCGTCGGCCTGATCGTCGCCCTGTCGACCATGGCCGGCGATCTTTGGGAATCGGCGCTGAAACGCCGTTTCGGCGTCAAGGACGCCGGCGCGCTCATTCCCGGCCATGGCGGCCTGATGGACCGGGTCGACGGCCTGATGTTCGCCATCCTCGCCCTGGGCATCGTGCGCATGCTCATCTTCTTAGGGACGGAAATATGAGACGCATCTCCATCCTCGGTTCGACAGGCTCGATCGGTGTATCGACGCTCAGGCTGCTCGAAGAAACCGGCCGTCCGGGAGAGGACTACGTTATCGAAGCCCTGACGGGCGGCCGCAACGTCGAGCTGCTGGCCGAACAGGCGCTGAAATTCCGCCCCCGCGTCACCGTGCTGGCCGACGACAGCCAGTGGCCGGCCTTCCGCGAGCTGATCGGCAATTCGGGTCTTGCCATCGCCTGTGGCGACGACGCGGTCATAGAGGCCGCGGTCCGCCCTGCCGATTGGGTCATGGCGGCAATCGTCGGCATTGCCGGCCTGAAACCTGTCTGGGCGGCGGCGGGGACGGGGGCGACGGTGGCCCTGGCCAACAAGGAAAGCCTGGTGTGCTGCGGACGGGCGCTGATCGACCGCGCCACGGCCCACGGCGGCCGTATCCTGCCGGTCGATTCCGAGCACAACGCGATTTTTCAGGTATTGGATGCCCGCCAGGCCGACAAGGTTTCAAAGCTGACACTGACGGCGTCGGGCGGGCCTTTCCTGGGCCGGACGCGCGGGGATCTCAAGGCCGTCACCGTCGAACAGGCGCTGAAGCACCCGAACTGGTCCATGGGCGCCAAGATCACCATTGACTCGGCCACCCTGGCCAACAAGGGCCTTGAGCTGATCGAAGCCAGCTATCTGTTTGACATGCCCTCGGAAAAGATCGACGTCGTGGTCCATCCGCAATCGGTCATCCACTCGCTTGTCGAGTATGCCGACGGCTCCAGCCTGGCGCAGCTCGGCACGCCCGACATGCGGGTGCCGATCTCCTATTGCCTCGGCTGGCCCGACCGCGTCGCATGGAACGCGCCCAGGCTCGACCTTGTCGCCCAGGGAAGCATGACCTTCCATGCGCCGGACCTCGACGCCTTTCCCATGCTGGGTCTGGCCCGGCAGGCCCTGGAGGCCGGAAACGGCCTGCCGATCGTCTTCAATGCCGCCAACGAGGTCTGCGTCCAGGCCTTTCTCGACCGCCGCATCGGCTTTTTACAAATCGCCGAATATGTAGAAACTGCCATGATGCGGGCTCAATTACCGTCTAAGCCTTCCCCGGTTCACGCAAGTCGTGATAAGGACGATATGTACATGGCCCTGGCGCTCGAGATCGATTCTGCCGTCCGTGCCCTGATGCACGACCTTTTCACCACGACCCGCGTCGGTGCATAAGGTAACCATAAGGACGAGGGAAGGGAGACCGGCTGTTGCTGAACTTACTGGCGGGCGTTTTGCCGTTCCTGCTGATCATTTCGGTGATCGTGACCTTCCATGAGTACGGTCACTACAGCATCGCGCGCCTGTTCAAGACCCGCATAGACCGCTTTTCCATCGGATTCGGCAAGGCCATCGTCAAGATCGTCGACAAGCGCGGCGTCGAATGGTGCATCAGCGCACTCCCGCTGGGCGGCTACGTCAAGTTCGCCGGCGACGAAAACATCGCCTCGATGTCGCCCTCGGCCGAGGAACTGGAGGCGGCGCGCGAGTCGATTACGGCGCGCGAAGGCCCGGCGGCAGTCACGGACTACTTCCATTTCAAGCCGCTGTGGCAGCGTTTCCTGATCATCCTGGCCGGCCCGATGTTCAATTTCATCCTGGCCATCCTGGTGTACACCGCCATCAGCCTGGCCGTGCCCCAGTCCTATGCGCCCGCCGACGTCGCCCTGGTTCAGCCCGGCGGCCCGGCCGCGGCGGCGGGCTTCCAGCCGGGCGACCATATCGTCAGCGTCGACGGACATGGCGTTCAAAGCTTCGACGACGTGGCGCAACTGGTCATGCTGCGCGCCGACACGCGCATTCCCTTCGTCATTGAGCGCAAGGGCCAGCGTCTGACGCTGTATGCCACGCCGGTGCGCAAGGTCATGGTCTCGCAGGACGGCTCGAAGGTGACGGTCGGCCAGATCGGCCTGCAGCGCACCAACAGGATCATCACGCGGTCGCTCAATCCCGCCGAGGCCCTGCTGGACGGCGCACACAAGACCTGGCAGACGCTGGACGGCAGCCTGACCTATATTTCGCGCATCTTCACCGGCAAGGAAAACGGCACGCAGATCTCCAGCATCGTCGGCATGACCAAGGTCACCGGCGATCTCACGGTCGCCGTGGCCACCGCCAAGGCGACGCCGCTGGAAAAGGCGCGCGCCTATCTCTTCCTCTACCTCGAAATGACCGCCGTCATTTCCGTCGGCGTCGGCTTCCTGAACCTGCTGCCGGTTCCGATCCTGGACGGGGGCCACCTGGCCTTCTACCTCTACCAGGGTGTGACCAAAAAACCCGTTTCGGCAGGATTCCAGAACGCCGCCTTTCGCGTGGCCGTCGTCCTGATATTAGGATTGATGTTGTTCGCCTTCTGGAATGATATTAACAACCACTTCGGTTTGGGCCGGTGATCCGCTCCGTCCGCACCACGGCAAAAGGTAAGCTTCCATGTCAGGCCTGAACAAGACCGGCGCAAACCATACCAAGACTGAGACCCCGACAAGAGGCCGCATGACCCGTTCCCGAAGCCTGTCCTTCAGCGTCAGCCTGTTCGCCAT